>NZ_OY787459.1:3392500-3547500 GCF_963678865.1 Maridesulfovibrio sp. | reverse complement strand
CCTGCTTGGCAGCGTGGGCTAACAACCTTCCCGTGTTGTACTTGGCAACACCCATTTTTCCGAAAGCCCCAAAGAACTGATCATGCCCCCAAAGTTGGTTATCACGCCTGTTTTCTCTGACTGATAACCCGCTTACGGCCATGTTCCATATCTTAGCATTAGAGTATGCGTCCTTGGCTGCAAGAGTTCCGTCACCGCAAGGACCTGCTACAATCTTTCCGCTACTTTTGACGATACAGGCGTTATCATCAGCCGCCCACTTTAGATAATCTTCCGCATATGGAATGCCGGACAAATGAGTATGCAGGTCCGCCCCCTTAGGCATTTCCGCGATTACCATTCGCAACTCAACCGGATTTAACGTTTGTAGATTTTGATTTTTCAAGCCCGTGCGAGGCGCACAGGAAACCACTGCCAACAACGCACATAACAATATTATTTTTTTCATAATCACTTTTAAAACTCAACAACTCAACAATGTCAATATTTGATTAGATTGCGTAGACAAAAAAGAAGGCCACCCCTTGGGGCGGCCTTCTTGATGATTTGAGACTTGATCTTAATGTTCTGCAGGGGCAGCGCCGCCTTTGGGGTGGCAACCGGCGCAGGATACGGGACCGTTCTCTTCTTTTACATGGCAGTCGGTGCAAAGCTTGTGATAAGCATTGCGCAGACCTGTTTTTCCGGCTTCAGGTTTAACTGCGTGGCAGTCGGAGCATTTCTGGTCTTCGGAAGACTCGCCTTCGACGATCTTTCCGTCTTCCCAGACGTGGTGACATACAGCGCAGTCTTCGATACCGGCCTTTTCATTGTGTGCGTCATGCGCGAACACTGCAGCAGGTCTTTCGTGTTTGGGGAAAGCCGGATCCAGCAAAGAGGTTATGTCCTCCTGGCAGAATGCGGGAATCATATAGAGAAAGACACATGCGGCAATGACCGCGATAGAGAATACTCTTTTATACATTGTAATCTTCCTCCTATTCCTCAGGCTTTTCCATAAGATCATAGATAAGGTCACCGAAGAACTTAATGTCCATACCAAGTTCATAGTAATGAACGAGGTCTTCAAGTCCGCCATGGCAGTTATGACAAGGAGCGAGAATGGTATTCACGCCTGTTGCTTTCAACTGCTCAGCCTTGATCTTATTCCCTTTCATACGGACATTCTTGAACGGAGGACCGCAGTTGATGACACCTCCGCCTGCAGCACAGCAGTAGTTGTGCTCAAGGTTGGGGGTCATTTCAACAACGTTTTCGCAGATTGCGTGAGCCAGTTTACGGGACTGTTCCATCAGACCACGGCCACGGATGACGTTACATGGGTCATGAATGGTGATGGGCTCTTTGAATTTTTCACGCAGCTTGATTTTTCCGGCTTCAAAAAGCTCCCAGAAAAACTCAATAGAGTGAACGACTTCAATTGGATACATATCCCATGCATCCCAGCGGTTACCCTGATCGTAAATAGAACGGAATGCGTGACCGCACTCACCCATGACAATACGCTTACATTTAAGATCAAGAGCAGATTCAAAATGACGTTTCTTGAGACGACCCATCATTTCGAAATCACCTGTGAACATACACATATCGGAGTTATCCCAGCCCGGCTCGATGGGCATGGTGAAGTCAACTCCGGCTTCGTTGAAGATGTATGCTGCCTGATAAATCAGCTGGGTACGGAACTTGGGTTCCGGCGCGATAACGGAATAGTAGATTTCCGCACCCTCTTTATCCAGCGGAATGCGCAGGTTGGGCATTTCATCACGGGCTTCATCTTCCTGCCACTGCAGGGTATCCGGCCATTCATCATCCTTGAGCCACATCTGGTTCATGGTTGCGGAATGGGAATGTGCTGTATCCTGAATGTACTGCGGAGTGACACCGAGCTTGTGGCACATGCGGCGCACCATGCTCATGATGTAACCGGTATCAATACCAAGGGGGCAAAAATGTACGCAACGGCGGCAGAGGTTACACTCGGTGTAAGCTATCTGAGCCATCTCATAGATTTCATCTGCAGTGATTTTGTAGTTCTTACGCAAAATCTTGCCCAGAGTCTGGTGAACTTTACCGGCTGGGGAATAGCTGGGATCACCTTCATGGGACATATAGTAATGGCAGGCTTCGGAGCACATGCCGCAACGCATACAGGTCTCAGCATAGACCTTGAGCTTTGCGCCGGCTTCTCCTTCAATAACCTGCTTAAGAGTATTTTCGATACGTTCTGGAGTCAGGCGGGAAACACCCCGCTCGAGTCCTGCGTCTTCGATTTTCCTGTCGAATGTCATTTTTCAGTACTCCTTGCGGGAAGTGGTTACCAGTCTTTGCAGTTACGGACACCGCCGAACTCGGAACCCATATAGGCTCTGGTGAACAGGCCGAACAGCATGTGGCTCAAACGGGTGAAAGGAATGCTGACGAGCATGAGTTCACCGCAGATGATATGCAGAATGAGCATAACCTTGGCATCACCGATTTCATGGTAAGCCAGAACGCCGGTCAGGAACACGAGGGAAGGCACGGCAAGTGCAATCCAGTCCTTGGCGGTGGTCAGGTAGGCAACGTCTCTCTGCAGAAACCGACGTGCACCGAAGTAAATACAGCAGACAACTACCAGAATAGACATGATGTCAGCGATGTTATCCGGGAGGGTCGGCCAGCTGATGCCGAAAAACTGATCCCAGAGAACTACGTGTCCCAGCAGGAAGAGGGGGACAATGACAAGGCAGATATGAAAAACAAAGGTTACCATCGCAGTCCAGGGATTGCGCTGCCAACCGAGAGTTCCGGTAGGATTCATCCATGCCATGATGGAGCGGAAGCTCCATTTAAAACTCATGAAATACAGGGAAGAACCGTCTTTGGCTTTGGCAAGCTGATACATGGAGAACAGCCTGTACAGGGAACCGAGAACAAACACGCCCCAGGCGAACCATGCCAGAGGACCAACAACGAATGCATAAACACTATTCATGTGTAATTCCTCCGGTTTTTAGAATTCGCTTACATCGGCAACGATGCGTACATATTTGCCGCCGTCAATTGCACGAATGAGGACTTTGGAACTGTCCGGACTGAAAGCAGGTTCCCAGCATTGATCAAAATCCTGACCGTAAGGCTTGCCATCGAGGACAACGGTAAAACGGCCATTCTTTTCAACCTTGGATGCTACCTTGGTGCTATCAGGACTGAATACAGGCTTCCAGGCCATCTGGAACACGCCGGGCCACACCTTACCGTCACAGAGAACGGTATAGTCGTAACCGTCTTTGGCCAGTGCTGCAGCACGGTTGCCATCGGGGCTCACAGCCAGATCGATAACAACGGGTGCAGTAATGGACCAAGGCTTACCGTCAACAGCTACAGTGAAGTTACCGAAGGAAGGAGCCACAATAGCCCAAAGCTTGGAACCGTCAGCACTGAACTGCTGATGCCAGCAGTTGGCCATGTTGTTCTTCCAGATCAGCTCGCCATCCTGAGCCATACCCCACTTTCCGCCCAGACGAACAGGAGCTACGAGAGCACCGGTTGCAGGGTTAAAGCAGGGAGCCCAGACGCACTGGTATTCGCGCTGCCAGATTTTTCCATCAACTGCGATGGTATAATCATAAAGAGTCTTTCTTACCTGACAGGCAACCTTTTCACACTTGGCATCAAATACCGGAGTGTAGCAGTTCATGAAAACACTATCCCAAGCGGTGCCGTTTACCGCAACGGTAAAAATACCTTTCTGGAAAGTTTCAATATCAGCCTGCGGCATTGAGGTAACTTGAACTACAGCAGCGGTGGACTTACCGTCTCCACCAGCAGTAAAGTTGTTTGCGCTCTCAAAGAAGTTTTCCCAGAGGACACCGTCCACGCCCATGCCGTATTCCATATCCTGCTGCACAGCACAGATAATGGAGCCTTCAGGGCCGAAGGTAGTCTTCCAGATATAGCCGTAATTTTCCGGCCAGTGCTCGCCGTCAACAGACAGAGTCCATTCACCCATCTGCTGGGCAATACCTGTGAACCTGCCGTCAGGTGCGAATTTGGGATAGAAAATCCTGTCGTATGCTTCTTCCCAAATCTCACCGTTGACGCAAGCAGTGAATTCCAATTCGCCTTTATTAACAACAGCACCGACCTTTTCACCGTCGGGGCTGGCATGGAATTCTTCCACCCACTCAAATTTATCAGACCAGGATCCAGTGTCCTGGACCTCTCGCCTACCGGGATTCCAATCCCACGTGGACGCATCAGGCATCTCACGCCTCCTCATTCCGAAGATCCGGCCTATCCGCCAATATTCCGAATCAACTCGGTTTTCAGGGTGCAGTGCACCCTAGTTTTCTAACCAACAATAGTCCCGTCTTTGGTCGAAACAAACCTCGTCACACCTAAGGCCGGAGACCCATCCGGCCTTATATCTGCAAGTTAATTGGCACATTTTACAAAGTAGGACAATAGCATCCGAGGGGTTTGGGCGAGTATTTTTTCGATAACAAAAAGGGTGGCAGCCTGATAAACAAGCCACCACCCTTCAAAAAAACAATTATATATCAACACGATAAATCGTATTCACCTTATAAAAAGCAGCTCCATTTGACTACTTTTCAAAAGTTAACGATTTTTTTATTCCTACTCTAACAGTAGGACATATTACCTACCAACACGACAGGTTATCATAGATCCAGTTCATCATAAAGATAGTCATAATCCAATTCGGAATTGACCAGCCCGGCTCCGTGATTAATCTTGATCATATCCCTGAGCTTATAGCTTTCCTGAATCGCTTCCATCTTCTTGGCCACTGCATATGTATCATCACGCACGACAATAACAGGAATTTCCAATACTTCAGAGCGGGTCAGAATAATGTCGTTCGGATAAAGATTTCCGGTCAGAATTAGGCAGGGACAATTCCCTTCAAGAGCCACCAATTGAACATCCGCCCGGTCCCCCCCGACAATAACCGCAGAATTCTTATGCCGCCGAAAATGGGTGATGAAGTTTTCCACCTGCATGGTCCCGATGAGAAAATTTTCCACCACCCGGTCTGCCTTGGCATGGGCGGAAATAATTTTTCCGAAAAGCCGTTCTGCAAGATCGCTGACCTTGATAGCTCCCATAAGCGGGTCACGGGGAATGATTCCAAGAACTTTGACTCCCCTCTTTTCAAGGAAGGGAATAATCAGAGAAGTCAACTCATCCATGTAGTGTTCCGGAACATCATTGAAAACGACACCTAAAAAATCATCGCCAAGCTCTTTATGGACCCGCAGCACGTAATCGTAATGAAGTTCGCTGCTGTAGCGGTCCACGAGAACAGTCTTGGCTCCGAGCGCACGGGCCACGTCAGGCCCGCTGACCCCGCAGTAAGTGCCGGAACTCAGGTAGCTGCCGGAACCGCCGATAATCATAACATCCTTATCAGCACTCAGCTCCTCATAGGACTCAACAACAGAAGGCATGAGGTCGCCCATATCTTCGGAAAAAGCCTTAATGGTGAAATCGCGGGTGACCAGCACCGGGGTAACCTTGACCGGATCCTGCTCAAGACCCAGCACCTGCTGGATAAAAGCCGCGTCTGCGTCACCGGGTTTTCCGCTGTCCATATGCGGAACAGCCCCTACAGGCTTCATATAGCCTACATTAAATCCGCTGTTGCGGAATTTAAGGCCCAAGGACATGGCCAGAAGGTTCTTGCCGGAATACCCGGTTGTGGAACCTATATATATACCTACCATCTATGCCTCCTTATTCAAGCTCATCCGGCTGGATGGACCCCTCTGCGGAAATGTCGACAACAGTCATCCGGGCATCGGCAACCAGAGCCTCGTCCGAGCTGACAAGCACAGGATTGAATTCTGCTTCATAAATCTCAGGGAAATCACTTGCAAGACAAGACATCCTGATCAAAACATCGGTAATAGCCTCAAAGTCAACGGGCTCGCCCCCCTTGACTCCCTTCAAAAGCATGTAGGACCGGATTTCCCGGACCATATCTCCGGCATCCTCCACCGAAAGAGGAGCCAAACGGAATGAAATATCCTTTAAGATCTCTACGTAAACCCCGCCAAGACCGAACATCAGCAGCGGACCGAACTGTTTGTCCCTGCGAAATCCGACTATGACTTCACGCGATTCAGGGGATGCCATCTGCTGCACCAGGCAACCCGCAATATAAGCATCGGGACGTAAGCGCTGGGTACGGGCAGTAATGTCCCAGAAAGCAGCCCGCACTTCTTCAGCGGAACTTAATCCCACACGAACTCCGTTTACATCGGATTTATGCGAAATTTCGGGAGAAGCAATCTTGAGCACCACCGGATAACCAAGTTGTTCGGCTATGCTTACCGCTTCATCACCGGAACGGGCAAGATCAGCTTCAGGAGTGGGCAGGCCGTAAGCAGTAACAATGTCCCGGGCCTGAAACTCAACGAGCTCGGCACGTCCTGAACGCAGGACATTATCCACTACCTTACGTGCGGCTTCAACATCGTGTTCAGGGGTGATGAAGGTACGCGGAGGGCGCCCTTTCCAGACTGCGTATTTGTACATGCAGTCCATTGCCCTGACCGCCTGCTTGGGAAAGTCATATACCGGAATCCCGGCTTCTGCAAAGATATCCCGCGCGGCGTCGCTGTTCTTGCGCCCCATCAGGCAGCAGAAAACCGGCTTATTGACCTCGGACATCCCTTCAGTCACGGCCTTTGCAACCGAGGTAAGATCAAGATTGACACTTGGCGCAATAATTATCAGCAGGCTGTTAATCGCGGGATCATGCCCCACAATACGTACAGCCCGCCCATAACTTTCAGCATCGGCATCACCGAGCAGATCCACCGGGTTATAAAGGGAAGCATAACCGGGCAGCATACGCTGAAGCTCACCAATGGTGGAGGGGGAGAATGTAGGCATACGCATGACAGACTCCCCGCAGGCATCAGCGGCGAGGATACCGGGTCCTCCCGCATTGGTCACAATGCCGAGGTTGGGTCCCTGCGGCAATTCCTGCATGGAAAAAGCCTTGGCAAGGTTGAAAAGTTCATCCAGCTTATCCACACGGATTACACCGGACTGGCGGAAAGCAGCATCACAGGCCCGGTCGGAACCCGCCATGGCTCCGGTGTGCGAAGAGGCAGCCCTTGCCCCGGCTGGAGTGGTACCGGCCTTCATCATCAGCACGGGCTTCTTCATGGAGACCTTTGCGGCCTGCTTCATAAATTCACGGCCGTCTTCAATATTTTCCACATAGCCGAGAATGACTCTGGTATCAGAATCATTGCCCAGATACTCCAGCATGGAAGCTTCATTGATCACGGCCTTGTTACCAAGACTCACGAATTTTGAAAAACCGATTTTAGTGCCCAAAGCCCAGTCAAGAACAGCAACGCAAAGAGCACCTGACTGCGAAAAAAATCCCATACTTCCGGGATGAGGATTTCCGGTGGCAAAGGAAGCATTAACTCCGCCCCGCGAGTTGATCAGACCAAGACAGTTTGGGCCGAGCAGATTGACATTATTCTCCTTTGCCAGCTCCGCAAGTTCCGCTTCCATCAGCCAGCCTTCATGGTCAACCTCTTTAAATCCGGCGCTGACGATAACAACAGACCCCACCCCCAGATCCAGCAACTCCCTGAAAACACCAAGGACGGCATCACGGGGAACGGCTATGACGGCCAAATCAACTGAATGGCCTATTTCAGAAATTTTCCTGCAGGCCTCAAGACCGCAGACATTTCCGCCACGGGGATTGACCGGATACAAGCTGCCGGCATACCCTGCGCTCTGCAGGTTGGACAGAATGGTGTTTCCTATTTTCCCGGAAACAGATGAAGCGCCTACAACGGCGATTGATGACGGACTAAACAGACTATCCAAGCTATCTCCCGATTTTCCCCCGAAACGGATATGGAGGACTCAGTATTTCAAAAAAAAGAATATCGTAAGATGAACGTAATTAAGTATATGATACCGTGCTCGTCAACAAAGTCAAAATTATCAGCAGATATTATATCAGCCTCACAATTGTTCAACATAGTCCTAGTAGAACCGGAATGGCAAGTTACTACAGATCACGGTAAAATTATTTTTGATTATGATTATCCCCAAAAAGCACGTGCGGTCAAACTATTCTACGTATAACCATTTTATTTATATGATAATTTTTCTCAAGCAATCATTAGGCCCATGGATATGCACTTAACAACCCGAGATATTGCGTTTTTACAGCATTTAGTGATAAGCGTACCATAAGGTCGGGAATATAAATTAACGTAATGCATTATAATTTTATTTAATGCTGTCATTTTGAGGTGGGTCGGCTATGAGTGCTATTGATGACTCTAAATTAATTGAAGAAAGCTTCTGTTCCATTACGGAAGCCATATTCAAGATACTTCCTAAAAGCAGTCTTCCATTCAGCCTGTACAGGATGAACTCGTCCAATGGACGGTTCACCCCTATAACGATTCCGGGAAAAACCATTATTTCCGCAGAGAAACAGGCCATTGCAGAAGATTGCGAACAAGGGCTGATCTTCATCAAATTCACTGATATAACTCAATGCCGACCTTATTTCCTGCCCCATCTTCCCGTAGTCATAAGCGATATTTCGCATTCCATCCCCGAGAAGGAACTGGCAGCACTATTAATTGAAGGACTGCGGGAAAACGTCGACAAAATCTATACGGATTCCATTAAACTGCATTTTAAAAATTTCCAAAAGACCCTTACAGCCGTGGGGGAGTTGCTTCATGAGAATTCGGATCTGCTCTGGATGATGATTCCAATGCTGGATTCACAGCATTCACTGGTCAACAAAGCTCTTTCCAACGGCGTAATCGGTGCCGCTGTTCTCCTGCATGCCCGCGAAATAAAACCTGATGTCAATATTTTCGTTGATGCGCTTTTCGCCCTGTTCCTGTGTGATATTGGGTTATCCAATCTACCTGAATTTGTACTGGGCAAGGAGTTCTGCCTTTCCCTTGATGAACAGAAACGCATCCGCTACCATCCGATCAGTTCTGTAGAAGTTCTGAGCTTAACCAACAGTTTAAGCAAAAACGCCCTGCGGGCCATACTGGAACACCATGAAAGATTGGACGGTTCCGGTTACCCGCGAGGGGTCACCAATAATAATCTTTCATGGCTGGGAAAACTATGCGGAGCGGTGGATTCCTATGTCGCTATGACCATGGGACGTCCGGGTAAAAAAAGCATGCCCACAGTCAAAGCCCTGAAAATCCTGTACAGCGAATCCACACAATACGATCCGAATATAATCTACGCTCTGGAAAAAGTAACTTACCGCGAATAAACTCCCGCCCGGAAAAACCGGACAGGAATTTATTCCGCATTGCTTATTCCGGCTTATGTTTGCATTCAGTAACCGGGAAGTGCTCTGTGACCCCGTCAGCATGCATATTCTTGTCTGAAAGACGGAAAAACCTGCGCAGCATCAGCCTCACGTCCTCAAAGATCATATAAAATGCCGGCACCAGTAAAAGGGTAATCCCGGTTGCGAAGAGGATGCCGAATCCCAGAGAAACAGCCATGGGAATCAGGAATTTGGCCTGTCTTGAAGTTTCAAGAATCATAGGAGCCAACCCACCGAACGTGGTCAGGGTGGTCAGCATAATCGGCCTGAAACGGGCTGTGCCAGCCTCAAGGACAGCATCATAGGCACAATGCCCCTTGCGCCGCTGGATATTCACGTAATCAATGAAAACCAGCGAATCGTTGACCACAACCCCGGACAGGGCAACAATACCGAACAGACTCATCAAACTGAGGCTGTAGCCCAGCAGAGCATGCCCGATGACCGCCCCGACAATACCAAAAGGGATGCAAAGCATTACGATAAGCGGCTGAAAATAACTGCGGAACGGAATCGCCAGCAGTGCGTAGATAACCATCATAGCCATAAGCAGACCGGAAATCAGGCTCTCGGTACTTTCCTGCATATCAGCCTGCTTGCCCTCAAGGGAGTAACCGAGGCCGGGATAGTCCGCTTTAAGACGGGGAATAACATTAGCCACAACATCAGCAATAATCTGTGCTGTCTCCTTACGCGGGTTAACATCCGCCTCTACAGAGACAACACGGCGTCCGTTACGACGGTCAATGGATGTGTATGCCCGGCCATCCTTGATTTTCACTACCTCACGCAGGGGAACATCTATTCCGTCCGGAGTGCGGATCATCAACTCTTCAAAATCATACTTGGAAGACCGCTCCGTTTCCGGAAGACGGACCATAACTTTAATTTCGTTTCGTCCGCGTTGCTGACGAAGGACCTGCGCCCCGTAATATGAAGCTCGAATCTGGTTGGCAACATTGCGCGAAGTCAACCCGAGACTGCGCCCGGCCGGCAGAAGTTCAAAATCCAACTGCCTTTTACCCGGCGAATACCCGGAATCAATATCCTTGACCTTGGGGTAAGAACTCAAAGCCTCAGCAAGATCGGCGGAAGCCTTTTTCAGTACTTCAATATCACTGTGGCTGAGTTCTATTTCAAGAGAACTTCCTGAACCGGGACCGCCCCGGTCAGACTCAAAGAGCACAGACTCTGCACCTGGAATGGGCCCAAGGTTGCGCCGCCACATACTTACAAATTCATCGGTATGAATCGGTCTTGTATCACCATCCGTTAGAAAAACCTGCACCTTGAGGACATGACTGCCGCTGGTACTGCGCCTTCCCGAACCGCCGATCTTGGCATAAATCCCTTCAACAAGCTTATCGCCGCCATTTTCTGCGGCAACCTTTTCCGCTGCGGCAACAGCCTTGTCCAGAACCTTCTGGGTAACTTCCTTGGCTGTTCCGTACGGCAGGTCCACAGTGAGATAGGCATAATCGGACTCAATTTTTGGGAACATGGTAAAACCGAGACGTCCACTCTTGATATAAGCAAAAGAAACAATCAGGCATGCTGCCCCGAGAGCCACAGTAAGATAACGCCAGTTCACCGCCCGGTCGAGAAAAGGCCTGTAGACTTTATTAACAAAACGGAGCAACCCATTGGAAACCATCCGCTGATAATGAAGCACAGCCCCCATTATCTTGCCGGGCTTACGTTCACTACCGTGCCCAAGGTGGGCGGGAAGCACAAAAAGGGATTCCAGCAATGAGACAAAGAAAACACTACATACAACCAGCGGAATGACCTTGAAAATCTTCCCCATCACACCGGGTACAAAAAACATGGGCATGAAAGCCACAATGTTGGTCAACACACTGAATGTAACCGGCATGGCGATACGCTTGGCACCTTCACAGGCTGATTCTATCCAGCTCATGCCCTGCTGACGCATGGTATAGACATTTTCACCGACAACAATTGCATCATCCACCACGATCCCCAACGAGATAATGAAAGCGAACATGGAAACCATGTTTATACTGGCACCCGCGGGAGCAAGGATGAGCATACCGCCCAAGAATGAGATGGGGATTCCCATGGAAACCCAGAAAGCCAGACGGGGTTCCAGAAACAGGGCCAGAAAAACGAAGACAAGGCCAAGCCCCATATAGGCGTTGCGCAGCAGCAGGTCCATACGCTGGCGGAAGATATCGGAACTGTCATTACGAATTCCGACATGAACTCCCGCAGGCAGGCTCTTGTTAAAGGCCTCCAGCTCTTCATGTACGGCATCGGAAACATCGATTGGAGTCTGGTCGCCGATACGGTATACCTCAATACGCACCGCAGGCTTGCCGTCAAAAGTCGTTACGATGTCGTCATTCTGAAAATCTTCCTTAACCTCGGCAATATCCTCCAGCAACACCTGAGTGCCGTCGTCACCGGTAACAATTGGAACACGCGCAAACTCACGGGCATAGTCCCGGCGTTCCTTGAACCGGACCAGAATTTCTCCGCCCTCGGTCTTGATGCCGCCGCCGGGAAGCTCCACGGAAGTTTTGGCAAGGGTATCCGCCACATCGGAAAGCGTCAGCCCGTAAGCGCGCAGCTTGTCCTGCGGAATCTCAATAGTAATCTGCAAACCGCTGGCCTCGGCCAGCTCCACCTGGGTTATGCCCGGATTGCCGATCAATTCCTCACGCAACTGCTCGGCAACTTTACGCAAAGCAAGCTGGTCAGTATCCCCGTAAACCATAAGTGAAAGGACCCCGCGTTTGTGCGAGGCAACACTGATAACCGGGTCCTCGGCTTCCTCAGGAAAAGAAGTGATTCTATCAATTTCACTCTTGATGTCCTGACTCAACTTTTGCAGGTCATAACCTTCAATAGCCTCAGCAATAATAGAAGCACCGCCCTCCGCTGCGGTAGAGGAAACTTCCTTTACCCCGTCGAGGCCGATGATTGCCTCTTCAGCAGCCAGCACGATTCCCTGCTCAACCTCTTCAGGACTGGCTCCGCTGTAGATCACATTGACTGTAACCGTATCAGTGGTGAATTCAGGAAAAATCTCCTGCTTGATGTTCAGCCCCATGACCAGTCCGCCGACCAGCAGGATAATCATCAAGAGATTGGAGGCCACCGGATTCCCGGCCATCCATGCAATAGGCCCCTTTGATTTATTTTGTTCAGCCATTACCGTTCACCTTTCTTTTCATGGAACCGGAACCGTTTTCACGCAGTTTCATATTCTGCAAGGGAGCGGAGATATCGGTCACAACCAACTTTTCACCATCGCTCACACCGGAATCAAGATAAACATAGTCCTGATCGCGCCAGACGGGATAAACAGTACGGATATCCAGCAGACCGCCTTCTTTCAGCACCCAGATGGTATTATTATCACGGAAAGCGGTACGCGGAATTGCAATCACTTTCTCCAATTTACCGGAATCAATATAGACGTTAACGTAACTGCCCAGCAGCAGGGGACGTACTTCCCCGCCTTTTAGATTGAGGGGATCTTTAACTGAGACTATAACTCTGGCCATGCGTCCCTTTTCCTCAAGTGAAGGTAGCAGGCGGAGCACTTCCCCTTCGCGCTCAGTGGATGTTTTACCGCTGTCCATTACAACTCGGGCTTTGGCACCTTTGTAACCGTTTTCCGCCTTAGGAATCACAATGCTGGACAGGCGGTCCACTGGAACGGACACAACCACCCAGAATTCTTCTGTCCCCACCAGTGAGGCTATGGTTTCATTAAGGCTCAAATGCGCACCGAGATCGGCGTTTTTGCTGACCACCATACAGGCAAAAGGAGCCCGCACACGGGTCCGGGCTAAATCGATACGGGCCTGCTTAAGCTTCGCCAGAGAAGAAGAAAGATCGGCCTGCGCCTTTTGCAGATGGGGTTTACGCAGAGCAAGTTCCGCTTCCTGCGCAGTCCCACCGGAAGATTTTTTGAGCAGTTTCCATTCACGCCCGGCAACCCTCTGCTGACCGCTTTCAAGTTTGAGATTGTATTCAGCATCTGTAACCACGGCCTGCTGCTGCTGAACGGCAAGTTCATAATCAATCGGGTCTATGCGCAGAACTTCGTCACCCTTGTCAAAGTAACCACCGGGAATAAAGGAATCACTTACAGAAATAACCCTGCCGGAGACCTGCGGCTCAAGATTGATTTCACGGGCCGCCTCAACTGTCCCCATAACCGGGGTCCAGACATGTACATCCTTCACTTCGAGTACGCTGACATTGACCAGAGGCGCGGAAACCACCGGAGCTTTTTTCTTTGCTACCGGTTTGGTGGCAAGCAGGGCTTTGGCCCCGAGAACCGCAGCCACAACAATCAACAAAGGCAAAACACCTTTGAGGCCTATCTGCTTGATATAATACCATACTCTCTTAGCCATATCTAAATCCCCTCTTTTGCGGGAGCAATTTCATTTTCAGTTTTTTCAGCTGCTATAGCTGCAACTTCATCATCAGATTCAGGCTTCAGCTCTGCCCCGTCTTCCAAAGAATCAGTCCATGTTCCGCCAAGGGCGCGGTACAGGGAAACCCGGTAGCTGAGCAGGTCTGCCTCATCCTGGGCAATATTAATTTCAAGATCATGCACGCTGACCAATGCACTGAGAACAGGCAGGTAATCTTCAAGCCCCTGCAAATAGCGGGAACCGGCTTCATCAAGATTCAACTTTGCCGCTTCCAGCTGATTCTTGCGGGCTGATATGTACTCATGCTGCCACTTCTCCTCAACAAGGGCATCCTGTACTTCCTTGAATGCGGTATAAACAGTATCCTTATAATTGAGCATGCGTTCATCAACCACAGCCCGGGTACGCTCGACCTCGGCCTTACGCTGATAGCCGTCAAAAATCGGCCCGGCTATGGACGAAGTGAGTGTTGTCAGCCACCCGGAAAAAATATTGGCAAGCTGGGCGCTGGAAAGCATTGCCTCAGCAGAAAGATTCATGGAAGGCAAACGGTCGGCCCGGGCGGCAGAGACAGCCCAATCTGCAGATTGCAGTTCCAAACCTGCTGCACGTACATCAGGACGCATAGCCAGAAGATCAAAGGGAATTCCCAGCCCCGGAAGAGCTGGCAGTTCCGGAAAATCAGCCGTTGCCACATTAATGGATCCGGCCGGACGCCCCAGCAGGTAGGCAAGCTCATGCAGCTTAAGCTGCTCCTGAGACTCCACCGGTGGAATCAGAGCTCTTGTGCGGGCCGTTGTTTCCCGCTGCTGGAAGACATCAAGGGCGGTAGCCAAAGAATTACGGAAACGTAGTTCAATCAGCTCAAGATAAGTCTCGTTAGTTTCCAGTTGTTTACGGTAAATTGCCTTTTTCTTGCGCTGCAACTGAATTTCCAGCCAACGTTTGACCACCTCGGCAGCCACTGTCATAGCTGCGGAATCCACATCTTCACGGGAGGAAAGATAATCAAGTTCCCCGGAGGCGGCATTAGCCTCTATTTTCCCCCAAAGATCTATTTCATATGATGCGGCCAACCCCAGTTTGTGGGTATCCGTGGAGGAGGACCCCTTTGAACCTTCGGTTCCGTCATTGCCGCTGCGGGAATTTGTATAAGTACCCTTGCCGTCCAGATGGGGGTAAATGTCGGCTCGCGACTTAACTGCCTTGGCCCGCAACTGACGGAGTTTAGCCCAGGCTATACGCACGTCAAAGTTGGCCTGCAGAGCTTCTTCAACCAACTTGTTGAGCTCTTCGTTATGAAAACCTTCCCACCATTTACCCAGTACACGCGGTTCGCTGGAATACAGCTCGTATTGCGGGGGGACACCCAGTGTCATATTATCACGCGGATCAGGCCGGAATGGGGAACATGCTGAAAGGCCGAATACTGTCAGCAAAAAAATCACGGTCAATTTCAACTTGAATGAAGACATATTTATACTTCCCATTATTTAGATCTTCCCGACTGCCGAAAAATGGACCTCTTTTTCACAGCTTCCCGCCGAAGTCATGTAAGCTCGGAAAAGCTTTTAACTACCAACGTTCCGCCGCAGATGGAGCTTTATCAACAGTCCGGTTGCTTTCCATTTTTAATTCTAATACCTGCAAAGGAATAAAAGAATATTGTTATGATGCTAAAAATTGTAAACAAATGTAAAAAATAGATCCTTCCCCCTTCCACCCACAGGGGGACAGAGGTAATCTGGAAAAATGGAACAACAATTTACCGTACTCATAGTGGATGATGACGCAAAACTCAGGGACCTGCTGACCCAGTACCTTGAAGGATACGGCTACAAAGTTGTCACCCTTCCATCAGGGGAGGGTCTGATTGAAAAAGAGAAGGAGACTTCGCCGGAAATTGTCATTCTGGATATCATGATGCCCGGTAAAGACGGACTTGAAGTATTGCGGGAACTGCGCCCGCACTCCAACGTCCCGGTAATCATGCTCACAGCCAAAGGCGAGGACACCGACCGTATTGTGGGACTTGAACTCGGTGCGGATGACTATATCTCCAAACCTTTCAATCCCCGTGAACTGCTGGCCCGCATTAAGGCTGTGTTGCGCCGGGCACAGGATCCGGGCAGGCGGGCCGTCAAGATCTCCGGACAAATAAAGGTTGCAGGATTAGTTCTGCATCTCTCCCACCAGAAGCTGGAGATCGGAGATGAATCGGTGGAACTGTCATCCACTGAATTCAAGTTGTTCAAGGCATTGATGGAAAATCCGGGCCAGCCCATGACCCGTGACGATCTGATGACCTCGGTCTGGGGCAAGGATTTCAATGCCTTTGACCGCAGTATTGATGTTCATATCAGCAAACTTCGCGCCCTCTTGAAACCCTACCCGGATCACGAATCACGAATCAAAACTGTCTGGGGTACCGGATACATGTTTGTGAGCGAATAATGAAAATCAGCCGCACCTACCTAAAAATATTTATTTCCTTCATGCTGGTGCTGGTGGTCTCCGAATTGATCATCTTTGGCCTGCTGCGTATGTCATGGGACAAAAGTCCCCTTGTTCACCACATGGAGCGTCAGGTTTTCACGATAAAAAACCTTGTGGAAATGGAATTGGGCGGACTCCGCACTTCTGCTGAAGAAGAGCGAAGAGTTCTAACCCCCCTGCTGAAAAACCTAGGCAATTCAATTGAGGCCGATATCTGGATCACCGGGCCTTATGGAGAGATTGTAGCTTCATCATCCACAAAAATACCGGATATGAGCGGCTTCCGGGAAGAGGACGCGGCAAAATCAAAAGACGGTATCTACATTTATAAAAAACGCAATGACGGAATAAAAAGTGTTTACGGAGTTTATACAGGCAAACAACCGCAAGGTTACCCTTTCACTTACCATCTCTACCACTCCCTTCCCAAGTTCGATGAAGAAAGCTGGTTTTTGCGCGGACAGGCAGTTTTAACTGTTATCGCCGCAATATTTCTTATCCCGGTAGCAAGAAGGGTAATCCGCCCACTGAGGGAACTGACAAATTCAGCAGCAAAAATGGGCAAGGGAGATCTGAATCAACGAGTTGAAATAAAAGGGAAGGACGAACTTGCCGAACTTGGTAAAGCCTTCAACCACATGGCCGAAGGTCTGGAAAAAATGGTCAAATCAAGCCGCGAGCTGACCGCCAATGTTTCCCATGAACTGCGCAGCCCGTTGGCACGAATGCGTATATCCCTTGAAATGCTCAAGGAGCGCATTGAAGGAGGGAATACTTCCGGCTGCGGCACATTTATGAACGGGATGCAGGCGGAAATCACCCACATGGATGAACTCATCGGAAAAATAATCAAATTTTCCAAACTGGACATGCATGAACCGCCAACGATGACAGAGACAGCCAATCTGCAAGTTCTTATATCCGATCTTCTGGAACAGTATCAATGCATAGCCGAGCGCAACAATTTAAACATTAAGGCTGATCTTGCCAAAATCAAACTCCCTAATTGCAACCGCAACAGCATTCGTGTTGTAATGGACAATATTCTTGGCAATGCCTTCAAGTACACTGAACCGGAAGGGGTCGTTGAAGTCAGCTTGCGCAGAGACAAAGGTGAGGTGCTTATATCAGTGGACAACACCCATACTCCATTACCCGAAAACGATTTGGAAGAAATTTTCAATCCTTTCCATCGCCTCAAGGGACAGGAAATACCCGGTTCAGGACTCGGCCTTGCTTCCGCACGTAAAATAATTCGCATCCACCATGGTGAAATACGAGCTGAAAATAGTGACACCGGATTCAGAATTATAGTGACAATACCCACCAAAAGAATGTAAGCACACACCCTGAGAGGAGTGTAGATGAGGTTTTTTCTTGCCATATTTTTTGCAGCCATGCTCTGGCCATCTTCTTTACAGGCCCGAGAGACAGTTTATGTTGCAGGGCTGGCTTCCAATATTGAACAATATGAAAAGATGGTAGCAGAAAAGGGTGGGAATCTTTTTGAAATCAAGACATATAATTCTCCCTATGCCAGCCGCCCGGCACTCGCACTGCTCATAATGCAACAGGCCTTGAAGCTGGGCGGGATGGATGCACAAATGATTTTTGCTACCTATCCCAACTATTCCAGATGCATTACTGAATTAAAAAAAGGCAAAGCAACTATCCTTGACAGTGATATATGGGAGGAACAATTTGACGAAACTGTTTATAAAACGATCCCTTTCATCCGCAAAGGCGAATTTGTTAAAGGTATTTACACATATTGCAGCCCAAAACTGCTGAAGTCACGCCCGACTCTAAATTCCCTGCTTAAACTCCGGCCCATCACCGGACTTTCATGGACAATAGACCAGCATGTTTTCCACCAAATGGGGTACAAAAACATAGAAATCGCCCCAACCTATCCTCTACTTTTTAAAATGCTGACCCGAAAAAGAGCCGATTATACCCTTCTTGAATTCCCGCAGGACATCAGCCATCAATTTATTGATAATAACAATCTTCGCCTGGTTGAAGGAGTCAAGGTAGTATTTCCCTATAGCAGACACTTCATGGTTTCCAAAAAGCATCCTGAAGGGGCCAAGGTGTTCAAAGCCCTGCAAAAAGGCCTGAAAATAATGCGTAAAAACGGAGATATTGATCGTGCATTACATCAGACAAGAATCATAAACGAACAGGTTAAAAACTGGAAAATTCTATGGCCTAAGCAAGATATAAAAGATATAAGCGCGCAATGAATATCACACTGCACTTCGAACTGAATAATATTGACTGGCCTAAAATAGCTGAAATTTTCGAAAAAGCACCTCTGGGAACCCGTGAACCTGCGAAACTGTCCCGCGCTGCTGCAAACAGCGCATTGGTCTGCTTTGCCAAGGACAGGGATAGATTTATCGGCTTTGCCCGTGCCATTAGCGATGGCGAATATCAGGCGGCAATCTACGACATGTGCATCCTGCCGGAATACCAGTCCCACGGACTCGGTAAAAAAATAATGACTGCCATGAAAGAAAGGCTTGGTCCTGTAAACATCATCCTCTTCGCCGTACCGGGCAAGGAAGGATTCTACAAAAAGCTGGGCTTCGCACCCATGCTGACCGCCATGGGCAGCTTTCAGGATGAAGACGGGATGGTTGAGCGGGGATATTTGGAGAGATAGGGTCACAACAAACACCCTTTTTTTTCCCATTAAAACCTAAAATTATCCAAAAAATGGAATGAGAAGAGATTTCTCGTTCCATTTTTTGTTTTTTTTCCATATATTGAATTTGCCAATGTGAGATTTTCACCCAAAAAATACACCATGGGATTAAATATGCTTTTAGAATTCAGCGTCGCAAATTTCCGGTCAATCGGAGAAGAGCAGACTTTATATATGCAGCCAGCCTTTAAAAATAAGGACGAAGATCACAATATCTTAGAGACGGGTATCAAGAGAGAACCGCAGGCTTTGCCAGTGGTGGCTATTTTGGGGGCTAATGCTTCGGGGAAGTCTAATATACTAAAAGGCATAGAAATATTAAGAGAAATAATTTATATTTCTGCAAACAGAACTAAAAATGATCACTATCTAGATTACTCATTTAAACTCAACCCTACCTATTCTCAAAAACCGACTATTTTCAAAATTAAATTCTTATCTTTTGGGAAAATATACAACTACCATATAGAAATTACCCCTGAAGCAATTACTAAAGAAATTTTAACAGTTATTAGCCCTGCTAAGGGATCAAGAGTTAAGACACTAATTGCAAGAGAAGGTCAGAAAACGAAATTCCATAAATCAATATATCATAAAAAAGCATTTTTAGACTTGTGGTCAGCAGACTTAAACAAGCAGCAGACAGCATTAGCATATTTATCTAATAAAGGAGAAGTAGACATTCTTGAGTCAGTTGTAGACTGGTTTTCTATAACAGGACTAATATATCCAGAGGCTAGGGCACATATTGTCACATCAAACACTATCTTACGGCAACATGAAAAAAAAGAGCCAATACTTAAATACCTTCAGAGTGCTGATTTCAATATTTGTGATATAAAAATAACACAAGAAAATATTGATAAAAATTTATTAACAGAGACACAACGAGAACAATTGCACGCAACCAATGGGAGAATTAAGCCTAATCTTAAAACACAATTTGCCCATACAGATACAGAGGGGAATAATGTATTTCTAAGTCTTGAAGAAGATGAATCAAACGGGACGAGAACATACTTTGCCTTGGCAAGCCTCATACTTTCAGCGCTTCGAATTGGTGCTACAATGCTAATTGACGAATTAGATATATCTCTACATCCCTACCTAATCCGAAGGATTATTCAACTTTTTACGAACAAAAAAACAAATCCACATGGCGCACAATTAATTTTCACCACCCATGATGTAACAGTCATGGATAAAACCCTGCTCCGTCCCGATGAAATCTACTTCACGGAAAAAGACAAAGAAACATTTGAGACAAGACTTTATAGTCTTGCTGAATTCAAAGGCATGGGAAGTGTCAGCAAAAATGACCGTGGAGAAAAGCTTTATAAGGATTATCTGAATGGCAGATTCGGAGCAGTACCGGACGTTGACTGGGAGGGCGGAATTTAATGGCCCGCCCCAAAAAATCAGGCAGCTCTCTACGCAGGAAGAAAATTAACGTTCTACTAGCATGTGACGGACAGACTGAACAAAACTACGCCAAGTTTGTTCTCAACGAGTGTCTTTCATCCAAAGAGAATCCGGTAGTAATCACCCCTAAAACTTTTACACGTGTAGATCAGGCTCTACGTTATATGGACCGCGACCCGAAAACTTTCGATGCGGTCCTTTTCTTACGCGACTTGGAAAATACTCAGCTTTCACAAACTCAAATAAACAACCTTAAAGCTGAACTGGATCAGGTAACGAAGCTCGGAAAAATGAAAAGAGAAAAAAGTAAATGGGCTGTTTTCTATAACTACCCGGCAATAGAAATCTGGTACACCTTACATTTTTGCGACAAAATATATGCATGCAAAAACGCTAGTGACTCCGAACGGCAGCTAAAAGCAATATTTCCTGAGTATGAAAAACCAATGCCCCGAAGTAAAAAAGAAGCTGAAATATTCTGTCTAAACATGGACAAGGCTATTGAGCATGACAAAAAGTTAAACATTTCAGCCAAACTTCCCTACGCAACCCAAATTAAATCCCACAAACCACTTACCAACCCCATGACAGAACTTCCCGAACTCATAGAGTTTATCAAAAAGCTCAAACCGATTTCATAAAAAATTTCATCAACAAAATCCCGCCAGCCAAAGCCAGCGGGATTTTGATTTTTTACCAATTCCAATCAACCCTATTTCTTCCAGACCTTCATAAATTCCGCAGAACTTTTCCCGGAATCAATATGCCGGATCAGCGCGGACCCAAAGACAGCTGCATCGACCAGCCCTTCCAGTTCCTTGAGCTGGGAAGGTTCCTTGAGACCGAAACCGAGAGCAACAGGAATATTAAAAACATCCTGCGCCTTGGCGAGACCATCTTTTACTTCTTCGGGCAGGGAATCACGGTCCCCTGTGGTGCCGAGAACTGAGACGTAGTAGCAGAAACCGTTGCCGCCCTTGGCATAAAGTCCCATGCGTTCCGGTTCGGTATTCAGCCCTACCAGCGGGATGAGCGCTATGTCATACTTGGCGAGCAGATCGCGAAATTCCACTCCTTCCTCATACGGCAGGTCGGCAATGATCAACCCGTTAACCCCGGCCGCACAGGCATCCTTGGCAAAGTTTTCCAATCCATACTGCAGTACCGGATTATAGTATCCCATAAGCAGCACCCCGGCGCTGATTTTTGCCCGGTGTTCAGAAAGTCCTGCAAGAATCCATTTCAGATTGATGCCGTCTTCAAGGCATTTGAGCGATGCAGCCTCAACTACAGGGCCGTCTGCTACGGGATCGGAAAAAGGCATACCGATCTCAATAACGTCGGCACCGTTTTCATCAAGCTCAAGAATTTCCTTCCAGAACTGCTCACGGTTGGGATATCCGCCGGGAAGAAACGGAATCAGTCCGATACGTCCCTGTGACTTAGCCTCATTAATTTTATCTGCAAGTTTGGTAATACTCATTTTAGATTTCCTTCATTAGCCTGTTAAAAAACCAACACACAGGCTGTTCAAAAATGGTGAGATGCTAGGCGCGAAAAAAGTTCAAGACCGAAGCGTACTCCCCGTACGTGAGGATTTGAACTTTTTGAAACAACGACGCAGATCGCCGTTTTTCAACAGCCTGCTATTTTCCGTGCTCGGCGAGATAATCTTCGAGAATGCCCATGTCCTTGTCGCCGCGACCGGACAGGTTGACTATGACGTTGGCGTCTTTGGGTATGGAATCCCGGTTCTCAAGCACCCAAGCCACAGCGTGGGAACTTTCCAGCGCGGGCAGAATGCCTTCCTTACGGCAAAGCATCTGGAATGCCTTCAAGGCCTGATGGTCATTTACGGTTCCGTACTGGGCGCGGCCGGTTGCGTGCAGATGCACGTGTTCGGGACCTACACCGGGATAATCAAGACCGGGAGCGATGGAATGGGATGGCATGATCTGGCCTTCATCGGTCTGGAGCAGCAAGGTGTTCATCCCGTGCAGCACACCGGGAGTCCCGAGATTGATAGGTGCAGAGTTGGTGCAGCCCGGTTCACCGGTTCCAGCAGCCTCGACACCTACAATTTTGACCGACTCTTCCTGTACAAATTCGTGGAACATGCCGATGGCATTGGAACCACCACCAACACAGGCTACTACCATGTAAGGCAGCTCTCCGGTTTTTTCCTTGAACTGGGCCTTGGCTTCACGGCCTATAATTGCCTGAAATTCACGCACCAGCAGCGGAAAAGGATGCGGGCCGGCAGCAGTACCGAAGCAGTAATGCGTGGTCCGTTGGTCGGCAATCCATTTACGCAGGGCGGCATTGATTGCGTCCTTCAAGGTCTGAGTACCTGATTCTACAGGTACGCACTTGGCACCAAGAAGCTCCATACGCCGAACGTTGTGAGACTGACGTTTCACATCCAGTGCGCCCATATAGATTTCACAGTCAAGATCGAGCAGGGCCGCAGCGGTTGCGGTGGCAACTCCGTGCTGTCCGGCACCTGTTTCAGCCAGCAGCATGGGTTTACCCATCATCTTGGTCAACAGAGCCTGACCGACAGTGTTATTGACCTTATGCGCTCCGGTATGGGCGAGGTCTTCACGCTTGAGCCAAAGGTTGAAACCCAGTTCGCGGGAGATATTAGCGCAATGGGTCAGCGCGGTGGGGCGGCCTACGAAATCTTTGAGCAGACGGGTGAATTCCTGCTGGAATTCGTCTGACTTCATAATCTTTTCCATGGCCTCTTCAAGCTCGAGCAGCGGCGGCATGAGCAGTTCAGGTACAAACTGTCCGCCATAATCTCCAAAGTATCCTCTTTTCATGATCTTTTCCTTTTTTATATGGGATGCCTCCGGCGGCCCTGCCGGGGGCTTTAAACCCTTTTTGTAAAAATGGGTTTAAGAATCCCAAAAACTTTTATTGGGGCTTCGCCGATTCTATGACAGGGCATCATTGGGCTGGACGGTCGAAGCTGAGGTTAACTATTTTATTGAGTTATGACCGCAAGGGCCTCCCTCAATTTATCTTTATCTTTTCTACCCGGTTCAGACTCAACGCCGGAATTAAGATCAACCCCGTACGGTTTGGCTGTGTCCAGTGCCTCTTTTAAATTATCGGCGGAAAGGCCTCCCGCCAAAAGCCATGGAACCGGAATAGTAACATCTTTAAAGACATCGAATTCCATGGAAACACCATGTCCTCCGCCGGACTTTCCAGCATCAAAAAGCATGTAGGTACAGTGTGGAGCGAAGCGGTCAATCTCCGCCTGCAACTCTTTTACCGAATCGTATTTCTGGGGCCAGAAGACTTTGATAACCCGTTCCCTGCCCACGGCCTTGCAGAATTCTTCATTCTGCCCGCCGTGCAATTGGGCAAAATCAAGATCGCCGTTTTTCAAGGTCTCAATCACTTGCGCCGCACTCTGCTTGACAAATACGCCGACTTTCTTTGCTGAAGCAGGCTTAATTGATCGGGCAAAATCCGTATCCACATTGCGCGGACTGGAAGGGTGAAAGATGAACCCCAGAAAATCAACGTCCTGCTCTTCACACATGGCTGCATCTTCTGCAGATGTCATCCCGCAAACCTTGACCAGCAGGCTCATGATTTACCTCCAGCAACCAGAGCTGCAAGTTTGGCCTGCGGGTCCGGACTGGACAT
Organism: Maridesulfovibrio sp.; assembly: GCF_963678865.1. NCBI lineage: Bacteria > Pseudomonadati > Thermodesulfobacteriota > Desulfovibrionia > Desulfovibrionales > Desulfovibrionaceae > Maridesulfovibrio > Maridesulfovibrio sp. Next base: position 3,523,424 of record NZ_OY787459.1, on the reverse strand, counting down.
GATGGAGGTTCCGATGAGCACAGTATCATACCCAAGGCCATTCATCTGTGAGCAGTCTTCCGGTTCGCTGATTCCGCTGGCGCAGATCCAAATCTCACCTTCGTCCTTCTGCTTGATGAATTCAATTGAACGGTTCATGTCGATGCCAAGGGTATCGAGATCGCGGTTGTTGATCTGGATAATCTTCGCACCGGCTTTCTTTGCCCGGATAAGATCAGCTTCATCAAAAGCTTCAACTACTGCATCCAGCCCTGCGGCATGAGTGCTCTCGATCATTTCTTTAAGGTAACCGTCATCCTCGAACATACGGACGATGATCAGCAAAGCTGAAGCCGGAGTTGCCAAGGTCTGCTCAACCTGCATCAGATCGGTCAGGAAATCCTTGCGCAGCATAGGAAGTCCGCTGGGTTTGATCTCATCAAGATAACCCAGATTTCCTTTGAAGTACTCCTCTTCGGTGAGCACGGAAATAGCCGAAGCTCCTCCGGCAGCATACATTCCGGCAACATCCGCAGCACTTAAACCCAGATTGATGTCACCCTTTGAAGGAGAAGCACGCTTATACTCGGCAATGACCTTCAGCCCGGAATCGTCACGGCGGATTGCATCGGCAAAAGAAAGACGTTTACCGGCGTAAGGAGTAAACTTTTTTCCCTCTTCCTGCATCTGCTGGAGCATATCCAGCTCGGCCTGTTTTGCTTTTCTGAATTTATCCAGCATGGCCTAGTATTCCTTGTCCACGCCCATGGCGACCTTGCTCTTCGCTTTTTCCATGCCTTCTTCTAAAGAGATACCATCCATGATGGATATGGACGCGCCGAGGTTAAGTGCCACCATATCAAGCATGGCTTGCGGAGCCTGCCCGGCCAGAACCTTACGGATAGCTGCCAGAGCCTCTGCTCGGTTCTGCACCGCCACATCTTCAGGCTTGGCTGTTGCAAATCCATAATCAGCAGGATCAATCTTAACTTCAGTCAGTTCACCGTTCTCCACCAAAATGGCATCGTTCACACCGAACGGGGTCAATTCGTCAAAATTGCCAGCCCCATGCACAACGTAAGCCTTCTCCACATTGGTCAAAGCCAGTACTTCTGCCATAAGGCGCATAATCTCCGGCCTGCCCACGCCTAATATCTGATGGGTGGGACGGGCGGGGTTCAACAGGGGGCCCATGAGGTTAAACAGGGTAGGAATTCCCAATTCCTTACGGATTGGAGCAATTTTTCCAAAGGCCGGATGGTAATTGGGGGCAAACAGGAACACAAATTTATTCTCAATCAACACATCACGTGCTTCGTTTACAGTCGTGCCCAGCGAAACGCCCAGATCTTCAAGAACATCAGCTGAACCGCAGGAAGAAGATACAGCCCGGTTGCCGTGCTTGGTAACCAGATAGCCCATATCCGCAAGATAAAGAGCCACTGCTGTTGAGCAGTTAAAGCTGTTGGTCCCGTCACCGCCGGTGCCGCAGGTATCAATACATGGACTGTTGATACCCTTGATAAGCTTGGCTTCACGCAAAGCCGCACGAACTCCCGCTGCTACTTCCACAGCCTTTTCGCCCTTACTGCGCAACCCCATGAGCAATGCGCCCGCCTGAGCATGAGTCATTTCTCCGGAAAAAAGTTCCTCAAAAACAGCATCTGCCAGTTCTGTTGTAAGGTCCTGACCTGCACACAGAGCAGTCAGGGCTTCGCTTATTATCTGTGACATGTGTATTTCCTTCTATATATTGATGATAGAGTTAAATATTACCGTCCAAAAAATTCTCAAGCAATTTCGGTCCATCAGGAGTCAGAATAGACTCGGGATGAAACTGCACCCCTGTCCATGGGCGGTCTTTGTAACGCAAGCCCATGACCTCATCCTGATCGGTCCATGCAGTCAGCTCCAGCTTATCAGGAGCTTCATCTACGTTTACCACCAGAGAGTGGTAACGGCAGACATTGAACGGATTGTCCAATCCAGTAAAAAGGCCATCACCGTTATGGTAAACATCCGAAGTCTTGCCGTGCATTATCCGTCCGGCCCGGACCACGGAAGCCCCTGCAAAATGACCTAAGGTCTGGTGTCCGAGGCAGACCCCCAGTACCGGGATTTCTTTGGGAAGCCGAGAAAGGAACTCAAGGGAATAACCTGCATTCTCCGGGTTGCTCGGTCCGGGAGAGAGGCAGACCCGCTCCAGCTTGCCGGATTCGGCCAACTCGAGGATTTCCTCACGGTCATTACGCAGCACCAGCGGGTCGGCTCCCAACTGCTGGAACGCCTGCACCAGATTGAAAGTAAACGAATCAAAATTATCCACGAGTAAAAACATCACCGCCCTCCGACTGCAGGATTTCCTTAAGCACCCTTGCCTTGTTGTTACATTCTTTCCATTCCATTTCAGGATCAGAATCATACACGATTCCGGCCCCGGCCTGCCAATGGCACTTTCCGTCACGAATCCACATGGAGCGGATGGTGATTCCGGTATCAAGATTAACGGAATCCTTGTCCAGACCGATAAACCCTATGCAGCCGCCGTATGGCCCGCGCGGGACTTCTTCAATTTCGGCGATGATTTCCATGGCCCTGATCTTCGGGGCACCGGAAAGAGTCCCGGCCGGGAAAGTGGACTGCAGCACGTCGATGGCATCATGATCATCACGCAGATCCGCCTCCACATAGGAAGTGATGTGCATGACATGGCTGAAGTATTCGATCTGCTTGAACTTTTCCACGCTCACGGAACCTGCCTTGGCAATACGTCCAAGGTCGTTCCTACCGAGATCAACAAGCATTACGTGTTCGGCAATTTCCTTGGGGTCTGCAAGCAACTCTTCAGCAAACTTGCGGTCTCCGGCAGCATCCTTGCCGCGTGGACGGGTTCCGGCGATGGGCCGTACTTCCAGCCTTCCCTTATCGCAGCGGGCCATCAATTCCGGGGAAGAACCGAGCAGGATTTCCTCCCGGCTGAACTTCATGTAAAACATGAATGGAGAGGGGTTGGCCTGCCGCAAGCGACGGTACAGATCAAAGGAATCTCCACTGAAAGGAGCGGAAAAACGGGTGGAAAGAACCACCTGAATGCACTCACCCTCGGCAATGAGTTCCTTCACCTTTTTAACCCCTTCCATATATTTTTCCTTACCCGGCACGGCAACAGGATCACCAACCTTGGTTGGTTCACAGGTTGCACCGAAAACAGGAGGAGTAAACTCAGGGGCATCATCTTTATCCAGAGACAGAAAGCAACAACTGTGCTTGAGATGATCAAACAGAACCACCCTACCGGGCAGGGCCAAACGGACCTCTGCGTCATCAGCGGGCAGCTTGTCTTTCAACTTAGGCTCCAGCATGCCGGCTATTCCGTATCCCAATGTGCCGTAAAGCCCACGGGTAAGGGCAGGCAGATCGCCAACTTCTGGCTGGGCCTTCAAATGCAGGGCTTTCATGACTGCACGCATACCATCCAGAAAATCCATTCCCGAATAGCTCGCCAGTCCGGCCAACCTTGAGTCAGCACACTCCACGGACAGCTTGCCGCGCACAGGCGATAGCTTGAGCCTGAAATCCCAGGCAATCAGACTGTAACGCCCCAGCCTGCCATCAACTTCAGCACTTTCCAATAGAATACCCGGAGCATCGCCCACAAGCCCGAGATACAGGCTGATCGGGGTCTGCGTATCAGCAGGCAACCATTTGCCATACTGGGTAAGTTCAATCTTCATCGTAAAATTCTCCGTTTTAATTATGTGCTTAATGCCTCCGGCGGCCTTCCGGGAGCCAAAGAACATTTATAGCAAGTACTCATACCAATTTTATATATCAAAAAAAAAGACCGCGTTCCGGGAGAACGCGGTCTTATCTTTTTTAGATGCACTTCTCCCTAGGTATTACTTTCACGCCACCACCAAGAAGCACGGTCTGCAAGCAGATCCATGTCACCTGCTGCTGCGAGGGAGAGAAAAGAACGGAATAGGCGAGTTGCTTCCTGACTATACTGATTTGCATCGGTAATAGTTCCGAAAAGATCGCTGTCCTGAGTGACCATCTTGCGCGCGGACTCAAGCCTGCGCTTGAAAGACGGGGTTACAAATTTCTTGATATTGGGAATTTCCCGTGAACAGGCCAGAAAAGCAATTGTGGAACTGAAATTCAGGGCCTGAATCATGGCCATAGCCTTGTCGTGTTCCTCAACGGAAGACTCGAAAGCACCGAAATTCAGACGCTCAAAAAAGTCCTTTACCGCCAGCAGAGCAGAACGGTCTTCTTCTCGTTCAGCGACAAGAGCCACGGTTGGGTTGAAATCAGTAGGAATCACCGGTCCGAACAGAGGATGAGTCCCCACAACAGGGCCATTGTAGGCACGGATCATCTGCTGAACCGGACGCCCTTTAACCGAGCCCACGTCTGAAAGGATCGCGCCCTTTTTCATATGCGGAATAACAACGGGCAGAACATCATCCATAACTGTTACCGGGATGCACAGGATCACCAGATCGGTATCCGGCAGACGCCGGGCCATCTTTTCCTGATCAAGAGGCGTGTCAAAACGGTAGACCATCATACCTGCCCGTTCGGCAGTGAGCGCGAGGAAGCCCCCCATCTGTCCACGGGACCCGACGATGGCTACGCTATGAATTTTATTAAACTCGCACTCCATGACTAACAACCATTTCCTTTTTTAACTTTTTCCCATTCATCCCAGAAACCGGGGAAGGATTTGGCTACACAGCCCGGCTCTTCGGGGATTGATTCAATGCCTGCCAGAGCAAAAATAGCAGTACACATGGCAAGGCGGTGATCATCATAGGTAGTGAAGACAATACGTTCACCTTTCTTGAGCGGTGCCGGGAATATGGTGATGGAATCATCTGTGATCTCAGCCTTACCGCCCGCACGCATGACCTCGGCAGCACTGGCTTCCAAGCGGTCACATTCCTTGATACGCAGGTGGGCCACATTGGTGATCGTGGTAGGGCTGTCCGCAAAAGCGGCGACCATTGCCACAGTGGGGACGAGATCAGGACATTTACTCATATCCACTTCCACACCGTGAAGATTGGAAGGGTACACTGTTACGCTGTGTTCGTCACTCTCAATTTTTGCCCCCATTGATTCAAGGATGTACATGATTGCCTTGTCACCCTGAAGGGAATTTACGTTCATTCCGTCAATCTTAACAGGATTGTTACCTACAGCTCCGGCAGCAAGGAAATAGGAAGCGTTGGACCAATCTCCTTCCACCCTGTATTCGTCACGCTCGAACTTTGAAGGTTCGACCACAAAACGGATTTCACCAGGAACGACCTTTTCGACTTTTCTCCAATCGGTCTTTTTCCACATACCGTTTTTTCTGATCTGGACTTGAAACTTGATTCTGAAATCTTCCATGACGTTCAAAGTCAGGGCAACGTAAGGCCATGATACTGCTTTTTTTCCCACTACATTAATTATAGTAGTCTCGTCAGCCAGCGGGGCTCCGAGAAGCAGACCGGAAATATACTGACTGGATTCCTCAAGAGAGATATCCATTTCCTTACCTTTGAAGCCGCCCGCTTCAAGAGTCACCGGCGGATAACCCTCTTTGTCGGAAAAAGTAACCTTGGTTCCCTGTGATTCCAGCGCGCTGGTCAAAGCCCCGATGGGACGGTCATGCATGCGCGGGGTTCCCTGCACCCGGAAAAGGCCTTTGCCGGCTCCGGCAAGAGCAGTGATTAAACGACAGGTAGTGCCGGAATCACGCATTTCCAGAATAGCAGGTTCCTTCTCGCCGCCCTTGGGTCCTCCGTCCATTCCGGTAACAGTGGTTGCTGTGCCGTCAATATTGAACTTGGCTCCCATGGTGGCAAGGCAATCCATAGTCCGGTTGATGTCATTACTGTCCAGAGGATCGAGAACAACAGTATTCCCTTCGGACAAAGCCCCGGCGATCAAAGCCCTGTGAGACAGGGATTTAGAAGATGGAGCTTTAATTACAATTACATTCTCAGAAGTCATTTTATATATTCCCGGCTTATAAGGCCTGATGATAATCTTTATTCAAAGCGGCTAAGCCTAATAAAAAATTTTGAAGGAGTGGTGGCTGAGGAGAGAAACTCTTTCCAAAAGTTACCCTCCTTAGCCGACTGCGGCATTAAGCCTTAAAACTTGCTGCCGTCCTGTGCGCCAGCCGGATAGCAGCCAAGTATTTTAAAAGTAAGGCAGCGACCCTTGAGGTCTTCAATTAATGATGCATGTTCATCGGCTCCAAGATCGCCCTGCAGGTCGACAAAAAACATGTACTTCCACTTCTCGCCGAGAGCGGGCCGAGACTCCAGCTTGGTCATGTTGATATCATGACCGGAAAGCTCGTTGAGAACTTCCACCAGCGCACCGGGTCTGTCCGGGGTGGTGAACAGCAGCGAAGTCTTGTCGCGCTTATCTTCCTGTCCGGGTCTGGGGCCGATGATCAAGAATCTGGTCCAGTTATCGGGCAGATCCTCAATGGCTTCGGCAGCAACATGCAGGCCGAAGAGATTTGCGAGCTTTACGTGACCAACTGCGGCTATAGGACCATCGTTTTCAGCAACCATCTGAGCGGCCTTGGCAGTTGATTCCACAGACACGAGCTCTGCACCGGGCATGTTGGCACGCAACCACCCTGTGCATTGCTCAAGTGCCTTGGAGTGTGAGTAGACCGTTTTGATCTCGCTGATGTCGGTACCCTTGGTCATCAGTCCGTGGCTGATGCGATGATACAGCTCGGCCTGAATGAAAACCGGGTAACGCATGAAGAGATCAACGTTCTGCCCGACCGTTCCCTTGAGCGAATTTTCAAGGGGGATAATGCCGAGATCGGCTTCGCCCTTGGAAACGGCCACAAAAATATTCTCAAAATTATTCTTGGGAATCAGGTCGGCCTGACGCCCCATATGCTGCAGTCCGGCAAAATATGAAAATGTCCCTTCGGGGCCTAGATAGACCACACGCTCAGGCCTTTGCAGCCTGCGGGAAGAAGAAATAATTTCGCGATAAATTGCTTCAAGGTGCTCAGGCGGGAGAGTTCCGGGATTGCGCTTGATAAGGCCGCGCAGTACTTCCTGTTCCCGGAAAGGCTTGAAAATCTGATCAGATGATCCGGCCTTGATTGCTCCGACTGCCAGAGATGCAGCGGCACGCTTGTTGAGAAGCTCAAGAATCTCACTGTCGAGGGAATCGATTTCCACCCGCAGATCGCCAAGATTTTTTGTGCTGGACTGTGACATTTTATTATTAATCCTCTGAAATTTCTTCTTTGATTCGCATTCCGAAATGGCGTCCCGCTTCATCAATACGGCAAAGAACTTCATCGCCTTCTTTCAGTGTTACCACACTGACAGGCTCACCGGCACCGCTGACAACTCTGATGGTTTCCGCATTCTGGAGGAAAACCTTGCCGGAAATCGGTCCCTCGGGAGTCTGGACCTCGGCGGTAATCAGCAGCATGGGTCGCACTTCAAGCTTGCTGCGTCCGACCACAGCCACAGAAGTCTCTCCGCTTTTATCCACGACCAGCACCTCGGAACCGGAACGCAGCTCTTCGAGATAAATGGTCTTATCACCGGGCTGGATAGCGTAAGCATGGACAGCTCCGGCATTCACTCGAAACGGACGCGCAGCAACGTACGGGTTGGATTCAGTTTCAGCATGCACGAGAAAGGTAAAGGCTGAAGAATTTCCGGTCAGAATGCCCTGCCCCTTCTTGAGCTTGGAAGTGGTATCCACGCAGACCCGGTGGGCCAGCCCTGCGGATTCAATCTTGGTGACTGTTGCTTTTTGTAAATCCATCTTGCCCTGCGAGAGTTTCAGTTCAGCTACGATTTGTTTAAGATCTGCGGCACCTTCGGGAGTAACCACGATTGAATCGGCACCGCGTTCCATTACACTGGCAGCCAACCGAGCCCGTTCAAGCGACTCGGCTTCGAGAGCAAGGGCATCAATCTGGGCCAGCAGGTTTTCGACCGGGATAATTTCCCAGCCGGCGGCAAGGCAGACATCTTTGCCTTTTTTGTCAAGATCAACAGCGACAGCTTCATCAGCCTTTTCGTTAATGGCTACGCACGGCATGTCATCGGGAGTGATTACTGTTACGCGCCCAAGGGATTCGATGGTTTCCTTATCTTCAGGTGAGGTGAGGATTGCATCCACACCGGACTCCAGAGCAAGACTGACCAGTTTTTTATCGAAAGGGATCGCTTTAAAAATAATTTTTTTCATTTTCGTATTCCTGAATTCAACTATTCGCCGATATGCGCGAGAGCGGTATCTACAGTTTCATCATTGTGAACAATCATGTGCAGGGCTTCCATCAACTTAACGCGGTTTTCATGCTGAAAAACATTACGGCCGACAGAAAGACCGGCACCGCCAGCTTCAATGGAATCGGAAACCATCTGCAGAAAATCGCGGGTGGAATCGAGCTTGGGTCCTCCGGCAATAACAACCGGAATACAGCAGCCTTCGACTACGGTTTTGAAAGATTCAATGTCGCCGGTGTAAGGGACTTTTACAATATCAGCACCCAGTTCTTCGCCTGCGCGGGCGCAGAGGGCCACGACTTCGGGATCAAATTCGTCTTTGACTTTCGGGCCGCGGGCGTAAACCATAGCCAGCACCGGAACACCCCAGTTGGTAGCAGAGGATGCAACTTCACCGAGATCGGAAAGCATCTGGGATTCGGCTTCGTCGCCAAGATTGACATGAACGGAAACAGCATCTGCACCGAGACGAAGTGCATCTTCAACAGTACCGACTAGAGTTTTTTTATTAGGGAGGGGGGAAAGACAGGTTGAGGCGGAGAGATGAACGATGAGACCGATATCGCCGCCTTCTTCACGATGGGAGCAGCGGACAAGGCCTTTATGCATGAGCACGGCATTGGCTCCGCCTTTGACCATATCGTTAACAGCCCGCCGCATTGAACGAAGTCCTTTCAACGGGCCGACGCTGACACCGTGGTCCATGGGAACAACAATAGTCCGGCCTGTATTGCGGTTAATGATCCGCTCCATTCTTACGCTTTTTCCGATCTGCATTTTAATTTCTCCTGAAGTTTGCCTCTAGTTCTCCAAGATCCGCTTCCCTTTTTGGCGACCCGTAAAAAAAAAGGGCCGCCGGCGATTCTTCGCCTGCGGCCCTTTCGTAGAGGTCGTTTGCTATGTTCTCTTTTTACTTTTTGTACAAGCAAACCTCCACCCGACCACAAGCGTGGGAGCACCAAAAATAAAAAAAGTAAAAAAAGTATGAACGGCTAGCGCCAAGGGTGTTGAAAGTTTGCATGACTATTTACTAACCGCGTCCCGAAAAAAATGTCAACAACTTTATTTATTTTTTTATCATCATTAATATAATATGAACCATTTGTAATTTCACCCCACGCCATACGATTCTTGAAAAATCAAACTTTACCTTTTTGTAATTTACACCACACCTCAATACGACAAAAAAGTTCAAAAATACATTTTTGTAATCCACATTTTTGAGTTAATTAAAAAAAACACAGCTATTTCAGTATGTTAAACTTTTGGCACGGTCCATGCTTTAGGAAAAACATCCTTGAAGCAATCAACACCCCTAAGGAGGACTGTATGACTATTAAACGTTCAATGGTAGGCCGCAAAATTCCGGCCCTCGCAACTCTCATGCTCCTGGCGGCACCTTCCGCAGCTTTCGCAGCTGAAGAAGCCATGTCCCAGACTCACGCCAACATTCTCTGGACCCTTCTCGCGGCTATCCTCGTATTTTTTATGCAGGCAGGATTTGCATGCGTTGAAGCAGGATTCACCCGTGCCAAGAGTGCAGGTAACATCCTGATGAAAAACTTTCTCGACTTTGCAGCCGGGTCAATCATCTTTTTCCTTTTAGGATTCGGCCTTATGTTCGGCATAGACGCCGGCGGGTTCGTTGGAACCACCGGGTTCTCACTTGCCGGAACCGGACTTACCGATCCCGACGCTCAGTGGACTATTACTTTCTGGTTCTTCCAGTCTGTATTCGCAGCCACCGCAGCCACAATCGTATCCGGCGGTATTGCCGAGCGTACTAAATTCAGCAGCTATATTCTCGTAACCTGTCTTGTTACCGGGCTTATCTATCCTGTCTCCGGTCACTGGGCATGGGGCTCCCTCTGGCTCGGCGACTCCGGCGCCGGCTGGCTTGAAGGCCTCGGTTTCATGGACTTCGCAGGCTCCACTGTTGTTCACTCCGTAGGTGGCTGGATTGCACTGGCCGGTGCCATGATCCTCGGCCCCCGTATCGGCAAATACACTGCTGACGGCAAAGCAAAAGCTATCCCCGGTCACAACATTCCGCTGGCATCCCTCGGTGTTTTCATCCTCTGGTTCGGCTGGTTCGGTTTTAACCCCGGCTCCACCACCACTGCTGACGGCTCCATCGGTCTCATCGCTGTGACCACAAGCCTCTCTGCATGTGCAGGTACCCTCGGCGCAATGTTCACCTCATGGTTCAAATACGGCAAGCCTGATATCTCCATGACCTGTAACGGCGCGCTGGCAGGCCTGGTAGGTATCACCGCTCCCTGTGCAACTGTAACCCCTGCAGCTTCCATCATCATCGGTCTCATTGCAGGTATACTGGTAGTTCTCTCTATCGAATTCATTGATAAAATACTCAAAATCGACGACCCGGTCGGTGCTGTCTCCGTACACGGTGTATGCGGTGCCTGGGGAACTCTGGCTTGCGGACTGTTCACCTCTCCCGCACTTAACGATGGCGCAGGCGGCCTCTTCTACGGCGGCGGGTTCGCACTGCTTATCCCTCAGATCATCGGTATCGCAGTCTGCTTTGTCTGGGCATTCGGCATGGGCTACCTTGCTTTCAGCATCGCCAAGGCTGTAATGGGCGTCAGGGTTACCGCGGAAGAAGAAATGAAAGGCCTCGACATCAGCGAACACGGCATGGAGTCCTACAACGGTTTCCAGATCTTCTCCAACGAATAATCCAACTATCACAAAGAGAGGAATAATATAATGAAACTCATCATCACATATATCAGGCCCGAATGCCTTACTCCGGTAAAGCAGGCCCTCTACGCCAAAGGCATCTACTCCATGTCGGTAACTAACATCCTCGGATCAGGCCGAGGAGCCGGATTCACTGAAACATACCGCGGTGTTGTAATGGAAGTTAACCTGCTCAAAAAAGTCCGCATCGAAATCGGACTGGACGAAGCCAAACTGGAAGGAGCGCTGGAAGCCATTAAAACCGGCGCCCAGACAGGCAAAGAAGGTGACGGTGTCATCTTTGTTCAGGACCTGAACCAGACCATCAGGATCAGAACAGGCGAAGAATCACTCTAAAGAAACACTCACATAGCAACTCTAACCCCAATTAGTGTACAGCAGGCCGGGTTTTTCATCGGCAGTTAAGCCCGGTCCCGGTTCGATGCCCACCTCCATCGAACCCCAACGGCCGGAAGGGACTTCCCACCCTTTCGGCCGCTTTTATTTGGCAAAACAGAACAAAGCGACTGCAGTTATGAATACTACATTTGATTTTACCATCCACGAACTTATCGATAACGATTGTCTGACAACAGTTCTGCAGCCGCTCATTTCCATGAACCGTAAAGGATTGATTGGTTTTGAAGCGCTGATCCGTGCAACCAATCCCCGTACTGGCGAGAATATTTCTCCGGTAACCCTGTTCAGCATGTGTAAAGACATAAGCACTCTGGCCAAGCTGGACCGGGCCTGCCGCAAAAAAGCCTTTGAAACATTCGCTCCCATTTCGAAAAATGACCGTTCACTGCTTTTGTCCGTAAATATTGACGCTGCCATCATCAATGAAGAAACTTTCAACTACGGTCTGACACTGAAAATGGCTAAGGAATGCTCCATCCCCACCGGAAACATCATCCTTGAAATAATAGAATCCAAGGCAGGATGCGAAATCGCCCTTACCGCATTTGTAAAAAAATCCCGTAAACACGGTTTTCTTATTGCCCTTGATGACGTGGGGACAGGACATTCAAATCTAGACCGGATTCCCTCACTCAAGCCGGATATAATCAAAATCGACCGTTCCCTCATCACCGATATAAATAAAAAATTTCATAATATGGAAGTAACCCGTTCACTGATCAACCTTGCCGAAAGGACCGGCTGCCTTCCGCTGGCGGAAGGAGTTGAAACAGTAGAAGAAGCCCTGACCCTGATGAGCATGGGCATCGATGTTTTTCAGGGCTTTTTCTTCAGCAGACCGGCTCCGGCAACTTTGGCCGTTAATCCGGACATGACCCCTGTCAGCTTTTTAGCCTCACGTTTCAAAACCCATGTTCTTGAAAAACTGAACCACAAGAAAATAATGGAAAAGAGCTACAGGCGAATGGCTGACAAACTTCGTGAAGCCCTCATGGACGGAATCCCCGCTAATGCGGACTCAGCGCTTTCGGCATTCATAACGGAAAATACCAACATCGAATGTGCCTATATCCTTGACACCAACGGGATTCAGATTTCCGGAACCATCTGTAATCCATTCAAGCTCAAGGAAAGCAGACGCCTCATCTACCAGCCGGCCCCGATCGGTGCAGACCATTCCCTGAAGGAATACTACCTGACCATCAAGACCGGCAACAAATGGCACACGACCGCCCCATACATATCACTTGCTTCCGGCAACAACTGTGTCACAGTTTCCAACAAAATGTATGACACCCCCAAATCCCCTATCCTCTGCATTGATATCAGCACATAATCAAAAGGACCGCATGGTTGTAACTGTAAAGTCAGTTGCAACCATGCGGTGTTTGGCATATCTTTCCTGCCTTATTAGATTAAAAGGACAGGAAAAATGAATAAAGATACTCACGATGGAATAATATATGCTGCAGCCGCCTTCATTATGTGGGGACTCCTGCCCGTCTATTGGAAAGCCCTTGAAGAGGTTCCGGCTCTGGAGCTTCTCTGCAACAGAATTGTCTGGTCGCTTTTTTTCGTAGGGATTTTACTTTCCTGCAAAAAACGCTGGGCGGAAGTCAGGTCTGCACTTGCAGACAAAAAGGGCAAGATCCTGCTCAGCACAAGCAGCATTCTCATCGGCATCAACTGGTTCGTTTATATATGGGCAGTCAACCATAGCCATGTGGTGGACACCAGCATGGGATACTACATGACTCCACTTATGAATGCCCTGCTGGGCTTCATTTTCATGAAAGAAAGGCTGAGCAGGATGCAGGCTGCTGCCATCACGCTTGCAACATGCGGCGTCATCTATTCTATAATTGATTACGGACACGTTCCTTATATAGCATTGACTCTGGCTGTATCTTTCGCTTTTTACGGACTGGTCCGCAAAGTTATGAAGGTGGAATCCCTGCCGGGCCTTTTTGTAGAGACAGCTGTACTTGCACCTGCCTCCGCAGGATACCTTATCTGGCTGGCTTTTTCAGGCGAAATAAGTATACATAAAATAGGATTATTGGATAACATCCTGTTGCTTGGAGCAGGAGCAGCGACTTCGCTGCCTCTCATCTTTTTCGCCCATGGAGCGCGCAGGCTGAGGCTGGTTACACTGGGAATGATGCAGTATATCGCCCCCACCCTCGCTCTGATGCTCGGAGTTTTCGTATTCGGCGAACCGTTTAATTTCGCGAGACTGGTAACCTTCGCCTTCATATGGAGCGGAATTGCAATCTATATTGCCGATGGGCTGAGTAAAAATCTCAAAGCAGTGTCGAACCTCAGCAATTAACCGTAATGATTTAAGCTGAAAAAACAGAAATAATATGCTGGAAAATTCAGCCCGGAGCATAATTTGAATCTCTCAGACAAGACAAAATTCTTCTTCAGCAGATGGATTCCTCTCAAGCTGATTATTCCCCTGATCACAATTCTGGGAGTTGCCAGCTACCTCTGCATCAGGCTGGACACCATGTCCATCCACGATCAGGAGAGGATCTTCAATGAGCAACAAGCCATGCAGGCAAGACTTGTTGCTACCGCTCTGGAAGACAAGCTGGACAGTCTGATTGACAAATCTGCTACACTGGCAAAATATTCTCTGGTTGATTTCATTACCGGAAAACGTTCAGCTGAATCCATTAAACGTCTGTTCAAAATTAAACAAAATAATCTCTCCTCACTCTTTCTGCTGAGCTTTCATACCTCTCCCCACAAAGAGCCGCTGACTTCTGAAATCAATTCACCGAAACTGATGCAGGCCCAGTACTTAGCAAAGGCCTGGGCTGAAAAATATTTCTCCGCTGTTTCCGGCATGCGCACCGGTTTCATTACCCCAAAACCGGTTATTAATGAGAAAGTGCGTCTGGCCGGGCTGGTCATGCCGGTCTTGAGTAACGACCAATTTGCCGGAATGTTAACTGTTGTTATTGATCTGGACAAGCTCACCGATAAATACATAGCACCGCTGCAGCTTGGTAAATTCGGCTCCGGGTACATTGTTGACGGTTCCGGGACTGTTGTTTTCGACCAGGAAACACAGATACTGGGCAAAAACATCTTTGATCTTCACAAAGGCTATCAGGAGCTGGTCAAAATAGACTCCCGTATGTTGCACGAATTATACGGGACAGGGGAATACTCGTTTACTGTAACCCGCGACAAATATGTTGAACGCAAACTGGTTGCCTGGCACACAGCCAAACTTGGTGAAATGAGGCTTATTGTTGCTATTTCAGCTCCGGAAACAGATGCCACGAGTTCCATGGCATCAGCACGGGCGATACGTGCCGCAATGCTGGTCTTTATACTACTGCTTTTTTTCGCAATAGTTTTCTTTTATTACCACCACAGAGCCCAGCAAATCCTTATTCACCGGAACAGAGAACTGCGAAACAAGGATAATTTGTTTGAAGCAATTGCCGGTAATGCACCGGGGATTATCTATAAATGCGACGTAAGCTACCCCTATGAAATGCATTATATCAGTTCCAAAGTTTCCAAGGTTACTGGATACGATGCAGCAGACTTCATGAAAGGCGGCAAAAGCATGTATTATGATCTCGTCCACCCGGATGACCGTACAGGACTGATAAATGAGATCAGCACGGCTCTGGGCAGCAACCGCTCTTTTGAATACGAATACCGTATAATCTGCAGTGACGGTAATGAACGCTGGGTTTATGAAAAAGGAACCCAACTTCCGGAAGAAGGAGGTCTGGTCGGATTCATACTTGATATTACGGACCGCAAAAACGAAGAGAAAGCTCTGCGTCAGGCGGAAGAAGACTACAGCGCACTGATAACCGCTGCACCGCTGGGAATCTTCCAAAGCACCCCGCAGGGGAAATTTATCAGTGTCAACAGCCAGATGGCTTCATATTACGGATACGATTCCCCTGAAAAATTCATTAAAGACATCTCGAACATTTCAAAAGACTGTTACGTTGTCTCAGGAGAAAGGAACCGGCTTTTAACCATCCTTGACAAATTCGGTCACACAGACAACTTCGAGTCCAGACACAAACGCAGGGACGGAACCACTTTCTGGGCCAGCGAATCCATCATGGCCATCAAGGATCAAGACGGCAATATTATGCGTATAGATGGATTTCTCATGGATATCTCCGAACGCAAGGAGCATGAGGAAACTATGCGCCGTCTGGCTATGTTCGACAACCTGACCGGATTACCGAACCGGGTTCTCTTTGACGACCGCCTCAGACAGGCTCTTTCACACGCAAACCGCAACCGTCTGAAAGTTGCAATACTCTACGCCGACCTTGATAATTTCAAACAGGTCAATGATGAATTGGGGCACATGGCCGGAGACTCCGTACTCAAAGAAATTTCCGGAAGATTCAGCGACTGCCTGCGTACCAGCGACACCCTCTCGCGCATCGGCGGCGATGAATTCATCTTTATCCTGCAGGACGTGGGAACACACAATGAAATCGAAGTGGTTGCCCAACGCATCATCGATTCCATGCGTGCGCCCTTTTATTTAGGTGAAAAAGTCTACAGAATAGGAGTCAGCATCGGCATCAGTGTCTTCCCGGACCACAGTGAGGATAAGGACCGACTGATCCGCATTGCCGATGAAGCCATGTACAAGGCCAAAAGCCGGGGCAAAAACGGATTCTCGTTTTAAGCTGAATACAGATTTCACAAAAAAGGGATATTTCCTGTTACTGACTGGGTAAACAAAGATTTCATATAGTTATATTGACCCCCTATGACGATATGTTAAAACATACACACGGGGTGATACTGTGCCGCCTTTTATCCGGTACTTTCTCCCCCGTAGAAACAAATTAGAATTCTTTGGAGAAAGAAATGAAATTCCGTAATGAGCACGATTGTATTGGCCCAAAGGAAGTTCCGGAAGACGCCCTCTACGGAGCCCAAACCATGCGGGCATCCGAAAATTTCCGCATCACCGGGATACCCATTTCCCATTACCCGCATATCATTTATTCACTGGCCCAGATCAAAAAAGCCGCAGCACTGACCAACAATGAGCTGGGTAAACTTGATGATGAAAAGACAAAAGCTATTGTCTTTGCCTGCGAAGAGCTGCTGGCCGACAAGTACCATGATCAATTTGTTGTAGACATCATTCAGGGCGGAGCCGGAACATCTACCAACATGAACGCCAACGAGGTCATCGCCAACATCGGGCTTGAACATTTAGGCTTCAAACGCGGTGAATACGACAATCTGCACCCCAACATCCACGTCAACATGGCCCAGTCCACCAATGACGTGTACCCCACCTGCCTAAGGCTGAGCCTGCTTGCCAAGATGGACCAGCTCATTGAATCCATGGAGTACCTGCAGGAAAGTTTTGCAGCAAAGGGCAAGGAATTTTCCCATATCCTGAAAATGGGCCGCACCCAGCTGCAGGATGCAGTGCCCATGACTCTTGGGCAGGAATTCACTTCCTACGGGGTCATGGTCGGGGAAGATATTGAACGGGTACGTGAAGCAAAGGCCCTGATATGTGAAATCAACATGGGCGGAACAGCCATCGGCACCGGATTAAACGCACCGCCCAAATATGCCCAGATTGTCACTGAGAAGCTTAAAGAAATCAGCGGATTCGATCTTGAGCTGGCCCCGGATCTTGTAGAAGCCACTCAGGATACCGGAGCCTATGTGCAACTCTCCGGCGTACTCAAACGCGTGGCCGTTAAAATTTCCAAAATATGCAATGACCTGCGTCTGCTCTCTTCAGGACCGAGGTGCGGGCTCAATGAAATCAACCTGCCGCGCATGGCTCCGGGTTCTTCAATCATGCCCGGCAAGGTCAACCCCATCATCCCGGAAGTGGTCAACCAGATTGCCTTCACGGTCATCGGCAGCGATGTAACCGTCAGCATGGCCGCCGAAGCAGGACAGCTGGAGCTTAACGTCATGGAACCGGTAATCTCCGCCAGCCTGCTAAATTCCCTGACAATTATGCGCCGGGGTTTTCGCACTCTGGCCGACCGCTGCATCTCCGGAATAACCGCCAATGAAGATGTCTGCCGCGGTTATGTGGAAAACAGCATCGGACTGGTTACCGCACTCAATCCTTACATCGGTTACGAAAAATCAACCGAAGTCGCAAACGAGGCCCTCAAGTCTGGACGCTCGGTGTATGACATTGTCATTGAGAAAGGCTACATGTCCAAAGAAGATCTGGATAAAGCACTTTCACCTGAGGCCATGGTCCACACCCATCCCCTGAGCCTAATTGAAACCAACAAGTAAAAATACCATAAAGCCCGCAAAGCTTCTGCTCTGCGGGCTTTTTTTTCAACTGATATTCAACAGGAGATACGAATAATGCAGGAAAAACAAGCATCCACCCTGTCCATGATGTTCGTTGTTGTCGGGAACATGCTCGGTGCCGGCATTCTCGCCCTGCCTGTAAACCTCTGCGCAGCAGGATTTTATCCCTCCATCGCCGCCACACTGCTCATGTGGGTGCTCATGACCTACACCGCCCTGATTTACTCGGAGCAGAAAAGCCTGACCACCAGTGAAAATGCCGATTTACCGACATTCTTCCATGACGAACTGGGTAATGCCGGAAAATGGGTAACCATTGTCGCCAACCTGATCATTCTTTACGGCGTCCTCGTTGCATATCTCTGCGGCATTTCCGCCATCATCATGAGCCTGCAGACTACACTTTCCAAGCCGGTAGTCATGTTCCTATATTTTTTGATGGTGACCGGAATGACCTCTTTCGGCATGAAGTTGATGGAAAAATGCACCCTCTATATGGTAATTGCAATGTGGATTACTTTCGGGGCTCTGGTTTTCATGGTCGTTCCCGACGTAAGCGCAGTCAACCTCGAAAAATTTGACTGGACATATATTCCGGCTGGACTGCCGGTGCTGCTTATGGCCTTTCATTTCCATAACATCATTCCCAGCATATGTCGTTCGCTGGGCCATGACCGTACAAAAATCCGCACCGCCATAATCGGCGGCACCACCATCGGACTGGTCATGAATCTGGCATGGCTTCTGGTGGTTCTCGGCGCAGTGCCGCTTTCCAATCCTGAAACCCATATCGACCTGATTACCGCCTTCGGCAAAAACGACCCGGCAACAATTCCGCTGGAACAACTGCTCCAGACCCCCGCATTTACATATGCAGCTCTCATTTTCGCCGTTGCAGCCATCTCCACATCATTCATGGCTAACGGAACCGCGCTTATGAGTTTTATGCGCGATCTTGCATCAAGCAATTTCGGCATTGAGAATAGAATCGTTATCTGGAGCCTGTCGTTCATTCCCCCACTGCTGGTCGGACTGGTCTATCCCGATATTTTCCTTATTGCGATCAACCTCGTCGGCGGAGTGGGCGAATGCATTATCTTCGGCATCCTTCCCGGACTGATTGTCTGGAAATATTCCCCAGAGGGTTCCATACGAAAATATTCAGGCATGGTGCTCATTGTCTGTTTCGCCGCAGTACTGCTCATTGAACTGGGGCAGGAATTCGGCCTGCTGCATATCAGCCCGGATGTTGAATACTGGACCCATCAAACCAGATAGATATCTTCGGGACTTATACAGATCCAGTTCAACCATACACTTAAGACTAGAGCAGAATGCTCCTGCATGACTTCTATAAATACAACAAAAAAGCGGGGGATGATCTGAGATCATCCCCCGTTTTTTAAAACTCGGTCTTACTGTTCACTTTCCATTCCCCGTATTCTTTTTTCAAATGAAACAGGGCATTTTCCGTAATCTGGTGCGACTGCATATCGTAAATGACGGTATAATCACCTTTAAC
The DNA here is from genome assembly GCF_963678865.1 of Maridesulfovibrio sp. Lineage (NCBI taxonomy): Bacteria > Pseudomonadati > Thermodesulfobacteriota > Desulfovibrionia > Desulfovibrionales > Desulfovibrionaceae > Maridesulfovibrio > Maridesulfovibrio sp. Next base: position 3,504,200 of record NZ_OY787459.1, on the reverse strand, counting down.
CCAAAGCTCCACTTGTGTAGGAGTCAAGGTACGAATACTGAAACGCAATCCGGAAGTGGATACCACCGCACTCTTGTATTTATCGAGCACCTTTCGTTTCTCAAGCATTGCCCGGAAATTTTCAAAGGTGGAACTTTCTAACAAAAATTTATCCTGAGTATACATGCGCGGATACTCTTCATTCATGGTGACAAAATTGGTATAAAATTTATCGAAAAAGACCTTCATTTCATCGAGCACGGCCTGCTTCTTCTCAAGCGCACTCATCTTCTCATAAAGTACTTTTTTCTCTTCCACGCTCATTTTACGAGGTTTGACAATTACCGCCTCCCCGCTGGCAACTCCTGTTACATTTGCCTTTTTTGAAGCCGTAACAGCTGCCACCTCTTCCGGGGTTATACGATGGTACTTGATATATACCTCGGCAAATCCGGCATGTTTCACATCCTTCTGCTTATAAACAGAATTAATATTCAAACCGAGACTGTTGGTAGGAAACTTACGAATTCTGGGCTGCTGTTTCTGGTCTGAATCCACAAGGGTAAACTCCTGCCGCTGCCCGCCGGAAAATGAAACTGAAACATCCTTGATACGGGCGACCTTACCCACTTTGCTGCCCTCCCCGCCGTTCACAATCTGCACTGAATCCACGATAACCTGTGCCGGGAAAAAAAAGTGCAGCCACTCTCCTGTTCCGCTGCCTCCACTATTTTCTATCCAACCGGTAGTGGCATTACCGTCGGTGAGATATTTACCATCAAAAATAGTCTCGGACTCCATGGGAACAAAAGAAGAAGTCCGCACATGAAAAGGCTGAGCCATAACCATGGAAGGGGAAATCAATAAACAAATAAGAAAAACAAGCTTGCGCAACATAAGATAAATCTCCGGTAATAAAGGCCGGCTGGGGATAGCTAATTAAGAAACCGTTGCTTTTATAGCGAAATGAGAACCAACTGAAAACACAAAAGGCCCGCCTTCAAAATGAAAGCGGGCCGAAAAGACAGTCAAACTATATATTGACTACCAGCGGGGGCGAGGTGCGCGGGGCTTCGCTTCGTTAACCTTAAGGTTACGGCCGCCGAAGTCTTTACCATCCAGATTGTCGATAGCATCCATTGCGCCAGCGTCTTCCATTTCAACAAAACCGAAACCACGGGGACGACCGGTTTCTCTGTCTTCGATGAGTTTAACAGATACAACTTCACCGTAAGCTTCGAAAGCAGCGCGGACTTCGTCTTCAGTTGCAGACCAGGGCAGGTTACCGACATAGATGTTCTTGGACATTAAAAATTCTCCTAAAAAATGTAAAAAACTTTCACGCAAATGCGTCAGGTACAAAAAAAGGGCAGCGCACAAGATGCGTACACTGCTCCTTGATATACCTGTTCGAACTAAAACCAACTTCCTTCGCAGAGGCCGCTGGCGACTGAATACACTGTTTGACTACTTCCCTATAAAAGTCAAGGGAAATATTTCAAAAATAAATTATTTCCATATAAACAATCTCAGCGTCGATAAAAAAACTGCTGATTATACTTTAGAAAAACGTGATGGACGGCGGCGTTTTCTTGAAGGCCGACCTGTTTTGCGTTTTACACCTTCATCATCACTGTTCTTGGAGCTGCCGGGTTTACGCTTATTGACGGGGCGGGAATCACGCCTTTCATCTGAATGTTTTGCAGGTCCGCTCCCCGGTTTGCGTCTACCGCCTTGCTTGCGGCCTTCCCCTGCATTACGGGCATCATCAACACTGCCGGCTTCAGCAGGTTTGCGGCCTCTCCCCGGCTTACGGCCCCCCTCAGGTTTGCGAGCTGCGGCGGGTTTGCGGCTGTACCCTTTATCTGTATCAGGATGGGTGTTGGGTTTATCGTAATCAAAATCTTCCAGAGTGCGGTGCTCAATGGGATAGCCAACAGCTTTTTCAATCTCGCGCATCAGACGCAGATCATCGCGGGTAACGAAAGTAAAAGCACTGCCGCTGCGCCCTGCCCGTCCGGTCCTGCCTATGCGATGGGTATAAGTCTCGGCGGTATCGGGAATATCGAGGTTGATAACATGGGTTATGCGGTCGCAATCAATACCGCGCGCGGCAATATCGGTTGCCACCATAACTTTGAATGTCCCGTCCCGAAATCCGTCCAAGGAACGCTGCCGCTGGTTCTGGCTCATATTCCCCTGCAGAAATGTTGCCTTATGCCCACGAGCAACCAATCTGCGGGAAAGATTCTTAGCCTTGTGCTTGGTTCTGGTAAAAATGAGCAGGCTGTCATAATCAGTTTCAGCAAGTACCTTGAACAACAGGCCGTTCTTCAAATGCTGACTGACCGGATAAAATGCATGCTCCACAGTCTTGGCCGGAGCAGTATTCGCCACCTGCACCGTTGCCGGGCGATAAAGAATTTTATCCGCAAGGTCGCGGATATCATTGGGCATGGTCGCAGAAAAAAGTAAATTCTGGCGACGTTTGGGCAATTTGGACATGATCCTGCGGATATCCGGCAGGAAGCCCATATCCAGCATGCGGTCGGCCTCGTCCAGCACAAGGGTGTCCACCATATCAAGTTTGATTACATCCTGATTCATCAAGTCCAGCAAACGTCCGGGACAGGCAACAACAATGGAAGAGCGCCGTGCCGCCTGAATCTGGGGCATGGCACCCACTCCGCCGAAAACAGCGGAACTTCTAATTCCAGCCTCTACGCCAAGCTCCATAAAATTCTCATGAATCTGCAAGGCAAGCTCGCGGGTCGGTGCGAGTACGAGCACTCGGATCGGTCCCTGACCGGAAATTTTGTTCTCCAGCAACCGCTGCATTATGGGCAGTGCAAAGGCTGCTGTTTTACCGGTTCCGGTCTGGGCCAACCCCATTACATCGCGCCCTTTGAGCACTTCGGGGATGGCTTTTTCCTGAATGGGGGTCGGCTTTTCATAGCCGCAAGCATTGATTCCGGCCAGAATACGCCGGTCAAAAGAAAATTGTTTAAAACTCACAAATATATCCAGTGGTGAAAGGACTATGTCTGACGGCTGCGCGTGACGGCTACCGTGCTGCGGAATTAATTTCCGAATACTTAATAATCTCTGGGACGTAGGGGATAAGGGCTTCGAAAAGCGAAGCTGATTTCCGGATAATAAGAATATGATCTTTGCATGCGTCCAGTCACGCCGAGGTGGGTGTAAGTGACTTATTATGGGGTAAATGTAAAGCGGAATGGGAGAGAAACTATAAAATAGAGATTACGACAAACCAGCTTCCCCCCAAAATACCTCGAGCGGCAAAATTAATTTTGAAGCAAAATTTCATCTACAAATTCTTCAAACTTATTATATGAAATAATACTATCATTTTCAGAAAAAACAGGAAATCTGCTAACAACATAATGACAAACAGAGTTTACCCCTAGCTTTTTTTTCAATAGGTCTTCTCGTTGACATTCTTTCTCTAAGGCATTTTTAAATGAATTTACTAATCTTTTATTGTGCCTAACAAACCTTTTAACATTAACATCAACATCTCTAACGTTTAGGATATTATTTTTACACTGAAAATTATACACCACGTTGTCACGACTAACAATTACATCAAACTCTTTATTCTCTATTCGTGTAATATTTTCAGACTTAAAGCCCTTATTTATTAAAATATCTCTAAGTTTTTTTTCAAAAAGAAACCCCGAATTGATTTGAAATTTTTTGTTTTTTTCTAGAGTTTTATTGCTTAAGTACTGCGAAAAACGCATCATAAGATTTACATTAGACCTTACCTTACCACCAGCAATAATAAAACAATATTCTGTACCAACAAGATCAAACCAACCACGCCCCTCACAACACATTACATTGAAAATACTATCGACATTATCACCAACAACAGATGTCACAATCTCAAGAAATTTATCAAATCCCATATCAATATTGTAACCATCACTACAATGAGATGAAACAATCAATAATATTTCATAGACTTTCATAAACAAAGAATAAGAAGCAGTGAAAGCAGAAGTCTCTGGCTTCGCTTGATCTCTTGACCTGAAATCATCCACCTGATCCAGGATAATTCTCATTGAATTCCTAAATTCTTGCACGGAAAAAAGAACACCAGTAGGGACATCTTCATATTCAGACTGGACGCTGTCGGACTCACGATATTTCTGCTGATCAACCAAAGAAATACGCTGCGGTTCATAAAACCCATCCTCAAGCACCTCTAAATTCATATTGCCCAAGAGACCATTATCAACAACAGTAACCTCATAATCATTATGCAGTAAAGCGAGAACCTGCTTAGTCCTCATTAAATGCAAAGAACTTAGTCCAGTTTCAGCAACATGCATCAATTCATAAAAAAAATCTTCCGTGCAAGGCTTACGATTACCCACACACACTCCGGGCAAATAAAACAACAGATCAACAATAGTTTTCCGTCTTGATTGATAATATTTAGCAGCCTCTCCTACCGAAAATGGTCCGCCACGATACTTGAAATACCCCATTCCATGATTAGCTTCAGCCGCCCCTTTGAACGCACTAGTCATTATCAAAAAATTCAAAACTCTTCGGCAAATTCTCTTATCATACTTATTGATCAAAAAAACAGCGACATCTCTCTGATTACTCTCATTATGAAGATAACTATTACCCAATCTAACGTTTAAAATACTATTTGGGACACACTCAGAAAATTCAGTTTCTAAGAAAATATTAATAAACTCTTCCATAGACCGAAAAAAAGAATGCGACAAATCAAAAACATAATCAGGATCAAACTGCGCTAAATGTCTTTCAATTTCATTTTGTGTCCTAGTTATTTCAGAATCCAACACCATATCCAACAGCTTACCTTTTAACACTTCACCTTCATTTAGCATTCCCAGTCTCCTCGGTGTTGGTCACAAGAACTATATCCAAAAACAAACCTCGCTTCTGTTTATATTCACTATTGCCCCTTAGTCCAGCAAACCATAAAAAAATTCCGCAGCACCGAAGCACTGCGGAATCTTATATTCAAATCAACATCCCGTGAAGGAATCTGATTAGTAGCGGTAGTGAGCAGGCTTGTAAGGACCTTCAACATCAACGCTGATGTAAGCAGCCTGTTCTTCGGAAAGAACATCAAGCTCTACACCAAGACGCTCGAGGTGAAGTCTTGCAACTTCTTCGTCGAGTTTCTTGGAGAGGATCATTACTTTGGGCTCGTAATCGTTCTGAGCGAGATCAATCTGAGCAAGAGCCTGGTTGGTGAAGCTGTTGGACATTACAAAACTGGGGTGTCCGGTAGCACAACCGAGGTTTACGAGACGGCCTTCAGCAAGAACGATGACGGACTTACCGGATTCCATAACCCATTTATCAACCTGAGGCTTGATTTCGATTTTCTGTGCCTTGGCGTCGTTTTCGAGGTAACCCATTTCGATTTCGTTATCGAAGTGACCGATGTTGCAGATAATTGCTTCATCTTTCATGCGTGCAATGTGCTCGCCCCTGATAACGTGGTAGTTACCGGTACAGGTAACAAAAACATCACCGCGTTCAACAGCCTTGTCCATGGTGCAGACTTCGAAACCTTCCATTGCAGCCTGAAGTGCGCAGATGGGGTCGATCTCAGTAACAAGAACACGGGCGCCGAAACCGCGCATGGACTGCGCGCAGCCCTTACCAACATCGCCGTAACCGACAACAACAACGACCTTACCGGCGATCATTACGTCAGTAGCGCGTTTGATACCGTCAGCAAGTGATTCACGGCAACCGTAAAGGTTATCGAACTTGGACTTGGTAACAGAGTCGTTAACGTTGATTGCAGGGAAGAGCAGTTCGCCTGCTTCCTGCATCTGGTAGAGGCGGTGAACACCGGTGGTTGTTTCTTCAGAAACACCGCGTACTTTTCCTGCAATGGCGGTCCACTTGCCGGGAGTTTCTGCGAGAGAAAGTTTGATGCGGTCCAGAACGCACTGAAATTCTTTGTTGTCAGTCTTCTCGTCAGCAACGGAAGCATCCTTTTCAGCCTTTACACCGTGATGGATGAGGAGGGTTGCGTCGCCGCCGTCATCAACGATGAGGTCAGGGCCGGAACCGTCGGGCCAGGTCAGGGCCTGCTCGGTGCACCACCAGTATTCTTCAAGGGTTTCACCCTTCCATGCGAATACTTTTGCAGTGCCGTTGGCTGCGATAGCTGCTGCAGCGTGATCCTGAGTGGAAAAAATGTTGCAGGAAGCCCAGCGGATGTCAGCACCCAGAGCGTGCAGGGTCTCAATGAGCATTGCGGTCTGGATGGTCATGTGCAGGGAACCCATGACTTTCAGGCCCTTGAGGGGCTTTTCTTTACCGTATTTTTCACGGATAGCCATAAGACCGGGCATTTCACGCTCGGAAAGCTGCATTTCCTTGTTACCCCAATCGGCGAGGGAAATGTCAGCAACTTTGTAATCAAGTTTCGGATCTACTTTAAACATGGAAACCTCCATTTAAGGACACTTGGCCCAAATTTTATTTTTTTTCGGATATGCATACAAGGACGGTAAGTCCTTCATTTACGGGATAACGGCGGGCATCCATAGAGCCGAGTCCGGCATCTTTCATCCAGCCGCTGAGTTCTTCTTCTGTAAAACCTAACCTGCGGTCGCCGAATTCACTGCGCATCCGCTCATTGGAGTGGGAGAGGAAGTCAGCGATAACCAGTTTTCCGCCGCTGGACAAGGTTCGCGCCGCTTCCGCAACAGCCTTATCAGGACGCGGCAGGTGATGCAGGACCATAGAAATAAAGGTCAGGTCCGCCTCCCAGTCGCGCAGGGGCAGGTGAGTCAGTTCACCGATACGCAGGCTCACGTCAGGATGGTTGCCCAGACGTTTTTCGGCCAGTTCCAGCATTTTGGGAGAACTGTCTACACCAATGACAGTTTTACACTTGGAAAGCAGGCTCTCCAGCAGGGATCCGTTTCCGCAACCGAGATCAACCCCCACGTTGCAGCGGTCCACAAGAGTCAGCAATTCGCTGTCCAGATTGAAATCTCCGAAAACGTCGCTCTGCAAGCGTTCCCAATCCTCGGCGATTTCATCAAAAAATTTGCGCGTCTCCATATTCCGTTCAGCCAGCACTTTGGCCACCCGGAGACGGTCTTCCTCAACCTCGGGCTCGTTTTCAATGAGCCAACTGATGGACTCCGCAAAACGGTTTCCGCTGCCGGAACGGGCCAGACGATAGAAATTCCAGAGCCCTTCCCTTCTGGATTCAAGAAGACCGCTCTCGTGCAAGATTTTCAAATGACGGGAAACACGCGGCTGGGACATGCCCAGAACCTGAACAACCTCACCGACATTGAGTTCGTTGTCTCGCAACATGGCCAAAAGCCTGATCCTGATTTCATCAGACAACGCCTTGCTGAATTTCAAAATTTCCATCAAATACCCCACCGGCAGAACATAACGACATCTTTATATAACAAAATCTCAATGAGCACTACCCGCAGTATCAGAAAGCGTCAAGCACTAAATAATGTGCACCGATTAAATCCCCCGCAAGGCATAAAAAAGGCCATATTCAAGACGAAAAATCAGATGAATCTCGGTGAACTCTCTGAAAACTTTTGCCAAGGTTAAATTTAATGTATAAAGAAGCTTCACCTAGAACATTACGGGTATATCATATAAAATGGCAGCAAAAAAAAAATATAACGGCCCGCGCAAACGTGTCTTCCACCCCCGGCAACGAAAAGTGCGTCATCTCGGAGAAGCTATGGGCGACTATGTCTCGACCATGGACGGAGATTACAAGTTAATGATCCCGAGGCTTTGGAAGGCATGGCCCGAACTCATGGGGGAGCTGGCAGAATTCGCCAAGCCCTTGGGCCACCGCAAACGGACCCTCATCCTCGCATCGGATGACTCTGTGGCTGCACAGGAGCTTTCATATTTTGCCCCGGAAATTCTGGAAAGAATAAATTCGTTTTTTGGTGAAGAAGTCTTTGACAAGGTACTGTTTGAGCTGTTAAACGGCAGGGTTCCATTGGACGGGTACGAATTACAACGTACCGAGTTCAGGGACGCCAAGATCAAGAAACCCGGCAAATTAGGCGGGTTGAAAGACAAATTTGATCCTGAATCGGCGGTCGGAAGATGTTATCTAAAATACGTCCGCCTTTTTGAAAAATCATAAATTTCAGGGCACCAAGCCCACCTTAAGGAGGATAACATGAGTGAAGAAACCCCCACCCTCGAGAGTCTGGAACTTACCAAGCCCCTCGAAAAAATGACAACTAAAGACCTGCGTCAGCTCTGCATTAACAAAATGCCCCTGATCGCCGGTGCTTCCGCTATGGACAAGGAAACCCTGATTTCCAACATCAAGGAATATCTGGGAATTGAAGAAGAAGAAGGTGCTGTCTCCCCTTACAAAGACCAGATTCTTTCCATCAAAAGAAAGATGAGAGGAATGCGCATTGAGAAAAAAGCTGTTGAAGGCCGCAAAGAGCGTTGCCAGCTCCGTCGCAAAATCAACAGAATGAAAAAGCAGACTCGCGCACTCTCTAGATCTCTGTAATAATTTTATTTTCGGAATATATTCAAAAAACCGAAAATAGTTGTTGACAGGAAGAGTCTTTCCAAATAAACACTCTTCTCGTTGCTGGGACATCGTTCAATTGGCAGGACGACGGGTTCTGGTTCCGTTAATCAAGGTTCGAGTCCTTGTGTCCCAGCCAACAACAAATTTTATGAGATGCGTCCCCATCGTCTAGCCTGGCCCAGGACACCTGCCTTTCACGCAGGCGACAGGGGTTCAAATCCCCTTGGGGACGCCACTCAATAAAATCGACTTGACCAGCCAGAATCAAGTCACCCGAAAATCCGGCTTCACGCTAAAAGGCCATAGTGAAGCAGGTACATATTCAAGATGCGTCCCCATCGTCTAGCCTGGCCCAGGACACCTGCCTTTCACGCAGGCGACAGGGGTTCAAATCCCCTTGGGGACGCCACGATATTTCAAAGCCCGATTCGCAAGAATCGGGCTTTTTCGTTTTCACAGCATTGACGCCTCCAGCGCATATATCATATCAATATATTTCTTGTAATTGCAGAACAAAACCAACGTTAGCTTAGTGGAGACTGGAGAGTGCACAAAGCAGGATCATTACTATTCGCCATACTTTTCACCGCGATGGCAATTTTAACCATTTCTCCACATGTAGACGCAAAAAAACTGCGTCTACACAATCAGAACATCACTCCAGACACAGAACAAATACTTCCGACCAACAATGATCTCCAAATTGAATACTGTATCGTTCAATTCACTGGACCAGTTCACGAACAATGGAAATCAGAATTAACCCGGATAGGTGTGGACATTCTAGATTATGTACCGGACTTTGCGTTCATCTGCCGCACCAAAAACAAAAATACCGGCACTATTCTTTCCTTTCCTTTTGTTTCCAGCATCACACCACTATCACCGGAATTCATTATCAGTTCAGCAGCGATGGAACTTGCCACATCCGGCTCTGGAGACAAAACATTCGTTATTACCACGTTTAAAAATGAAGATGCGGAAAGGATCTGCACTGCCATCACTGCGCTCGGCGGAGTTATAAATTCCGTAAGCAACTCCGGCAGCACCCATTTCATTGAAATCAACATTGAAAGCACTCAACTTTACCCTGTCGCGAAAATAGCCGGGATTAAGTGGATCTCTACCCCGATAGAAATAACATTCAACAATGACACGGCCTCCCTTATCACCGGAGCGCGTGGTGTCGGTGCTGATCTTGGATACTACGGAGAAGGTCAGACAGTTGCTGTTCTTGACTCCGGTCTATGCGGTGGAGACATCAACAACCTGCACCCGGATTTTTCCGATGGAAACGGAGGTAACAGGGTAGCTGTCCTGATCGCTGCAATATTTAACACCACCGGAAGACTGGATGACTACAACGGACACGGCACCCATGTGGCCGGAACCGTACTTGGCAATGGCATTATGTCCGGAGCAAAACCGGCGGAAAACAGCTTTCCGGACACCTGTTATGCCGGCATAGCTCCAAAGGCGACACTCATATTTCAAGCAGCATTTGGCGAACAGCACAGTTATGCCACAGCCGACTATCTGGCCACCTATACGCAAGCCTATGACCTGAACGCCCGTATATCAACGACCAGTCTGAGATTTAATTCTGACGTATCCAGAATTATAGACAACTATCTTTTCAATAAAAAAGACTTTCTAACCATAACCGCAGCCGGAAACAGGGGCACGGATGCGAATCGAGACGGGATAATAGATAAAAGTTCCATAAACCCCGACTCTACAGCAAAAAATATGATTATCGTAGGCGCTTCCGAAAGCTACCGTCCGTCAGAAAACATCAAATGGCCTGATTTTTCCAATCCCGGCTCGATCGGCTGGACTTTGAGTATGCCTGTCCTTACAGACTATCGTGCAAACTGCACAGTAGGTGTTGCAGCATTCAGCTCAAGGGGCCCGACTTTGGACGGACGATACAAACCTGATATTCTGGCCCCGGCCAGTAGCGTAATGTCGACAACATACGAAAATTGGGAAACCGCACCCTACGTGAACAAGGCAGGTACAAGCATGGCAGCCCCGCAGGTAGCCGGGGCTGCGGCTCTCGTCAGGGAATACCTGCAAAAAGAAAAGGGCATGAACACCCCCTCAGCTGCACTGATGAAAGCTATTTTACTCAACAGTGCTAAAGATATGGGAAACGGCCAATACGGATCTGGTGAATACCGGGAAATCCTCTCAGTTCCGAACAGCGTATGCGGCTGGGGTCTGCTTAATGTCCGGGAAGCTCTGTCTCCGAAATCGCCGTTTGCCATCAATTATTATGACATGACAAGCGAGACAGTCACCACCGGCTATTCAAAATCTTTCACTTTTGACGTTCAAGACTCAAGTCGGCCGCTCAAAGCGCATCTTGTATGGACCGATCAGGCCGGAAGCGAGATTTCAAACAACAGTCTGGTCAACGATCTGGACCTGATGGCCCGGTCTCCTTCAGGGCAAATCCATTACCCGAACAATGCGCGCCTGCCCCTTGAAACCTCGGCTACCGTATCCTATCCCTCGGATGGGGGCAGTGAACCCCTTGCTGCCGGCAAAGGCCTTCTTGTCGAGCTTCCCGCATTCCCGGACGATATTTCTGGTTTTTCAAAAATAACCATACCTCTAAGCGCCCCTCTCGCAGAGAACACCCTTATCTCAGTTACAATAATGGTATTAGACGGCGAAGAGTTTTATGGAATCAGCGGTTATCACGACCAATTTGCGCAAGGTTCAACAGAACTGGTTTTCACCGGCTATCAACCATGCCCGACAAGCAAATCAAAGAAAATGTACCTCAGACTTCAACCCCTTCTTTATAACATTGAATTCAAAACAACCTCCGCCTCCCCTGCCACAAATCAACGCTATATCTATCAAAGCAGCTTAGGGCAATCCACTATCGAAAAAACAGCACTCAAACCGTTTCAGGTCGATATTGAAACGTACAAATACCCGACTTCCAACAGCTTTGACCGGGTCAACAACGCAGTAGGCATAATAGTGGATAAACCGGAAAAAGGCAGGTGGACCTTTACCGTACAAGGTTACAATATACCAGATGGACCGCAACCATATGCACTTGTCATTAGCGGACTTAACGGTGAAATACCAAGCAGTGTGGCCCCGATTACCGCAAAACCGCAGACCGTCCCGGACACAACAATACTATCCCAGTCCACCGAACCGCTGGGCGCCACTGAACTTGAAAGCAGGTATCAAATCAACTCAGTCTCACCCGTAGGGGAAAAAATAGACTCAACCATGACTATCAATCCCGCTGCTGGACAGGATTCGCTGGCCTCATTCTCATACCCCATCACAGCCGACCGCGACCGCAAGGTGTCCACATTTAAACTCTTGAAACTCAAGGATGACAACACAACTTTAGATTTTACATATTCTGACTTCGGAACATTCAACGACGGGAACTGGTGGCTATCAGACCTGACCGGCAACGTATTAACAACAGATGAATCGGTTAGTGCCGACAGTACTTACATGGTAAATATAGTTGTAGAGGACAACGGCAACTTCGACCTTAACTCAACAGTAAACGCCATCAGGGACCCATCCCTGCTGACGGCATCGGGAACGGCTTCCGGAGCAACAGGATCTTCGGGGGGATCTACCGGCTGCACGCTCTCAACAGGCTCTTCGGGAGGCACAGAAATCATACTTCTCCTGATCGCCGCGATCGGATATTTAGCCAGAAGGCACAAACAGTTTTAGGACTTCCCGCTTTTGCTACAGTGGGAACCTTCACTTTTTTACAAAAAGTCTTACTTTCTTGTTGACAGTAACCTCAATTCTACATAAAAGGTTTTCTCGCTGCTGGGACATCGTTCAATTGGCAGGACGACGGGTTCTGGTTCCGTTAATCAAGGTTCGAGTCCTTGTGTCCCAGCCAGCAAAAATTTTTACCCGCTTCATTAAGTATCAGGCTACTGAAGCGGGTCTTTTATACAGATGCGTCCCCATCGTCTAGCCTGGCCCAGGACACCTGCCTTTCACGCAGGCGACAGGGGTTCAAATCCCCTTGGGGACGCCATCAGTAAAAACGACTTGCATAGTCAGGTCTTTATATAAAATCCCGCTTCGCCAAAAGTGATTCAGGCCACTGAAGCTGGTAACTATTTTAGATGCGTCCCCATCGTCTAGCCTGGCCCAGGACACCTGCCTTTCACGCAGGCGACAGGGGTTCAAATCCCCTTGGGGACGCCATCAGTAAAAACGACTTGCATAGACAGGTCTTTATATAAAAATCCCGCTTCGCCAAAAGTGATTCAGGCCACTGAAGCAGGTAGCTATTTTAGATGCGTCCCCATCGTCTAGCCTGGCCCAGGACACCTGCCTTTCACGCAGGCGACAGGGGTTCAAATCCCCTTGGGGACGCCACTTTTCATAAAAAAAGGATTGAATCGCAAGATTCAATCCTTTTTTTCTTTACGGAAACATTCCGCAAAATCATTCCACCCATGAAACCTGAAGCTGATTTCGCTCCACAAGCTTTAAATACCGTTCAGCAGAAAATCCGACCATTACAGCTCCGCTCAGAACCAGCCCTTTTTTCAATCCCAACCGCTTGGAAACAAACTCTTCATTATCAGCTGCAAAAAACTCAAAAAGACCGGCCCAGCAACTGCCGAGACCTGCAGATCCGGCATACAATTCCAGATAGGCCAAGTTGAGCACGGTATTGTCACGCCTATTCTTTAATTCCCTAGGAGCAGCGGCAACAATAAGATGGGGAGCCCCCCTAAAAACAGGATCCTTTCCATTCTTCCATGAATCTACGTGAATCGGAAAACTATGATGAAACTCACCTGTTGCAATCTGCTTTTCCATCCACTCCATAACTGACTCCAGCAACTCATCCAGCACAGTGCGGTTCTCAATTATATAGTATGAAACGCTCTGCGAATTGCTGGCTGAGGGTGCGAATCGGGCAATATCAACAAGTTGAAGAAGTTGCTCACGAGGCACTGACTTCTTTTTGTAATACCGGATTGAACGTCGGGAACGCAAAAAGTTTTCGGCCGTTTCCGCATCAATAACAGGATACGAATCAATAACCTTCTGCTTTGAAATATCCACATATCTATGCCTAAGAGCATCCTTCGGGCAGACAGCAACGCAATGCCCGCAACGGTTACAACCATTTTCGGAAAGAGCCTCCGGCCCTGAATTACCGAATGTAATCACTCCCACAGGACATGCTTTCACACAAATTCCGCACTGCACACAGCTATCTGTATCCACTTTAATCAACATAAGAGGTTGTCCTATCTACTTAATCTCAGTCACAACGCCCTTGCGCTGCACAAATTTCACATCCCCGTCCCGATCCACAAAAATAGCCTGAGGTGAGGAACCGACCTTGCAGACCGTCTGCACCATGCCGTCAGCGGCTACTCGATACAGCCTGCGCTGCGATCCGGACAGAACATAAAGAGATTTGTCGGGAGCAGAGCAAAGCCCGCTGATATACCCGAATCCGTCCGCGAACTGAACCCACTCTCCATCGCCATACACAATATAGACAACGCCCTCTTCCTGATTGGCGACGTAATGACTATGTTTACCTTCTGCCACCAGCATCCCCGCAACAGAATATTCCACGATCAATCCCATAAAAAGCATCACAAATAAGGCCGTTACAGCACCTCGACGCACAAAATCTGAAAAATATTGTCCATACATTTTAAGAACTCCAATTTGTGTTTGATTTAAGCTACGGCAAGATATAATACAAATCCAATACCATTTAATCCATTTTTAAGACCTAAAAGGTATCATTGTGAGAATACGTCAACTTCGGTATTTCAAAGCTCTTGCAGAGGAACTTCATTTCGGAAAAGCAGCGGAAAAACTCCATATTCAACAACCTCCGCTCAGCAGACAAATTCAAAAGCTTGAGGAGGAGCTTGAAGTTACGCTTTTCAAGCGCACCAACCGTAAGGTTGAGCTTACAGAAGAAGGCAGGTATTTCCTGAAAGAAGCCAAGGAGATGTTGGCCGTCATGGACCGTTCCAAAACAACATTGCAAGCAATGGGAAACGGAACTGCAGGCAAGCTGAAGATAAGCTTCATTTATCTGGCCCTGTCTTCGGCATTCCCGCACATAATGGGTGATTTCATCGGGCAATATCCTGATGTGGAGGTCTGCCTACATGATGAAAATACATATTTCCAAGTCAATGCAGTCAAGGAAGGAACCCGCCATGTGGGTTTTGTTACCATGAATCTGGTCGACACCAAGGGTCTCGAAAGTATGATCGTACACAATTCCAGAACCTGTGCTGCCATCCCCGCCAACCACCCGCTGGCAAAAAAGGATGTACTGACCTTGAAGGATATTTCAGAACTGCCTTACATTTGCAGCACAGATTCATACTGCCGCATGCGCGTAAAAGAGATGCAGCGCATTTTCGCCGAAAAAGACCTCGAGCTGAAAATCGGCATGCAGTATGAGCGTAAGCACACCGGAAACGTGTTTGTGGCTGCCGGACACGGCTGGACAGTAATCAACAGTGATTCCGCAGGAACCATTCCCGACGGCATCGCCCTCAAACCCTTGGAAATAGAGCTGCCCCCCTTCGAAATCGGCATGATCTGGAATCCCGAACGCATAACCCCGCTGGTGCAGAATTTTATTGAATTTTACCGGGAACGGATTGAAAGGAATTCAGCCTGACCGCAACTTTTATCAATCGGGAAACCTTGACATTGCCCGGTAATTTTATTTCTTCAATCTTTTCTGAACCGAAATCATACAATCAGAAGGAACCTATAGTTGACACATCCCAACATCCCAACCCCCGAACAATGTGAACAGCTCCTTGCCTCCTGCAATACCCCGGAAAAGACCGTTAAGCACTCACGAATAGTCCGCGATGTAGCAAGACGCATCGGGCGCGACCTGAAATGGCTGCGCGATAGAGGCCCGAATCTGGCTCTGATTACGGCTGCTGCCCTGCTGCACGACATAGCCAAAGGACAACCGGAACATGCTTCCGCCGGAGCAGAGATAGTGCGAAAACAAGGCTATGGCGAAGTAGCGGATATTATTGCTGCCCATAATAATATTGAATACTCGGGAGAGCTCCCGGTTACGGAAAAGGAAATCGTCTTTATTGCCGACAAATTGGTCAAAGGCGAACAGATGGTTACCGTTGTTTATATGTTTGACCATAAAATTAAATCCTGCACCGACGCCCGGTTGCTGTCCCAATTGAAACACAGCAAAGAAAACGCCCTGCGCATCAAGACATCCATTGAGCAGGAAACAGGCAAGAACCTCGAAGAGCTGGCTATTGCCGAAGAATAAATTTCCCACCCTGACTCACAGCAAAAAAACCCGGAATCCAAGATGGTTCCGGGTTTTTTTAGAAATTCATGCTGGCCTTGTCCCACCTCTTGGGTGTACCATACATAATACCTGATCAATCCAGCTCTGTATCTTTATTTTTCATCACCATACTTGGTCACAAAAACGTAACAATATCGCAACTTTTATGATATACTGATCAGATACATACTGATGGGATAAACAAAAACCGCAGAACAAGCCGGAGCGCAGTTATGGGAAAAGAAAATAAAATCGAAAGAATGATAAGTGCAGAGGAATTACCTGGTTTTCTCCGCAAAATGGCTTCAGCAATAGAAAATGGTGCCACAGATGAAGACGCTTACCTCGCATCCATTGAAGGCTTTGAAAAACTTAAGATGAATATCCGCAATGAACAAGGTCAGACAGTAATCAAAATCAAAGCTAAACCTTCCAAAGAGTTTTCCATTGGTCCTGCCCCTGAAGCGGTATCAGGAGATTCGTCTACTCCGGCAAAGCCCAAATACAGCAACTTGAAAAAGAAAATGAGGAAATCATTCAAGATAATTTTCAAAACCCTGCATTCCGGAGAACTTCCCCCGGCTGAGGTTGTGCAGGAATTTATCGATGACTCCCGACTCATGGTCACAGACGAGGATAAGGGGTTGGGTGATGAGTATTATGAAGAATACATCGCGCTTTGCAACGCATTCCAAAAAGCATTCGATGAAGGTGACGTGGAGAAGACTCATGCAGCATGCGATGAGTTGAACCACATGAAAACCAGATGCCACGCAAAGTACGACTGAAACAAAAATTTAATCCAAACAGCCCCCAAAAACAGGACGAATAAAAAAATGAACGCAGCAGCTTCCTGCCCAGCGGCAGTAAAAGTTTCCCCCGAAATCTCGGATGAGGACCGCCAGAGGTTCCACGAAGTAATCTCAACTGAACTTGCCGACTGGCAGATTGAGCAGGTGGTTACACCTTCCAAAATATACGCCCGGCAGGAAAACCTGCTGGCCGTTCACTGGCATCCTGAATTCGTGCCATTCAAGTACATCACCCAGCGCGTGGAGAAGATGTTCCCCAATGTTCACGACAAGCTGATGATACCCACCCAGCATAACGTTCTCATGAGTTACGGTGATTACACCGGAGTTGAAGTGGACTGCTATGCAAGCGGATTCAATCAGAAAGTACAGCTCCTGCTCCACTTTGAAAATGAAAAAGTTGAAGAAGCGCACGTACTTAAATCCATGCTGTCCCACACTTTCAAATACCGTTCCTCACAACTTTTTGAATACATGGACACCATCACCAAACCCATGGAGGATCGCATTGCAAAAGCGGCTAAATCCACCGGTGCAGATGAAGACCTCGTGGAGATGGTCCGGGTCTATGTAACCAAGATCCAGACCATGCTTGATCAAGAGTGGTCCACCGTACCCAAGGATTCCATAAAGAACAAACTGCTGCGTAACTATTTCGACGCCATGCGCCCCAAATACGGCGACAACCTGATCAACCGCATACAGGCTTACCTCAAGGAGGTTAAAAAGCTGGTCAAAGCCGACTTTTCACTTAAATTCTTCTACCGGGCTACCGAAGTGATTGAAGAAGCGCGCTCTCTTGGCGGTTGCGTGGTCATCCCCCACCCGGAAGAGTTCTGGCCTATTCTGCTGGCAAAATATGATGTGGACGGCATTGAAGTCTGGAATCCGCAATCCCAGCGTTACACTGATTTCCTTATTTCCGTGGTCAATGAACAGAACGCCTCCCGCACCGGCGGGGACAAGGAATTACTCATTTTCATGGGTGATGACTGCCACATGAGCGAAAAAACCAAACCGCTGGATACTCAGGACTCAGCCAAAGCCGCCCGTGAAATAGGTTTGCAACCCGCATGGGATGATCTGAATATCAGAAAAAAACTGATTGTAGCCGGAATTGACCGTCCCTCAGTCATTGAAGAGTATAAAGCACGCATGGCCGGTTAGCTGGACAACCTCTTCGTCATCAAATCGTTACATTGCTGCAATCATTCATGTTACACATAGTGCTAGTAAGCAGCAAAACATCTTATGGAGAAATCTGATGGCCAGCGAAAAAAAATTCGTATTTGAATCACTTCAGGATGCGGAAAGCATCCGTACCTTCCTACAGTCACTTGTTGACGGTTTTGAATCCGGAACAATCAATCTTTCCACCAACGGCGACGAAATTGAGCTGCACCCCGAAGGGCTGCTCAATTTCACCGTAAAAGCCAAGCGCAAGGAAAGCGGCAACAAAATCAATATTAAAATAGGTTGGAAAGATTCCGACGGGGATGAATCACCCACTGTAAAAACACTTAACATCAATACATAATCATGCTTACTTTTGAAGGTTTGGATGAGAACTTCAAGTTTCTTATCATCGAAGTCTTAAATCAACTCAAGGCTACACGGGAATTCGTAAATTCACCCTCCCGTTCCCTTTTCCGCAAGATCACCTCCCGCGACGACTATATCGACAACCTAAAAACAGTTATCGAGAATAAGTCATACTCGCGGATCAATAGTTCCATCGATCTTGATACCAAGCTGCTTAATAAAATCAGGGCCATTCAAGTTTCATCGGTCAATCTGGAGCGTATCGGAGATCATTGCGTCAATATTGTAAACCAGATGGCCTACCTTGAGGACAAAGGCCAAATAAATCGCTACGAATGCTCAGAAGCGTTTGATATTATTGAAGAGACTGTAGAAAAAATTGCAGCTGGATTCAGCGATGAGGATATGCCTCTGGCACTCGAAATATGTAAATCAGAATACCGTCTGGATTCCCTGTACAAAGAGAATTTCAACCGCATCATGGCTGAGATGGGCAGTGGAAAAAACATTCCCGACCTTGTGACCTGCCTGTTCATCTTTCGCTACCTTGAACGGATCGGTGATTCCCTGCTTAATATCGGCGAGGCAATCATTTTTTCCATCCTCGGAGAACGCATTAAAATCGAACAGTTTGAATCACTGCAACAAACCCTGAGCGTTTCCGGTTACGATGGTTCGTTCTCGGACATCGACTTTCAAGGAATCTGGGGATCGCGCTCAGGTTGCCGCATAGGACACATTCAGGCCAAAGGTGATGAAAACAGTAACAATCCCCCGGTGGCACAGGGAAGTATTTATAAAGAAGGCAATCTGGATAAAATCAAGCTTGAAAAACGAAGCCTTGAAGAATGGGGAGCACGCTTTCCGGGCATGGTTCCTGAAATATTCGGTTTTCACGAAACCAAAGAAGAAAACAAAGGCTCCATGCTGGTCGAGTTTCTGCCCGGCTGTACCCTTGATACCATGATCCTGACCTCGGATGACACAGACCTCGAAAACGCCCTGTTCACCCTTGAACAGACCCTGCGTCATGTCTGGACCACGACCAAAAAGAATCAGCCGGTCCGAACCACTTTCATGGAACAACTCAAGGCCCGCCAGAACGGAGTGCTGCAGGTTCACCCGGAATTCCACCGCAGCGCAAGCCAGATGGGGTCTGCGGAAATAGTCTCCTCCGAAGCCCTGCTCAATGAATGTGCGAGTATCGAAAACACTCTTCCGGCCCCGTTCACAGTATTCATTCACGGCGACTTTAACTGCAATAATGTCGTTTACAGTAACGAAGATGAAAGAGTCAGATTCATTGACCTGCACCGCTCCCGTGATTTCGACTACATTCAGGACCTCTCGGTCTTCCTTGTTTCAGGTTTCCGCATGCCTGTTTTTGACCGTCCCATCAGGAACAAAATCAATGCGGTGATTTCACGCATGTACAGTTTCACTGAAGAATTCGCGCAGGAAAACAAAGATGACACATGGCAGGCCAGGATGGCACTGGCACTGGCCCGCTCTTTCTATACTTCCACCCGTTTCGAATTCAATTACGGTTTTGCCAAGGAAATGTTCAACCGCTCCATGTTCCTCTTGGAAAAGATGAACCGCTACAGCGGCAAGTGGGATAAGTTTATTCTGCCGGAAGACATCCTTCATTACTAACAAGCAAAACAAAAGGTGCTGACAATGAAAATAGGTGTAATTGGCCTGAAAGGCGCTTGGTCATCCGAACAACTCGCCAAGGCTGTGGCTGAAAAAACAGGTCGCGAGACAAAAATCTTCGAAATGCAGGATGTACGTCTGGACCTGCCATCAGGACGGGCCATGGTGGAAGGGGAAGACCTTTCCACTTATGACGCGCTGATAATCAAAAAAATCGGTAAGCAGTACTCACCGGACCTGCTCGACAGGCTTGAAATGCTACGCATGCTTGAAGGGCGCGGGGTAAAATTTTTCTCCTCCCCCTACTCCATCCTGCGTGTTCTGGACCGCCTGACCTGCACCATTTCCCTCCAGCTCGGCGATATTCCCATGCCTCCGACCACCATCACCGAAGACGTGAACCACGCGCTGGCCGCAGTTGAAGAATACGGCGAGGCTGTTTTCAAACCCCTGTACAGCACCAAGGCCCGGGGGATGTTTGTACTCAAACCGGGCCCCGACGCCCGTAAGATTATTGAGGATTACCATAAAGAGTACAACACCATGTACATCCAGAAAACTATCGACCTCAATGACAGCGACCTCGGCATCGTCTTTCTCGGCGGTGAATATCTGACCACTTACGCCCGCTGCAAAACCACCGACTCATGGAATACCACCACCGTAAACGGCGGCAAATACGCGCCAGTTGATCCCCCGCAGGAAATCATCGACCTCGCCCGTAAAGCGCAGGCCATATTCAACCTCGATTTCACCTGTGTGGACGTTGCCATCACCCCTGAGGGACCCTTTATTTTTGAAGTATCAGCCTTCGGCGGATTCCGCGGCCTGCTTGATGCCCGCGGCATAGACGCTGCTGCCCATTACGTAGACTATGTTATCAAAAAGGTAGAAGAATAATGAACCAGAGCGCAATCACCAAATCCGCAATTATTGAAAAATACCGCAAAGATTTCCCCGCAACCGAATCCCTGTTTATCGACTTCGGGGGCTGTGTAATCGAAACAAGAGTCAACAACTCTCAGCTGCTGGCCGATCTGAACAACTACTTCAAAGAATTTTTGGTAGATACAGACAAAGGTGACATCCTTATCACCGCACATGAATGTCCCGTAGCGGACCTCGGCCTTGAATACACCGTAAAGCAGCCTGATCCGGGCAAGACCAAAATCAAAGAAGAATTTCATAATCTTCCTGATGGCCGTGTTGTTTACAAAAGACTGACCGGGATGCTCTTCGTTTTCGGTGGGGAGGACAACATCGCCATCGGTCCCTGCATTGAAAACTCCAATCAGGTCATTAACTTCATTAACAACCGCTTTATTGAGTACAAACTTAACAACGGGTGCTTTCTCGGACATGCCGCAGGTGTGATTGAAAATGGACGCGGAATTGCCATGGCCGGATTCTCAGGCATGGGTAAATCCACCCTCGCCCTGCACCTGATGAGCCGGGGCACCACCTTTGTCAGCAATGACCGGGTAATGGCCGAAGACAACGGCGATTCCCTGACCATGTACGGGGTAGCCAAACAGCCGCGCATCAATCCCGGCACCGCCTTGAACAACCCGGACCTTTCCTGCATCGTGACTCGTGAAGACAAGGAGCGTTTTCTCGCCATGCCCAAGGAAGAACTGTGGGAACTCGAACACAAATATGATGCTCTTATCGACGAATGCTACGGCAAAAATAAATTCATCCTCAAGGCTCCCTTAAGCGGACTGGTAATCCTTAACTGGAAGCGCGATAATTCCGAAACAACAGTCAATATCGTCGACCCCAAAGAACGCAAAGACCTGCTTCCCGCATTCATGAAGGGAACCGGACTTTTTTACCGTCCCGATTCTCCTGAAAAAGAAAGCGATCCCGATGTTGACGCCTATGCGGACTTTCTGTCAAAGACTACTCTCATTGAAATCAGCGGCGGTGTGGATTTCGACAAAGCTGCCGATGCCTGTTTGAAATTTATGAAAGACGGATCGATCTAACTGATATAGCCTCCGGTGGCCCTGCCGGAGGCCTTAAATCCTTTTCCAAAAGGGTTTAAGAATCCCAAAACCTTTTATTAAGGCTTCGCCGCTTTAATAAACGAAGCTGTGAAGCATACTAAAAAGTTTCGAGGGGATGGCAGCGGGGAAAGTTCCCCTTCCCCAACTGCCGGAGGCAACAAAATGCGCATTAAAATCAAACGTGAAGTACGGGTGCCGGACCCGATTAAACTGGAACGCTACAGAAGAACCCCGGACCTGGGCCCCAGAATTCTTTTTTTCAGCGGCGGTACTGCGCTTAAAAAGACTTCCACCGTACTGACCCAGTACACTCACAACAGCATCCACGTGATAACGCCTTTTGATTCCGGGGGCAGCTCGGCTGTCATTCGCAGCCAGTTTAATATGTTTGGAATAGGTGATATCCGCAACAGACTAATGGCTCTTGCTGATCAATCTGTGCTGGGCAACCCGGAAATATACAAGCTTTTCGCCTACCGCCTGCCCAAGAATGCTGACGATGATGAACTGCGTGCGGAATTCGAAGAAATGATGGCGTGCAAACACCCGCTGGTTCGCGATATTCCTGCCCCCATGCGCAAAATAATCCGTACCCATTTCATTCAATTTGCAGACGTGATGGAGGATTTCAACCTGCGCGGAGCCAGTATCGGCAATATTATTCTCACCGCCGGATACATCAACAACCGCCGCCACATTGATCCGGTAATTTATATTTTCTCAAAGCTGGTTGAGGTTCGCGGTATTGTGCGCCCTACGGTCAACAGGGATATCCATCTTGCGGCAGAACTGGAAGACGGTACATTTGTGGTCGGGCAGCACCTGCTTACCGGGAAAGAAGCCTCACCCATCGGTTCCGGCATCAAGAAACTCTGGCTGGCTAAAGAACTGGACGATTCCACCCCCTGCACAGTTAAAATCCGCAATAAAATGAGCAAGCTGATCTGCAGCGCGGAACTGATCTGCTATCCCTTGGGGAGCTTTTATTCCAGTGTGGTGGCCAACCTGCTGCCTGAAGGTATCGGCAAAGCAATCAGCGAAAACAGGTGCCCGAAAATTTTTACCCCCAATACCGGAACCGATCCGGAACTGAAAGGCCATTCCCTGACCGATCAGATTCACAAGCTCCTCTATTACCTGCGCAAGGACGATCCATACAATATAGCTATCAGCGATGTACTCAATTTCATACTTGTGGACTCGGTAAACGGGATCTACCCCGGCGGAATAGATAAAAGAGAAATCAACAAACTCGGTATTCGGGTAATAGACTGCGAGCTTGTCAGCGAAGAAAGCACTCCCTATCTGGACCCGCATCTTCTCTCGCAGGCCCTGCTCTCACTGACCTGATGACCACAGAAAAAGGCAGGTACGTATGGGCAAAGAAGAAAAAACCAAAGTCAGCCTGAAAAAGAAAGTCGGGCAGGAAGAAGCAATCACCATTCTGGAAGACATCCTTAAAGGATTCAAAGCGGGTAACATGATCATCCAGAACGGGGAAGAATCTGCGACTCTGATCCCTTCCGATAAAATCAACATGGAGATCAAAGCCAAAACCAATAAACGGAAAAACAAACTCAGCATTAAGCTTTCCTGGAAAGACCTCCCGTGTGAAGCAGAAGATTTCAGCATAACCGAATCCGGGGAAAAAATTGATCCAGAACCGGAAAAAACGGGGGCCGAAACCAAGGATGCTGAGCCTGACTACGGCAAAGCTGTCGTGATTAAAAAGGCTTCGAAGTAGATTCAATTAATGCAATGAAAATAAATCATTGAGACTTTGTCATCAATCTGAAAACGCCTCCCGCAAAGAGGCGTTTTTTTGCTGGTCAAATCGTAAGCAATGCTTACCTATTCACAAACACAAATTCATACCCACAAACAAGGAAACTAAAATGTTACCAGTTATAATTGATGCGAAACTATGCAAAGCGGACGAACTTTGCGTAAACGAATGCCCTCTCTCTGTACTGACTGTGGAAGAAAAAGGGCAGATACCCACCGTTCATCCCAAGAAAACAAACTACTGTATCAACTGCGGTCATTGCATGGCCGTCTGCCCCACCGGAGCCATAACCCTTACTGCATTTGAAGGACAAAAAGCAGTTCCTTTCAGCAAGGAAGAACTGCCAGATGCGGCTTCCGTTGAAACCCTGATCAAAACCCGCCGCTCCGTGCGTAAATTCAAGAAAAAAAATATAAGTTCAGTTGAAATCGGTGAACTCATCCATACTGCAGCCTACTCTCCTTCCGGTCACAACGCACAGCCTGTCTCATGGACGGTTCTGGACACTGCCGAGAAGGTCCACGAGCTTGGCGAGGTGATCGTTGAGTGGATGGAAGATATGGTCAAACAGAAAAATCCGCTGGCTGAAAAATTATTTCTAGCCGGAATTGTTAATGCATGGAAAAAAGGCAACGATGTGATCTGCCGTAAGGCACCGGCTGTGGCTGTTGCATGGGCGCCGAAGCAGGGCATCACCCCGCAGGCCGATACCGTAATCGCCACCAATACCCTTGAACTGGCTGCCCATGCCCAAGGCTATGGGACCTGCTGGGCAGGCTACGTGGTACTGGCCGCGGCATATAGTCAAAAGGTTCTGGATTTTCTCGCCATCCCCGCTGAACACATGGCCCACGGAGCTCTGTTCTTAGGCTATCCGGCTGTAAAATACCGCGCCATCCCGCCGAGACACAAGGCTGTTGCTGAAGAAAAGGATGGAAAATTTGTTTTCCGGGCAAAGCCCAATACGCATTAAGAAAACCTTTAATGCGCTAAACTCTTTTTTAATGAAATGATTCTGCCTCTGGCGGCTTGGAAACTTTTAGTAGAGCTTCCCCAGTCGCCGGAGGCAGACCTATTTAACACGCTTACCGGGCATAAATGCCATGCGCAAAAATTTAGGGGTAAATAAACGGAAAGGATTACGGACCAACATGTCCGGCATAATATGATACCAGCGGTATCCAAGGCGGTGGTAGACCTTCTTGGCCAGGCACCCGTATCCGGCCTGTCTGGCAGCCCAGAGAGCAGCGTCGCGCTGACAGCGGGAAGAGGCCACAGTCTTAAAAATCTTATCACTGTAACCTTTATCCATCAGCATTCTGCGGATACGCAGATACTCCCGGTAACGGCTGATAATATCGGCCACGGAAAAGAAAGCCCCGGTCACCCAGCTCAGGGCAATGGCCGCCGAGGTGATGAAGCCGAAACTGTGCCCGTCACGATAGAACTCAGCCGCCAGCCATGCAAGAGTCACCACCATGCCGATACAGAGTCCCAGTACAAAATGGGGTAAAGGGGCCACACGTAAATAATTATATTTTTTCTGTGCAAGAGCCTTTATCATCACAATTCGCCTGTAAAAAAACTTAAACCCTTAAGGCAGCCTGAAATCATACGTCATTACTAGGGAATTACCATTGTAATTAAAACCGTTCAAGAAATATCGGACAGGACAAAAATCACACAACTACCTGCACTCAAAGCATTTTCTTACCGGCACAACATCCCAAGCAAAAATCAACTATTCACCGTCTAGTTTTGGGCTACCTTTGCCAATTCCGCAAGCAGGTCATCCACGTTGAAGGGCTTGGTAATCCGTGAATCCATCCCGCTTTCAATACATTTATCCAGAATTTCTCCCCCCACATTGGCTGTAAGGGCTACAATCCTGACCGGGGAATGGGTTTTACGGATTGCCCGGGTAGCTTCAAAACCGTCAAGTACAGGCATCTGTATATCCATGAGAATCAGATCAAAATCATCAGACTCGGAAAAAGCGTCAACAGCATCTTTGCCGTTTTCAACCATCACATAATCAGTAAGTCCGTTTTTATCAAAAATCTTACGCAGCAGAATACGATTCATCTTGCTATCATCAGCTACCAGCACTTTAATACCGGAAAAATCGACACTTTCGGGGGGGGAATTTACACTATCGCACTCTCCATCAACGCAACTACGGCCACATACTTCCACGGGCAGGGAGAAGGAAAACAACGCCCCTCCATGCTCGTTATTACAGGCCGAAAGTTCTCCCCCAAGATGCTTGACCAGCTTATAACAAATTGACAGCCCCAGACCGGTTCCGCCGTAACGACGGGTTATGCTGGGATCAGCCTGCACAAAGGATTTGAATAGATCCTCAACTGCTTCCTCGGGCAATCCTATACCTGTATCAGAGACCTCGAAATGGAGATAGTTTTTGCTGTCTTCAGCGGAGTGTGAATCGAGACTGCACCGCAAGGTCACTGACCCTTTATCGGTAAATTTAACGGCATTACCCAACAGATTGACAAGCACCTGACGCAGACGCAGGCTGTCAACCCGCACGCACCCCGGCACATTCTCCGCTTCAAGGAGTACCTGCAAAGGCTTGTTCATGGCCCCCACATCAACCACATCCCGCATATCACTCAGGAAAACGGGAAGATCTATAGGCTCTTCATTCAATTCAACATGCACGGAATCAAGTTTGGAATAATCAAGGATATCGTTGACAATAACCAGCAGGCTATCCACTGACGACTTGATCAAACGCAGATTCTCCTGCTGTTCAGCTGTTAATTCAGAACGTTGCAGGAGTTGGACCATACCCTTGACCGCGTTCATGGGAGTCCTGAATTCATGTGTCATATTGGCAAGAAAACGTCCTTTGGCTTCATTGGCTTTCTGCGCCTCCTCCCTGCTGGCCCGCAGCTCACGCTCGATTCTTTTAAGCTCTGAAATATCTTCGACAGAAACCAGCACACGGGACCAGGAGTCCTCAAATCCCGGAACAATATTCATATTAAGAATAAAAGACTGCTCCTTGCCGTCCAGCCGGATGAAATTAAACTCACTGCGGTGTCTTTGTGCTCCTGCAATCAGGTCAAGCATTATGGTTCGGAATATACGCCATGAATCCGGAGAAACGTAGGCTGAAAACCCTTTATTGGTTAGTTCTTCACGCGAATTGTTACCGAAAAATTCGAGGGTGCGGTTATTGGCATCTATTATTTCCACCAAGTTCATAGATTGTTTCACCGATTCCAAGTCTGAAAGCAACGTCTCTCGAATAGCAGGACCCTTTTCCAGACCGTATGAATCGAAAAGAGCCTTGAGTTTGCGCATATCCAGCTCCCACAGGGCCACCGGAGAATTCTCGAAAAGAGACCGGAACCTCCACTCGCTCTTCTGCTGCTTCTCTTCAGCCTTTTTGCGGGCACTTATATTGATGACAAAACCTTCCACATAAGCAGGCATTCCAGGTTCAGCCTCGACCAATCTCAAATCACGTGAAGTCCAGACCACACTACCGTCACTGCGACGGCATTCCGCTTCGTATCCGGCGACCCGCCCTGATAAGTGCAATATCTGTACGGCACGGTTCCAATCTTCCATATTCACATAGATCTGACTGCCGAGGCTTTCGACTTTGGATATCAGGTCCTCACTGCTCTCATAGCCGTACAACTCTGCAAGAGCCTTATTCACAGTCAGATAACTGCCGTCAAGGGTGGCTTGGAAAATACCGATCGGTGCATTATCAAAAATATCCCTGAATTTGATTTCAGCCCTCCTGCGCAACGCATCGGCAAGATGGCGGTTTTTGATTTCCTGCTCGATCTTATCCTTCTGCCTGTTGACTTCCTCAACCCTCTTTGCGGCCTCCTGCATGCGGGCATCATAAACCTTGCGGGCCAGCACGGACCGTATCAGCCAGAGGCAGCCGATACTTATTATCAAAAAGATAAAGATTGAAAGCATAAACTGAGCCCTGAGGCTAAGGAAACCAAATAATTTTTCCTCTTCCACAAGGCTGATAACGCTAAGCGAAGTCCCCTGCACCGGAGATGAAATAGCAAGATAATCAACTTCCCTGCCTGACTGTCCGGCTTTCAGAACCGTCAGGCCGTCCCACTCATGCAGGACATCCATAAGCAGAAGTTGTCCGCTCTGCCGCGCGGAACTGTCTGAAACGGCAACGACTGTTCCTCCCACTCGCAGGAAATCACTGCCGACAGAAGGAGACACGGTCATGAAACCGAGACTGCGGTAAAGGCTGTCCAATTTTGTCCAACCAACTACAGTCCCCCTGATTCCCTTTGAAGCATCAATGGGAACGCTGACCACAATCGCGAGTTCTCCACCATACTCCCCTGCAAAGAAAGCAGGGGAACCGTGCCGGACCCTGAACTTTTCCAGCTCATGATCACCGCTTTCCAGCGTACATTCGGCATCAGAATCAACAATAATCCCGCCCCCGTCATCAAGAATTGCAATCCGTGAATAGGCCTGCTCATTGCCAGCGCTGCGTTGGTAGAGACTGCTATTCACAAACGAACAAACATCCTCCACAAGGGCGTAATTATCGGTGAAGGCAGCACGCCCCTTTTCGCTCAACACATCGGTCAGGGAATGTACAGACTCACTTAAGGCAATATTTTCAAGTTCGGAAACACGATTGGAAAAATAAAAACTGACGGCCATTGCCCGCCGCGCAGACTCGCCCACAAACAAATCCCGGGCGGTGGTCCTGACCTGCAATTGTGAAGAATACCCGACCCATAAAGATAGCCCCACAAACCCGGCAAAAACCGCAAATGCGCAGGTAAGTAAAATGCGTGAAACTAGATTCCCCATCCCGGATTCAGATATAGCCTCATTATTTTTCATCAAATCAAAAATACCGCCCAACTAAAATTTAATTCCGCGTTTCCAAAGACTTGAAACCAGTCTACTCTCTTCACATCCGGTGTTGAATAATACCCCAAACCTGCGCAAAAACATATACCGACATTACAACAATTTTGACTGCCTGAGAACAGCCGCGGCACTTCAGCCCGGTACTGATATTTTTTACCGCCTCTACTTGACACTGAAAATCATTTTCACTATAAAATTACTAAAACCAAAACAAAGGAGGCAACCATGTGCGCAGCCCTCATAGGCGGAATGGACAGGCTCAAAAGGGATTACATTGTTTCAGCAAAGGAGAAAGGCATCAAGCTCAAGGTCTTTACCGGCAAAGAAAACAAGGTTTCTTCAAAACTCGGTAGTGCAGACCATGTAATCATCTTCACTAACCAGATATCCCATGCGGCCAAAAAAGATATTGTTAAATACACCAAGTCAAAACAGATTCCTCTGCACATGTTCCATTCCTGCGGTGTGTCCACCTTGAAGAACTGCCTTGAAAACCTCTAAACATAAACGACTGAGGACTGCGGCGGAAAGACGGTTTGGAGACAGTCTTTTGTCCGCCTGCAGCAGACCGAGATTCCAAAAACGATATAAAGCCGGCTAACCGTGCAAGGAACGCAGCAGATCTATATTCATTTTATCAAGCTTAAATTCGGGATCATCATCTTTGGGGGTTTCAATAACCTTGGGGACGGTTGAAAAGCGGGTATCATTGACTACGAACCTGAATCCTTCAAGTCCAATGTGTCCCTTTCCAATATGCTCGTGACGGTCTTTCTTCGACCCCAATTCATGTTTACTGTCATTTAAATGAAAAAAGCGGATAAAATCCAATCCGACAAGTTCATCAAAACGCTCAAAAACCTCTATGCACGATTCGGCACTGCGCAGATCGTACCCGGCGGCAAAAGCGTGACAGGTATCAAAACAGACCCCCATACGTGAGGTATAACCGGAGTCTTCCAATATAGTGGCCAATTCTCCGAACCTGCTGCCAAGATTTGTTCCCTGCCCTGCGGTATTTTCGATGAGGACCTTTACTTCCTCTGTTTCCGAAAGGGCTATAGCCTGATCAAGGTTGGATACATACCTTTCAAGTGCTTCCACTTTGCCTGAACCAAGATGTGAGCCGGGATGGGTGACCAGAGACTCAACCCCCAGCCTCTCGGTTCTGCGTAATTCCTCTGCAAAAGCCTTCACGGATTTGGATGCGCTTTCAGGATTGGGAGAAGCCAGATTAATCAGGTAGGAATCGTGGACACTGACCGGATAATTGCCCCATTCTTCCCTCAAGCTCTTAAAATTATCGACCACGCTTTCATCAAGGGGCTTCACTTTCCACTGGCGCTGGTTGCGGGTAAATATCTGCAAGGCGGTCCCGCCTATGGACATAATCCTCTCTACAGCCTTGTCCACTCCGCCGGTAATGGGCATATGAGCGCCTATATACATACAAATTCCTTATTTTCAGATTTAACTTACGCCCCCCTTTCCACCGGTTGAGGCCAGCTCCATAAGCACTGGAGCGAGTAGGCGGGGGTCAATCAGACCTTCAGATTCATCTGAAACCAGCCTGCGGTCAATTACTTTCACGGGCAGTTTTTCCAAGGCTGCAAAATCCTGCTCTTGCTGATAAGTGCCGTTAACGGAGTCGATGAGAATAAAATTCAAGACCTTGCTCAAGTTGACATAGGCAGCAGAATCCATACGCAACACCTCCAGAAGCCGCTCCACCTGAAGATTTATGTCGTGACCGATGAGTTCAGGGTCAAACCCCATATTCGGGATAAAAACCTTGGGACAAGGGTTCCTGCAAATGGCCTGACCCAATCCCTGCGGAGAAAGTGCCGCCAATGTGCTGGAATAGAAGCTACCCATGGGATAAACAAGCATATCTGCATCATTGATCAGATTTATGGCCAGAGAAGAGCCATGCACCGAACGCGGCCAGGGATCATCTATACCGGAACAAATCCACATACCATCAATAGGCGAAGCAACCGGATCACTCTCCTTGCCGGTAAATAGATGCTGCCCGGCAAGAATCTCACCATTCATCAACCTTACTGCAAGATGCCCGTTATCAACCGTGGATGCGCGGACAACGCCTCTGGCTCCTATCAACCGGGAAAGCTGGGCGATCGGCGGAGCCAAAACCCGCTGATGGGCCATGAACCCGGCTGCCAGTACAATATTACCCAGACTTGCATTGACCGGATCAAAACTGTCTCCGGCCAATTCAATAAACAAGGCAAACCGTTCGGAAATAATTTTGCGGACAACTTCGGAGAAACCGTCCATCAAGGGATGTGAGCCATTGGCAAGATGGGAAAGCTGCCCGTATAATGCGGTCCGGTCCGCATACCGGGGCAGCCTTGTGTTGAGCATGGCAACAATATTGGCTTTTTCAGGACTGTCAGTATCAGCAAGGGCGAGAATACGGTTACGGACATCGCCGACCGCAGGCATGTCAAACACTTCCCTCAAAGCAGCAGAACTGCCCCCTGAATCAAAAGTAGTTATGATGTAGGCGCACTCCGGGTTGACCTTGGCAAGCTCAGCAGCCAGACCGTTCAAGGCTGTCCCTCCGCTGAAAAAAACAATCGCCGGATGCTCTTTATTCAACTGCAACTCCTTTACCTGCCCCGCACATTTGATTAGTAAGCATTATGATATCGGCTATGCAAGTCATTACAACTCGGATAACAACATACCTCAATATTACTGATATGAAAAACATTTTCCTTAACTTACACGGATTCGGTTCTTCCGGCGCAAACTCAAAGGCTGCCGCACTTATTGAAAATTATCCCGATCATGAGCTAATCAGTCCTGACCTACCCGCAGACCCACTTGAATGCCTTGAGATAATTGATAAGATCATAGTTGAAAACAAAGAACGCCCGCTGGTGATGCAGGGATCATCCATGGGCGGATTCTACTCCCTGATCATGCACCTAAGGCATAGAATTCCCGCACTTCTGATTAATCCAGCTCTGACCCCGGCTGAGTTGGTCCGCAACCGTCTGGGGGATGTCTATGAATTTTCCAACGGTGACAGCATCCTTATTTCACAGGAACATGTAGACCGCTTCGCAACAGCGCAGGAAGAATTAGAAAAAAGAATTGCAAAGCAGGGAGCAAGCAGAGGGCAGGTACTGGCATTGATCGGCGAACATGATGAACTGCTCGACCAGAATGCAATGAAGTCAATACTTAAAAAGGCCGGGGCCGCAATCATTTCATATGACACAGATCACCAGTTTCAGGGATACGGGGAAGTCTCCCGCAAGGATGAAAGGGTCCGGAACTTCCTGCTGCAGCTGCGGCAGCAGAATTAATCTTTCCCCTCTTCCAAACGGCCTACGGGCATGAGGTCATTCATTTCACAAATGTACCCGTTTTCAAGGTTGTTCACTTCCTGAATATAGGTCTTGAAAGTCAAATCCATGGACGGGTCGGTAAATTTATGCAGGCTGTAGGAAGGGGTGGAGAAAAAGCCGCGTCTGGCTTTGTGCTCTCCGCCCATGCCCGGGTCATATATATTTATGCCATTGGCCACGGCCCACTCTATGGGTGCATAATAGCAAAGCTCGAAATGGAGGAAACGCACTTCCTCAAAACAGCCCCAATACCTGCCCCAAAGCTTGTCCCCTGAAAAAACAAACATGGACAAAGCCAGAGGTTCAGGATCATCACCTCGGTAGGCAACAGTAAACATCAGGTTTTCCAGCATGCTCTGCTTCAACCCCTCAAAAAACTGGGGAGTGAGATATTTACAGCTCCAGACTCCGAATTTATCATTGGTGGATTCGTAACACTGAAACATCAGGCTGAAATAACTCTCGGGAATATCATAGCCGGTCAGGGTTTCCACCCGGATATTTTCACGGCGAAGGACGTTTCGTTCACGGCGTACCGTCTTACGCCTGTTGCTGTTCAGGGTTCCCAGCCAATGGTCAAAATCACGGTAATCATTATTCTCCCAGACATAACCCTGATGCTTCCAAGCGGCATAGCCGAAAGCTTCCATCTCTGTAACCCAGTCCGGGTCCACAAAATTGAAAGCACAGCTGCCCAGACCGTTAACTGCACAGAAGCGATCAAGGGTATGGCAGATCAGGCCGCAGACCCTTTTACCGGGAACATCCGGAGAAATAAGAAAACGGTATCCGGAAGCGGGAGTAAACGGACTCATGCCCACAATCTTGGGGAAATAAGCAATCCCGCCCTTCTGCGCCACCTCAGCCCAGACCCGGTCAAAAATAAACTCACCTTCGCTCTGGTCCCGCACAAACAGCGGAGCCGCTCCGACAAGCCTGTTTTCATAACGCACGAGGAGATGAGCCGTAAGCCATCCGCTCTCCGGGGTGGCACTGCCGCTCTGCTCTATAAGCCGCAGCCAGTCCCACTCCAGAAAAGGAAAATCAAGCGCTTTAGCCAGTCGGTTCCACTCATCACGATCAACTTCAGTGATCGAGGGAACCCATGATATTTCAAGTCCATCCAGAATATCAGTCATTTAACAACCCACAAAACTATCAGCTGACCAGTCCGGCAAAAGCACCGGACACGGAAAAATAGTCAGCAACCCATTCCATGAAAACCCCTGCCGTGTTGGAGTAATCCTCCCTGTTCCAAACCATATAGATATCCATGCAGGGAAACTCGTCACTGATAGGGACAATGGCAATACCTTTCCGGGAAACACGGCTGTTATCAGGAAGAAATGTTACGCCCATGCCCGATGAAATCAGGGCTGAAGCTCCGGAGAGTCCGGAGATTTCCTGCCTGACTTTCGGAACAAGCCCTCTTGAGGCAAAGGCCTTCATGATGGAATCATAAAGGTCCGGCTGCCCGGTTCTTGGAAACATGAGTAGATTCTCCCCTGCAATATCACTCAATGATACGCTTTTTTGAGCAGTAAAGATATGATCTTCGGGCACGGCAAGCACATGTTTTTTTGAAAACAGCTTAACCGAGGAAAGCCCTTCCATGGCATGCAGGTACACAGTTGAAAAACCTACATCAAGTTCACCGGTATGAATCCTCTCCAACTGGATGGAAGCCCCGAACTGGCTTAAACGAACCGAGACACCGGGATACCTGTGGCTGAAGGAACGCACGGCTTCGGGCAGCAGGCTGTCCATGGCAATCTCCATGAAACCTACCCTGATATTCCCGTATTCTCCCTTGGCCATCCTGCCTACTGTTGAAGAAGCCTCCTCCACCTGAGCCAGAATATCCATGGCCTGCTTGTAAAAATACCTGCCCTCGCTTGTAAGCCGGACTTTGCGGCTGTTACGTTCCAGAAGACGCGCGCCGAGTTCCTCTTCCAGCGCCTTGATCTGCTGCGAAAAAGGAGGCTGGGCAATATGCACCCTGCGGGCCGCACGGCCAAAGTGTAATTCCTCGGCCACAGCGACAAAATATCTGAGCTGCCTTAATTCCATAGTCTCAAATCCGTTAGCTGAAAGGAGTCGGCAAAACATCCGACGTTCTGTTATTCAACAATAAATCCTGTATAATTACAATATTAATGTCAGAAGCTCTAAAACCGGTAAAAAGTTTGATTGCATTTTTTTCCTGGTTGAGCGAACCTCAATTCGCCTTATTTCAACAAGGAGCTTTTTTTATGATTGAGAATCTGGACACACTTCTTACTGATATTCAACAACAATGCGATGATGCAGCCCACAGTATGTTCGGCAGGGAAACCTCCCGCTGGCATAATCCGACTTATGCCCGGATAATGGAATCACCGGACTCTGTAGGAGAAATGAAGGGGACCTGCGGCGACCTGATCAAAATTTTCCTCAAGATAGAAAACAACGTCATTACCGAGGCTTCATTTTACACCACCGGATGCGGTCCCAGCATTGTCAGCGGAGATATGGCCTGTGAACTGAGTACAGGCAAAACCGTTGATGAGGCTTCTGAAATCGGAGGTGAAAACATCCTTGAAAGACTCGGAGGGCTGCCCGAAGACAAAACGCACTGCGCCCATTTGGCTTCATCTGCCCTGCAGGAAGCATTGGGAAATTGGCTGGGCAAAAAATAACAGTCTTCAGGAACTGTATTTCAAAATACCCTTAATCAGGCTGATTTTTTTAATCGGCTTGGAAAGGACTCCGTTACAACCGGCCTCAAGGCAGAGCTTTTTGTCTTCCTCCCGGCAATTGGCCGTCAGGGCCACCACCGGGGTAGACGGGTAGCCGTTTCCTAATTCATAAGCTCTGATTTCGCGGGTAGCTTCCAGACCGTCCTTGCCGGGCATCTGGATATCCATCAGCACCATGTCGAAGTTATTTTCACGGTATATGCGCACGGCCTCATCGCCGTCACCGGCATAACGAATCCTGAAAGGAGTGTCTTTCAGGAAAAAATCAAAGAGTATGCGATTGTTTTCCGAATCCTCGGCTACGAGGATTCGCAATGGATTAAGGTCGAGAACCTGTTCCTGTTTTTCCGACAAAACAACGGTATCTCCGTAAATATTCAGCATTGCCTTCAACAGGCCACCACGGGTCACAGGCCAGCGAACACTGCTCTTAACCCCGAAGAGCATATTGATCTCAGGACTGTTGCTACTTACTCCGGGAGAAGAGGAAAGGGTGCAGAGCATAGGGTTGTTATTATTCAACCGGGCCTTGATTGCCTCTACCTCGCTCAGTCCGTCCTCTTCTCCAAGCTTGTCTGAAATAATGACCAGTTCGGCATTGCTTCGGCAGGACTCACTTTGCACACAGGCAAAATTCAAATCACCGGCATGCACACATTTAGCTCCCCACTCATTAAGACATGTGCATATATAACTCCTGACCAGTGTACGTTCGTCAATAACCAGCACTTCACGATCCTGCATTACGGACCGGATTCTTGAGGCATCGGTTTCCTGAGTATCTACCCGACCGACCTGAATTTGAGCCCTGAATTCCGCCCCTCCGGAAGGAAGGTTACGTACGGAGATATTCCCTCCCATCATCTCAACCAGATTGCGGGTGATAGAAAGACCAAGCCCTGTTCCGCCGTACTTTCTGGTGGTGGAAGAGTCAGCCTGAACGAAATTCTCAAAAATAATTTTAAGTTTTTCTTCTGAAATCCCGATACCGCTGTCACTTACAACCATGTCCAGCATGGGCTGTCCTTCTGTAACGGGGTCACAAAATATCTCAACTACCACAGAACCGGAATCAGTAAACTTTATGGCATTACTGAGCAGGTTGAGCAGAATCTGCTTGATTCGTGTCGGGTCCCCGCTGAAACGGTCAGGACAGAGCGGGTCCACATGGCAGGCGAAAACAAGGCCCTTTTTCCAGGCACTCACAGACATAACACCGGAGACTTCATCAACCAGCTCATCAATATTAAATTCTGTATCTTCAAGAGTCAGTTTACCGGACTCAATCTTTGAGAGATCCAAAATATCATTTATGAGGCTCAGCAAAGCCTTACCGGAATCCCTGAAAATCGAGACATAACTTTCCTGCTCCGCTGTAAGCCTGGTATCGGAAAGCATATCAGCCATACCCAGAATCGAGTTCATGGGAGTACGGATTTCATGGCTCATCTGAGCAAGGAATTCACTTTTGGTCCGGCTGGCTATTTCAGCTCGGCTCATGGCCTCTTCAAGCTTTTTCAGGGTATCGGCCATATGGGCTGAATTTCTCTCTTCCACTTCCTTGGCCTTCAGAAGCTCAGTCGCATAGCGTTGCAGCTCTTCCTCATCACGCTTGCGGTCGGTTACATCACGCACCACACTCAAGAGCACGTACCGCCCTTGATAGGCTATCCGGCGGGAACGCACGTCCGTGTATAGAATCTCACCGGATTTGGCGATAACCGGACACTCAAACTGGCGCGAACCTTTTTCTGCAAAAAGACTGTTCATAATTCCGCGCAGACTGTCCCGCTCATAAGCAGGAACAAGCTCAAAAATGGTTTTTTTCTGGAACTCATCATATTCGTAACCCAGAGAATCAGTACCACGACTGTTTATCCTCAGAAAAAAACCATCAATATCGGTAATACAGACCAGATCATCAACATTGTCAAAAAAGAACTGATACTGCTCCAGCCCTCTAGTTTTACGCAAACTTTCCAGCATGGACGAAAGGGCTTTGCCAAGAGCATTAATTTCAGTGATGAGACTTCCCCGGTCAGGAAGATCTTCTTCACGACCATTTGAAATCTCCTCGGCAGAAGAAGTTATGCTGCTCAAAGGACGGGTAAGTATGCTGCTGAGATAAAGTGAAACAAGAACACACAAGCCGATTATTCCCCCGAAAATAGGGAGCAGCAGCCAGAATGTCCGCTGTAATGATTCGTTGAAGCGGGCATCTGAGACAAAATAAGCCAGCCCCGGAACCAATGCACTGCGGTACAGCACACCTTTTTTATCATCATCAAAGGAGACTTTCACAAGATCGCCATCGCCTGCATTTTTCCCCATGGAAAAAGGCAAAGATTCTCCGGAAAGCAAATCATAAGCATGGCCCTTTTCGAAAAGAACCATCCTGCTTACATCCGATTTGCTGAAGATAGACTGCAACTCAGACCTTGAAAAATCCACCATGCAGGCGGCACTTCCCACAACTTCCGAACGACTGCGGATTGGCAGGGAAAAAACAGTAAGAAAACCGCCGTCACCTATCCTGCAGAAAGAACAGCGATGCGGGGAATGCTCAAGCGCATTTCGTACATAAACTTCGTTGAAAGGTCTGGCTGAGGAAGAAAAAACCCTTTCATCCTCCTGACGCAGGACAAAAAAATCAATTCCCAGTTGGGCCTGATCATACTCGGACAGTTTTTCGGAAAGCGGATAATCAACTCCCATCATAATGGCAACCCGAATGGAGTTATCCTTACTCAACTCACCAAGACGCCCCATGGCCCGGTGCAGAAAGCTGTACAATTCAAGACTTACTTCCTGCCCCTCTGCACGAACCCGGTCATGATATTCATCCTTAAGGGTATTAAAATAACTGTATGAGAAAACACTGCCCAAAGCCAGGGCAGTCACAATAGCCATTCCACAAATGGCGAACGCCACCAATGATGATAATTTATAGGAAGTTGCGCTATTCATCTCAGCAAAACGAATCCGAATTATTTGTAAATAACATCAGCAGCCATCAGTATATCGGTAGGAATATCCATTCCCAGCTCTTTGGCCCGGTTCAAGTTGAAAACCAGCGCATAGCGCTCTGCCTCTTCGATCGGTATCTCCCCGGGAGCAGAGCCTTTCAGGATTTCTGCGGCCATTACCCCGGCCTGCCTGCCCATAGCAATGAAATCAACCCCTACTCCGCCGAGCATTCCCAGCCGGGAAAAGGAATAGTTAAGCGGGATTCCCGGAATCATGG
Organism: Maridesulfovibrio sp.; assembly: GCF_963678865.1. Taxonomy (NCBI): domain Bacteria; kingdom Pseudomonadati; phylum Thermodesulfobacteriota; class Desulfovibrionia; order Desulfovibrionales; family Desulfovibrionaceae; genus Maridesulfovibrio; species Maridesulfovibrio sp. The sequence continues at coordinate 3,466,220 of NZ_OY787459.1, read as the reverse complement.
AGTTGGCAACGGTCCATTTTATGATTTCTGATGTTGAATGACTTTTTCCATCGCGGTCCTTAAGCAGGGTCGCTGCCGGATAAATGGTCCCGATGGATGAATCAGTACCGGTCTGTCTGATAATTTCCACATATTCTTCCCACGTGGAAGCAATGCGTATCTGAAATTCAATGCCTAATTCATTGCCGGCCTCGTTCATTTCCTTTCGGACCTGTTTCAGTACAGCTCTCCCGGTTGGAGAATTATCAGTAACCACCAATATTTTTTCAAGACCGGGTATAATTTTCTTTTGAACCATGCAGGCTTCTATAAAATGAAGTTTCTCGTAGACTCCGGTGATATTATGGCCCGGCTTCGACCATGAATCCATCCACTTCACTTTGCGGTCATAATCTTCCGGCTGACCGTTCATGCCGCTGAAAACAATATTAAATTTACTATCTACAAGCTTTAGGCCCACTGTCCTGAAAGCATTATCATCAAGCAGCACCAGAACATCCGGGGTGATTTTTTTGATTTTTTCAAGAACAGCTGCAGCCTGCTTCGCCATAAGTTCAGGAGTGTTATTTTCCTTTTTGGTGTTCATGGCATATTGATGCACTGTGAGATTTTTCCCGGCCTTGAAGCCGGCCTCGGCCAGACTTTCCAATACTCCCTGTTGCTGGGGGGCACCGCAAATATTATCCAGATCGTAACTGTGAACGATTAAGATATCTTTTGCCTGTGCAGGCAGAGCAAAAGCAAAGCAGCAGACTAAAAACGCAAAAAAAATGAATACGGCAAGACAACTATAATTTCTTTTCATTGGCCCCCCGCGCCCCACAGAAATTCACAGCATAATGTTTTTTATTTGTAGAACATGTCTATAACATTTTTTCGTCAGGACAGACAGTAAAACACACTTACCCAAAATTATTAATTATATCAGCAAAAAAAACAATCTATTCTATAAAACTGAACTCTCCAAACACAGGGAAATGATCAGAAGCATCTATCCCGGTAATTACTTTTGCATTCTTCAGGGTCATCCCTGCTGAATAAAAGATAAAGTCGTAACGATGTTTCCTTTCTTCGAAGGTAATATTTTGATGAATGCTGCCGGCTGATTCACCGGGCCTGCTCAAAATTTCCTTACTACCGTTTAAGTTGTCGCGAAATCCGTTTACGAATGGAGCCTTCGCTAAATCGACCGAAGGTACAGGAGTCCCCCTGATGTATGCCTGAAAATTAAAATCTCCACCTATAATGTAATCCAGGTCTGAGCTAGCCGTGTTTACCCATTTGGAAAGGTATTCAGCCTGCGCTACGCGGGCCGCCCTGTTCCACACACAAAGATGAACATTGTAGACGTCCAGCCGCTTGCCGCCCACTTCAACCCCCACCCGCTGCATGGTGGACTTCCAAAGTAACGGATAATAAAAAATGTTCAGGAGCATGCTTTCAAAATTAGGCTTGCAGGAGGTTTGTACATACTCATTTGAAACAATGGGGAATTTAGAGATAACCACTGTGGCCTTGGTAATCTTGCGCTCCTTTCGCAACGGGAAATACATATCCCAATCCACCACCGGTGCAGCATATCCCCAGCCCAGACGGCCCATTATGTATTCCAGTTGGTTCATATACCAGGAACGTTTGGAATCAAGGTCCACCTCCTGCAGAAGAACAACATTTGCCTGTTCAGCTCTAACCAGATCAATAAACTTATCCAGATTAGCAATGAAAAAAGATTCCGGATGCTCATCAGCCAGAGTCTGCTGCACGGGTCCGGCGGCAAATCCGAGGTTATAGCTGAGAACGCGTAGATTCATTTTTTCAGTGGAATCCATACTGGATTCTGTCTCAAACTTAATCACCTGCCCCTGCTTCATTTTCCCGATCCGGTAATCGGAAGCCGAAAACCATTTGATCAAGAAATACCCGGCAACCAGAATAATCAGAAATAAAAAAATTGCTGATAATAATTTAAAAATAGGATACATAAACTCGGTCCACCTGTTTAATATAACATACAATTACTCAGACCTACGCCAAAGAATGAATACAAACTTTCTAAAAACGATCTTAATTTTCTGTACTCTTTTGGCATTTACCTGTGCCGAGGCAAATGCGGGCCAAACCGATACTCAACATATAAAAATTATATTCGGCTATAAATTCCCTCCATTCTACACTGTCACGAGTAAAAATGAACCCTCAAAAAGCCTGCGCGGACTATTTATTGATATGCTGGAGGATTTCCAGAAACAGTATTCAAACTATAAATTAGAATATAGATGTCTTCCACGAGCAAGAATAGGTAAACAAATCAATAACGGAGAAGCGGACGCTTTTGCCCTTACCTCTCCGATGTTCACCAGTCAGGAAACAAAATCAAGATATAACATATCCCTTCCCATGTGGACCATAGAAGACCATCTGCTGGTGCGCAGAGATTCTACGCTTACAACATCAGATCTGGAACACATGACCGGCAGAACCATTGCGGTACTGCATGGCAACTCATACGGGCCGCTGGATGAATATCTTTCAAACGGGATTATAAAAACACACCCTGTATACTCAACAAAACTTGTTTTGGAACTTTTGTACAACAAAAGGGTGGATGCGGCGATTTGTAACAAGACAACTCTGCCATATCTGCTTAAAGAAAGCAGCCATACAATGGATGACTTCAGGATGCTTGAAAAGCCTCTCTATGCCTACAAACTTCACTTGCTGGTTAACCGTAAAAATTCAACCTTTCTGGATGATTTCAATAATTTTTTAAAAAACACCCCCCTCCCTGCATTACAGGAAGGGGGGTGTTTTTTGCCTACTGCCCCTCAGGATAATAAAGGGGGCAATTTTTACCTTCGATCCGGACCAACCGGACCGGTTGAGATTCTGAAATCTTCTTGGGAATAAAGCAATGATAGACCTCAAGACCTGAATTTAAAAGCAACATGCCACTGAGCAATACTAGCCCAAGTGCCAAAATGTTCCTCATACGCAAACCTCCAGCAGGAATAATTTTCGCCTTCGTCTAGGAATGCAAAAATAGGACCCACCGAAGAAACAGCTATCAAATCAAGGGCAGGTCAAGAGCATAACCTCTGTCTGGGACTTTTTTGCCCGTTTCATTTTCTGACCGCAGGTGTATTCCACATAAAGGTATTTACCCTTACCCGGATAAGGATCCCCGCAAAAAGTGGAACCGACAATGATACGGCATTTATCCTTACCATCACATTTTTTTAGCAATGCCTCTTTTGCATTACAAAAATACTGCTTATAGCCGAGTTCTCCTTCCAGTTCGAAACTGATATTGCCGTACTTGGCGCTCTGTATTCTTATTGACTTCTCGGGGAAAACCTCCGGATCATTATTCTGGACAGCACCGTATTCAATTGACTGAACGTCACTTTCAGCCACCGGAACCTCAATAACTTTTCCATCCTTAAGAGTAATCTTCATTTCAGCCTGAAGATGGGGTACAAAAACAAAAAGCCCTGCAGTAAACAATAAAAACAAAAACGAATTAACAAACCGAACCATAAGCTTTGTCCTCCAATTTATGATGAATACACAATACATGGAATGAACAAATCCCTCCAGCAAAACTGCGGAGCTCTACGCATGAAAATAACATATATCGCAATTATACTGCTGTTATCCATCATTTATCCTGCCCAAGCGCAGGAATTGGACCATCTAAAAGACCTTAAACGTCCGCGCTACGGCTTGTTTCAGGACAAACCACCAGAAAAGACGCTACAAAAGCAGGACACCGAAAGAATCACAATTCAAGAGGAGGACAACTCCCGCTTTATAGGAACGTACAAAGGAAACGTTACGGTTCACTATAAAGGCAAAATGGTCCGCGCAGAAGCAAGCCTGCGCATTCTGACAGGAGAGAAAGGAGAAAAGAGTCATTACGACAGCTACATAATCCCTGAGAACGGCAACTATCATGAAACAACATGGCTGCTTGATAAAAACGATGTGCGCCGATCGGTTACAATTTCCGGCAACACCATTTACGTAACCGACATCATTGAATATGAACATGGCGGGAATTCACAGATCAGAACGTTGGTCTTCTCACCGGATTGTTCGGCACTGACTTTCCTGAAAACAGAATTCGACGATGACTCCCGCAATCCGGCAACAGGGCAGATCATCGGCAGGTTCATCAAAACAGATCAGGAGCGGGAGTAAGAAGTATATGGCAGGCTCCCGGTGCCCCCCTCCGGTCCGGGTGTCAGGGAAGACCGGAGAGGGAACAGCTGGGAAGAGGCTGGTACATTTTCTTCAGAGATGCAGAAGTGTTGTTGATGTAATTAGTACCACATGAACCAAACCATTCATGTCGCAAAGGTTACAATTTTATGTCACTTCATGTCCGCTTCATGTCTTTCCGGTTTCCACATACGATTCTATACAGATGGGACTTGGATATTCTTGAAAAACAATTCCTTTTATTTCATACTCAGTTTGAAAGTCAGAAACTGAAAAATGGAGACCGCAATGTATATATTAAAAAAAGGCCAGGAAAATAAATTTCAGGACCTCATCCCTCTGGGAGAAACAGACTGGCCGGATAATGTAAAAAAAGAAATTTGCGACTTTTTCAAAGCTGCGGGTGTGGATGACCCCATGACGCAAAAACTGGTTGAACCCGGGCTGCAGGGATTTCGCTTTAAAAATGATAAGGACGAAATAGACTGGGACGATGTTGTAGCCTATTTCAAATATGAAGCGCTGAGCGTGCTGATCATGCATGATGATAAATTCAAAGAAAAGGCTGAAGAGCTTTATACCGAATTCTTCGCCAACCACAAATTCAAAGTCTGGAACAGAGACTGATTCGTCTTCTTTATAAAAACCCAAAAGCCCCCGCTAATCTTACTGATTAATGGGGGCTTTGGGTTTTCAAATCTATTCCGGCAACGAAAAATCTATTTCCAACCCTTCATTGAGTACTGCGAGAGCGGCCTCAGCTCCTGCCCATCCGGCAGCACATTCAGGGCTTAAACTCACAGTCAGCGTTTTAATAGCACCTCTAGCCAGCCCTTTACGAAGCTCGGCACCCCAGCCCCTGATATATTCATCAGTAAAAAGGCGGTCCATTTTTCCGTCTGCCATACGCCCGAAAAAATAATCCAGATCCAGATTAAAAATCCAGTCTCCTTCCAAACCTCCAAGAGCTGCCGGAAATTCCCACGGCTCATAAGCTGCGTACCGGACAGCATGCGGCGTCGTTCCCTTGCCATGAGTGGCAAAGGCCCAGTTCTCAATGCGCTCACCATATTTTTCAATGAACAGCCCCAGATAATTATCCCAGCGGAATAGCGGGGTAACCGCAAAAAAATCGTTGTCATACCCGCATTCAAGGTACTCACTGATCCCGAAACGTTCAAAGTTTTCATGAGGGAAATGGGAATAATCCTGCTTCGAAAACAAGGCATCAAAATGCCGGTCTACATGAAACAGATTTAATTTCTCGTTCTTCTTAAGACTTTCCAACCAGCACCACAATGCAGCGCGATGGTTATCCATAAAAAAGATATTATCCTGCTTCCACAAAAAATTAAGTTTAATTGCTGTGGAGTGGTTGCGCCCCTGAAAATCTACGATCCATTCGCCCATTTTATCCTCCCAAAAGTCAGACCTGAAGCTGAAAAACACGCAATATGTATCAGCCTGTCCTGTTCCGGTCCAGCCTGAACAAGACACCATATGTATGAGGATACGGCATTCATAAAATTACTTTCGTACTGAATTTCTACTGCTCAGACCGCACTTATGAAGGGGGATGCGACAGGCTGCCCCCGACGGACAGCCTGCCATGATGATGAGAGATGGATTAAGTGTGTAGATGAGACGGTGCTGTATTCCAGCAGACAACAGGGGAGATGCCTGCGGAAATTTTGAAATATATCCTGACGATAAAACATCGACAGGGGGAGACGGCCTATGCCCGGCAAAACAGGCATAAGTCCGGCAGCAATCTTATTTAAGGCTATTTATATTAAGAGGGGAACCGCAGACCGGGCAGACCCGGATAGTCTTGCCGAAGGTATTCCCCATAACCCAGAAACGGGTGAACCATGCTTCATTCTTTTTGCTGTGATACTGAACCATAACCCGGTTACCGCACCTGCAAAATCTTTCCTGCATGACTGACTCCTGTTTCGTGAATCCGTTTAAGGTTAACAACCGCCTTCCAGCGCCCTTTGCCATGTGACAGCAACAATTAACCACAGCAAAACACTTATGTCAACCTAAAATAAACACAGATCAACAAAATTACACAAATAGTTTATCAAACATCAAGTTACTATAAACCAGAAGCCAAAAAAAGACCTCCCGCAAAGGAGGCCGTTAAAAACGCTATATATAAAAAAGCTAATGATATTCGCGTGAAACCCAGACAACCTGTCCCAGAACACGTACGTTTTCCAATTCATCTCCGCCAAGGTGAATTGGGGCATAATCCCTGTTGTCACTGTGCAGCACAACCTGACCGGGACGTTTCTCGACTCTTTTAACCATGACAGTATCCTCCACTCCCACAGCGTAAATCCCCCCCGCCAATATATCCTGACGGGACTGATCAAGCAGCACAATGTCACCTTCTTTCAATTCAGGTTCCATGCTGTTGCCATAAACTTCCATTAATACCATATCTGCGGGGTTGCCCTTACTGCCGATCCAATCCTTGCGAAAAGCATAAAAACCTTCAATTTCAGCTCCGGTCTCAAATGAACCGCCACCGGCAGACAAGCGGGCCGCAACCTTGGGGATACGGGCAAATTCGTCAGCAAATTCGGCAGCATTAACTTCCGCCCTGGGAGAGCCTACTCCGGACTCCAGCCAGGTTGAATCGAGATTATAACGTACTGAAAGTTCAAGTATCCAGCGAGGAGGAACTGCCCCTTTCTTTTTTACCAGAGAAACCGCCGCCCTGCCGACACCCAGCTCGCGTGCCAACTGGGCCTGAGTGGAAATATCTGTCTGTTCTTTTAATCTTTCAAAAAATGAATCAAAATCCTTAGCTTGCATCGGCACCTCAAATTAACAACTGTTTAACTAAAAAGTTCATCTATACTTAACATCTGCAAACCGATACTGCAACCATTTTTATAAACAGAGAAGACTTTCAAAAAAAAAACCTTTGTAGTAATGTATGTAGCTAGTTAGGTGATATAGTATTTGGAGTTATCAATGAGTAATGACCTGATTATTAAAAATCTGGCTACAAAATATGTTGAGCACTTTGAATTCGATTTCGGTGATGCCGGAGTTGAGTTGTCATTGCTTGCTGATGCACCCGTTGAACTCAAAAAAATGATTACCAACCTATGCGGACGGATCACCCCCGAAACTTTGGTTAAGGTCTACGAATCACTCAACGCCATTGCCGACGCCGACGACATATATCAGTGTGAAATTGATGAAAAAGTGTGTGAGCTGACCTTATTCTGCAAGATTGCCCGCCGACTTGAAGAAATTGCCACCCGCTAAGCTCGATTACGATACAATCATTAAGCCCGCCCAATAAAACCTGAGCGGGCTTTCTTATTTAAACGTATTTTTTGTAATCTTCGGCCCCTGCGACCAGAGCAAGGTTGGCTTCAAGCAACTCAAGGCTGACCGATTCCAAACGGACGGTTACTTTCTGCCCCAAACGAAAAGCATGCCCTGTTCGTTCACCGACAATCATCTGGCGATCAGCCCAGAAAGTGTAATAATCATCACCCAGCGAGGAAAGCCGGACCATACCCTCAGCCATTACCTCTTGAAATTCCACCCAGAATCCGAATTCCGCAATTGATGAAATAACCCCGGTAAACTCTTCACCAACCTTATCTTTAAGAAAAATGATGGTCAGCCGTTTCAGAATTTCACGTTCAGCTTCCATGGCTGTACGTTCGGTGCCGCTGATAGCATTGCCGATACGTCCCAACTGCTTCTGGCCGGGAATAGCCTGATGGCCGTCACCAAGCGCAACCTTAAGCAAGCGATGAACAACCAGATCGGCATAACGCCTGATGGGTGAGGTAAAATGACAATAGCATTCTGAAGCCAGCCCGAAATGTCCCTCATTATCAGGCTCATATTTGGCCTGTTTCATCGATCGCAGAAGCAGCCGGCTGACCAGATATTCCTGATCAGTTCCTTCTGAATCCGCTATCACAGCCTGCAAAGTCTGCGGGGTGACCGGATCAGGAATCTGCTTACTGATGCCGATTTTGCGCAGAACCTTGAACAGGTTGGTCAATTTTTCTTCATCAGGACCGGGGTGTACCCGGTACAGGCAGCCCAGTTCTTTTTCAGTCAGAAATTCTGCAACCGCTTCGTTGGCAGCAATCATAAATTCCTCAATAATCTGATGGGCAAAATTGCGACAACGGGGTCGGATATCTACAGTTCTGCCCTGCAAATTGAAGAGGATTTCAGGCTCAGGAAGATCGAATTCCAGACTGCCCCGCTCCTTGCGTAGCTTGTTGATCTTGCGCGCCAACTCTTCACATAACTGAAGCATGGGCAGCAGTGCTCCCAAACCTTCCTGCTCCTCCTGTTCACGGAGAATGACGCCTTTGTAGACCTGTTCGTAAGTCAGGCGGGCGTGACTCTTAATCACAGCCGGGACAAAGGAAGCTCCAACAGGAGCACCTGCATTATCAAACTCTATGGTAGCGGTCATAGCCAGACGATTCACGTCAGGGTTCAGGCTGCACAGTCCGTTACTCAAGGCTTCGGGGAACATGGGCTCCACGGACTTGGGGAAATAATAAGAGTTACCACGCTTAAGGGCCTCGCGGTCCAACGGAGAGTCCATGGCAACGTAATGGCTTACATCTGCGATAGCCACCCGCAAACGGTAGCCATTATTGATCTTTTCTACAAATACGGCATCGTCAAAATCTTTGGCGGTCTCACCGTCGATAGTCACAAAAGGAATGGAGCGCATATCTTCGCGCTCTGCAAAATCATCTTCCTCGGGTTCATCCGGTAAAGCATCAGCGACAGCCAGCACCTTGCCCGGAAAAGCCGTGGGAATGCCGTGGTTCGCCTTGACTATTGCTTCCTGTACAATGGCATCGTCTTCATCGCCCAGCATTTTCAGAATGCGCCCTTCCCAAAGAGAAGGATTAATCTGTTCACCCGGTGCCACCAAAAGTATATCGCCCCTGGCAATCCGGGTAAAATCCACAGCTGCTTCAGCAGACTCGGCAGGATAAATTTCCCTGCCGTCATCATCCAGTACAGGCCCGTCAGCAACGGCCTCTTCAGGCTCGACCACAATACCGAAATCCAGACGCGGGTCTGTAGGGTTGCAGAGCAGGGCCGTACCGCCCATGGGCCGGATCACCCGCACCGGGAAGACCTGCTTTCCACGCTCAATAACACGCACCACGCGTCCTTCCTCGCGTTTGCCGCCCCAATGGGAACCGGTAATCGCCACGGTAACCCGGTCTCCATGCCATGCATCCCGAAGATTTTTGGTATGGATGTAGATATCTTTGCGGTTTTTATCGTCCGGGAGCAGAAATGCCGCCCCGGAACGCTGAACCTGCAGCTTTCCGGTGACCATATTCATCTTTTCCACAACGCCGTAAGCACTGCCGATCTTGATGATTTTACCCTCGCGCACAAGGTCTTTGAGTATATTCTTTACAAATTTGCGATGCCTCTTGGTCAGCCCCAGCCTTTTCTCAAGTTCACCGGCGGAAAGGGGCTTGCGGCTCTGCTTAAAAACATTCATAGCCTCGTAAGGCTTAATCATACCGGGATTCTTAGATTTTCTTTTTTTTCCCATTTTAAATTCCTAATTATATGATGCGCGATTGCGCTTTATAATGATTTGATTTCGCCTCCACCGGCCCTACCGGGAGTCCCTCCGGGGGCTTAAACCATTTTGCAAAAGGGTTTAAGAATCCCAAAACCTTTTTAGTTGTTTCGGTTCCGTCCATCTCAGGGAGGCGTGCGTTTTTATTTATTAAATGCGTCTATTAATCTTTGTTTATTCCACCACTTATCAAAGGGGACTTCTTCTATGTCATCAAAAAAAACGGTTTCTTTAAATTCTACTTCCAGATCAATTACATAAAATTCTTCACAGCCGAGTTTAGTCAATTTCACAACGTCCTTGGGGGTACAAACAATCCGCTTTGCACCGGCAGCCGCTGCTTTCCTGCGGATCAATTCCATGTCCTGTGCTGTGTATGAGTGGTGATCCTTGAAAATTATAAATTCTTCGGGGGCACGGCCCATGTATTTTTTTGCATCCTCATGCAATATTTCCGGCTTGCCGATTCCGGCAAAAAGCAGATATTTTTCACTTCCAAAGCCGAGCTGTTCTCCTGTGCCGAGGAGCTTGAGACCTTTTGCTTTCAGTTCAAATTGAAAAACCGGTTTACCGAACCGAGCCAGCTTCTGTTCTATCAGCGGGCGCATCTGGTTAAAAGTCTGCGGGCCGCTCTTCACGAAAAAAACATCCGCCCGTTGCAGTGCCAGCTGACTCTCCCGCCATGTGCCACGGGGGATAACCTTATCCCAGCCAGTTGTAAAATCATCAGGAGTGAGCAGCACGAAATCAAGATCGCGCTCCACCGCCATATGCTGGAATCCGTCATCAAGCAGCATCAGTTCCGGCTGAAATTCCTGCGTTGCCCAGGCACCGGAACGCTTACGAACCGGATCGACCACTATCTTAGCCTCAGGATTACCGTTAGCAAGCATGAGCGGTTCATCACCTGCCTCATGGACCGGACTCAGCCGATTCACCAGATACGGCATTTGCGCCGGCTTGGCCCCATAGCCACGTGTAAGCAAAACAGTCAACAGTCCTTCCCGCTCCGCCCACTTGAGCAGCCAGTCCGCAAGGGGAGTTTTCCCGCTGCCCCCGGAACCGATATTCCCCACAGAAACACATGGACATTCAGGACGAAACCGCTCGTATTCACCCTGCACATATTTCTCCGCACGGCGGGACATGACCGCACTGTATCCCTTTGAAATTGGGGCCAGAATGGGGCTAAGAATATTCTGTAGCTGGTGTAACTTTAACATAAAATGCGACGTTAAATAGCTGGCAGACGAAGCCTTGATAAAAAGTTTTGGGATTCTTAAACCCTTTTGGGAAAAGTGTTTAAGCCGCCGGAGGCATTAAAAAAGCACGCTCAAACCCTACGGGGTTTGAGCGTGCCTGTAAACGTACTATTTATCTCAACTACTCGCGGTTACCCATAAGACGGAGCAGGAAGATGAACATGTTGATAAAGTCGAGGTACAGGGTCAATGCACCGAGGATAGTGCCGCGTCTTACTGCGGTGGCATCGTCAGCGGGAATGTACTCACCCATATCTTTCAACTTCTGGGAATCATAAGCTGTCAGTCCCGCGAAGATGAATACACCGAGAATGGAAACGGCAAAGCTCAGCGCAGAACTCTGCATGAAAAAGTTCACCACCATGGCGATGAGGATACCGAACAGGCCCATCATCATGAACGACCCCATTCCGGTAAGGTCTTTACGGGTAGTCAGGCCATACAGGGACATGGCTCCGAACATTCCTGCGGTAACGAGGAAAGTCTGGAAAATAGATGCCGCTGTGTAGGCCACCAGAATAGTGGAAAGGGTCAAACCGTTCAACGCGCTGTAGGCCATGAACAGCCCGGTAGCAGCACCGGATGAAAGTTTGGAAATGCGCATGCTCAGATAGAAAACCAGCCCGATTTCACCGATTGCCGCAACCCAGAAAAGCATGGTCGGGGCGATCATTCCTGTTTCAGGATTCTGGGCCAGCACGAGGTTCATAACCGCCGGAGTGGAAAGAGTAACCCATGCCACGGCTGCGGTTGCCAAAAGGCCCGCGCTCATCCAGCTGTAAATGCCGCGCATAAATGCATTAAGGACTTCCGGTCTCGCACTTACGGAACCGGCTGCACCGAATCTACTCATAATTAGTCTCCTTGGAATCGTTTTTAATCATAAACAGGATGAAACACATCCGTATTTGTTTTCTGCTACAAATGTATAAATAAACATCATAGCCAGCAGAATCAAGGCTTTTCGGTCAAATTCAAACGGGGTAAAATCTCCCGCTAATCCTGAATATACTTTTTAAGGACCGGAACAAATCCGGCCATAACCACCCCGATGGCTCCTGTAGCAGCACCTATCTTGAAGAACAGATCATCATAAATATCGATAGACTGCAATGCAGTCATGCCATGCTCCGGCACACTGGCCATGGTTGCAATCTCTCCACCCAGGACCATGGCTATAGATTGAAACATAAACCACGCCCCCATCATAAAACCCATGGACCGTTCCGGAGTCAGCCGGGCGACCATAGCCAATCCCAGCCCGCTGACCAGAAGCTCACCGAGACTTTGAAAACCGTAACTGATCACCAGCCAGTTACCGGACACAAATCCTTTGGCATCCGCCTGAAATCTGGCGACATAAGCAAGAGTCATGAACGCCGCACAGCACATAAGCATACCGAGCGCAAATTTACCGGGCAGGGAAAGATCCTTTCCCGCCTTATCCAAACGGGCATAGACCACTGCCAGCACAGGACTGATGATCATAATCCAGAATGGGTTCAAAGCCTGAAAGGATGCTGCTTCCACCGGAATTCCAAAAATATACGGGTCCACATTTCGCGCCGCGAAAAGGTTCAGGGAGGTAGGCATCTGCTGGTAAAGAGCAAAGAAGACAATCGCCTCGGCCATAAGGATCAAGCAAATGACAAGGTTGGCTTTTTCATGATGTTCGGCACGCATTATCTCACGTACATACAGGACAGCAACAACAAGCAGAGCCGCATAAAGCAACTCATGGGCAAGAGTCAGATGAGTCAATAGCAGAGCCGACATCGCCGCAATAGCCACCGTGCCGATCAAGGTCAGTAACAGTTTCTTCAGGTTCAACGGCTCGAAATCTGCCTCCGAGCCCACGGGCTCCAGAACAGAGCGAAAGGCAATATAGTTGCCGATAGCAATGAGCATACCGATGAAGCAGACCAGAAAACCTGCATTCCAGCCGTAATGTTTCTGGATAATCGGGCAAAGCGACATGGCTGCAAAAGAACCGATATTGATTGCCATGTAATATAAGGTGAAGGCTCCGTCTACTCGGGAGTCACCCTTGTCATACAGCTTGGAAACCAGTGCCGAAGGGTTCGCCTTGAACAGACCGTTCCCGGCAATGATGATTCCAAGTGCCGGATAAAGAAATTTTTCGCAGTTAATGCCTAACAATGCGTATCCGGCAGCGAGGACAATTGCTCCCAGAAACATGGTCCTGCGGCTACCGAGAACCTTATCACCAATATAACCACCTGCGCAGATAAAAGCATACACGAGAGCTGCAAAAGCGCTGAAGGTCTGGTCTGCCAACTGGTCGGTAAACCCCAGCTTTTTGACCATGAATAAAACCAGAAGGGCCTGCATTCCATAGTAACCGAACCGTTCCCACATCTCCACGGAGAAAAGCAGATAAAATGGCTTGGGATGGCTGAAAGCACCGCTTGAACTCTGCGACATCATGAACTCCTTCTTCTGGGCAATTTATCTGTATTTATTTCATTCATACGTCAGATGGGCATAAAATGCGAGAAATTATAAAAACATGACGCAGATCTCTGACATTACCAAAAACAAGAGTTATTTTTGAAACAACAAACACTCCACTAGAGCGACAGACTTCAATTTTTTTAAGTCGTTACTTGACCAAGTAAGATTTAAGTCATAGATGGCATATTATTAATTATAAAAGAAGGAGACTATTATGGAATTTAGTGCAAGAAACCTCATCCCCGGCAAGATCAAAAAACTCACCATCGGCATGGTTAATGCTGAAGTTGTTGTTGAGATTGCACCGAACGTTGAAGTCGTATCTGTCATCACCAAACATTCGGTTGAAAAAATGGGTCTCAAAGAAGGCCAAGAGATTAATGCCATGATCAAAGCTACAAGCGTTATGGTAGCTAAATAAGTCAGGCAAAAATCTGCTTCAAAAAGAAGGCCTGCGGAAAATTATCCGCAGGCCTTTCGCTTTTTTATTTGATAAAAAACTAACTCATAAAATCAAATACCCAACGTCCTATGCTCAAGGCGACCAGGACAGCACCCTCCCAGCGTGAAACCTTCCAACCGGTACGGATGAAAAAAAGCACCAGCGCGACCATGCCTACAAGTAAGGTCAGTCCGGGCAATGCATCTGGAGAGACATCAAGCGGACGCATCAGGCAGGTCAGGCCGAGCACACCTGCGAAGTTGAAAAAATCACTGCCGATAAGGTTTCCGAGCAGCATTTCATTACGGCCTTTAAGCGAAGCGGCAAGGCAGGTAACCAACTCCGGCAACGAAGTCCCGGCAGCAACGATGGTCATGCCGATCACCCAGTTTGAAACCCCGAAATGACGGGCAATGGCTGAAGCGGAATCGACCATGAACTCACCGCCAAGCGCAATTCCTATAAACCCGACCAGCAGCTTGAGCCAATCTTTGGAACTCAGTTGCGTTCCGTCATCCTCTTCCACTTCCGGAACAATCCCGGACATGGCATTGGCGGCCCGCTTACTGTGCACCAGCAGGTAACCTATGTACCCGCCCAGAATGGCCAGCAATGTAACTCCCGCAGCTCTGTCCAGCTTATCAAAATAAGCCAGCCCCAGAATCATGGCCGTGGTTGCCAGCAGCAGAGGAGCGTCACGCATTGCCAAAGATCTGTTGGTCGGCAAAGGTTTTATCAGTGCCATCAGCCCCAGAATAAAACCGAGGTTGAAAATATTGGATCCGACAACATTGGAAAGGGAAATATCCGAAAGACCTTTGAACGCCGCCGTAGCGGTAACAAGAAATTCCGGAGCGGATGTGCCGAAAGCGACAATGGTCAAACCTATTACAAGGTCGGCCACCTTGTATTTCTTGGCAATCTTGGAAGCAGAATCAACAATCCAATCAGCACCGAACCAGAGCAGAAAAATACTCAGGACAAAGAAAAATATATTGGAAAGCATTTAAAACCCTTTTTGATGCGCTACGCGCTTTTGATCAAAAGATTTCGCCTCCGGTGGCTTAAACCCTTTTGGCAAAGGGTTTAAGAATACCAAAAACTTTTATCAAGCTTCGCTAACAGAAATAACAAAACCTCATACAACAACATGTTCGCTAGGATAGCAGGTCATTGTTAAATTCAAAAGAACTTCTGCAGAAACACCCTTCATATATGCAAAGCGGCAAGTCATAATAAAATTTTATTATAGAGCATCCGGAGTCTTTTTTAACTCTCTTTCGCTTCTCCCCGCTCTTTTTTCCATTCTTTCAATCCATCAAGAGTCGGACGCGCAAAGTAAGTTTCCCGATTGGGGGTCACTTTTACAATCATTTCACCTTCTGGTCCGATAATGGCTACATGAACTTCCTCACCGGACTTCACAGCTTTAGGAGAGAAAGATGCGGTCATGGCTGCAGCATCAAGAATCTCCTGCTGTATCCATTCCTCATCACAAAAGGCACGCCCTATGCTCAAAGGGCCGGGAAAACCGCGAACTTCGAAAAGATAATCCTCAGCTTCGTAAAGATCTTCAATACACTCATTATCATTACGGTTGCGGCCTACAACAAGCATCTTGTTACCGGCCCAGAACTGACGTCCGGTAGTTGCCAGTTGAAAGGAGTTTACATCCGCTTCGGTCATACGCTGCAGGAGCGGAAAATAACGGGCAGCATTCTCCTGCTCAGTGAGTTTACAGCCTCCGGCAGGGGTTGGGATTTCAGAGAAACCGTAATCCTTTGCCATCTGCAACTGTGTTTTGCGGCCACGGCCAAAAATATTTGGCAGCTTCTCACGGTCTACCAGACCGGATTTTTCAACAGCAGTCTCAGGTTGAGACTGTGCACAAAGCGGACGGAGAAGGATATCCCCTGTCTCCGAACTGTTGCGGATTGCGTTCAGGGTCGGCGGACGCTGGGACATGGGTCTCTGCCCGGTCACCTCGCCGGAAATAATAAATTTTGCGCCGAATTCTTCCATCATGGATTTGGCATGGCTGATCATCATGATTTTGCAATCCACGCATGGGTTTACCAGTTTACCCATGCCGTGATCCGGCACATCAAGCATCATCTGGACATATTTTTCACTGATATCAACGGGCATGATTTCAACCCCGTAAATGTCCTGCCAGTGCTCTATCTTCTCAGGATTACCGAAAAAAGGAGTGATAAAATGCAGGCCAAGAACCCTTAATCCCTGATCCTGAATTACCTTACAGGCCAATATACTATCAAGGCCCCCTGAAAACAGGGCCAAAGCGTCATACTGTTTGTTCATGGGGCGGCTGTACCTTCATTTTATGGAAACCGCAACAAAATCCCTAGGCCGGAATCCATTGATTTATTAAAGTGTGTTTGATATGTGAAGCACTTGCTCTTTGTGTCGAAAATTCGGCCCATCCGGGCAAAAGGACGAACAACCGCTCCCGTACCCCTTGTACATGTGACGATAAACAAGAACAGGATACGTTGAACGTCCAACTTTACATGGAGATAAAATGAGCAAGAAAAACGTAAATCCCGATGAACTCCGCAAGGCGGCTTTAAGTACAGCCCTGACCACCATTGAACGCAAGTTCGGCAAGGGCTCCATCATGCGTCTTGATTCTGATGCCGCACACAATATGCCGGTGATTCCAACCGGGTCTATCAGCCTTGATCTGGCTCTTGGCATCGGCGGTATACCCAAGGGAAGAATCACT
The DNA here is from genome assembly GCF_963678865.1 of Maridesulfovibrio sp. Classification (NCBI taxonomy): domain Bacteria; kingdom Pseudomonadati; phylum Thermodesulfobacteriota; class Desulfovibrionia; order Desulfovibrionales; family Desulfovibrionaceae; genus Maridesulfovibrio; species Maridesulfovibrio sp. The sequence continues at coordinate 3,449,457 of NZ_OY787459.1, read as the reverse complement.
GAAGTATACGGCCCGGAATCTTCCGGTAAAACAACTCTGGCCCTGCATGTTATTGCGGAATGCCAGAAAGCGGGCGGAACCGCTGCATTCGTTGACGCGGAGCACGCCCTTGACGTCAAATACGCCAAAAGACTGGGCGTAAACACTGACGAACTGCTCATTTCCCAGCCGGACTACGGTGAACAGGCCCTGGAAATCACCGACCTGCTGGTCCGTTCCGGAGCCATTGATATCGTAATTATCGACTCTGTTGCCGCACTTATTCCGCAGGCAGAACTGGAAGGTAACATGGGCGAGACACAAGTCGGCGGACAGGCCAGACTTATGTCCCATGCCCTGCGGAAACTTACCGGGACCATCCATAAATCCAAAGCAGTAGTCCTGTTCATCAACCAGATCCGCATGAAGATCGGAATGACCGGATACGGCAGCCCGGAAACAACTTCCGGCGGTAACGCACTTAAATTCTACGCCTCGGTCCGTCTGGACATCCGTAAAATCCAGACCCTGAAAGACAAGGATGAGGTATTCGGTTCGCGGACAAGGATCAAAGTCATCAAAAACAAGGTGGCACCGCCCTTCCGCGAAGCACTTGTCGATATCCTTTACGGAACAGGCATGTCCCGTGAAGGTGAACTTCTTGACCTCGGCGTGGACCACGGTATCGTGGATAAATCCGGCGCATGGTACGCTTTCGGTTCCGAACGTCTGGGACAGGGCAAGGAAAATGTACGTCAGTTCCTTGCCGAAACCCCGGAACTGCGCCAGCAGATTGAAGACAAACTGCTTATCCACCTCGGACTCAAAGAAGACCATGAAGCGAACGTTGACGAGAAGGTTGACGAGAAGGTTGACGAAGCAGGTGCGACAGAGTAAAGCCAGTTGGCTCAGCATAGATTATAAGGAACCCTGCTCGGGTGGGGTTCCAAGAATAAAACCGAATGGAAATACCTCTTTTCGGTGATATAGCTATTACGGAGACAGCCCATGAAGGCCAGTGAAATCAGAGAAAGATTCCTTAAGTATTTCGAAAAAAACGGTCACACAATCGTAGACAGCTCATCCCTCGTTCCCAAGGACGACCCGACCCTGCTCTTTACCAACGCAGGTATGGTCCAGTTCAAGAACACCTTCCTCGGTCAGGAAAAAAGGGATTACGTTCGCGCGACCACTTCGCAGAAATGCCTGCGCGTAGGCGGCAAGCATAACGACCTCGAAAACGTAGGCCGTACCGCACGCCACCACACCTTCTTCGAAATGCTCGGAAACTTCTCGTTCGGCGACTACTTTAAAGAAGACGCCATTAAATTTTGCTGGGAATTCCTCACTGAAGAACTGGGGCTGCCCAAAGAAAAACTTTACGTCACCATTTACAATGATGACGATGAGGCCAACGAACTCTGGCAGAATGTTGTAAACTTCCCGGCTGAACGCATTTACCGACTCGGCGAGAAAGACAACTTCTGGTCCATGGGCGACACCGGCCCCTGCGGTCCCTGCTCCGAGGTCCACATCGACCAGGGCGAAGACATGAGCTGCGGACCCAACTGCGGCATCGGCAAATGTGATTGCGACCGCTTCCTTGAAATCTGGAACCTCGTTTTCATGCAGTATGATCAGGATGAGGAAGGCAACCGCGTGCCCCTGCCCCGTCCTTCCATTGACACCGGCATGGGTCTTGAACGCATCACTGCGGTCTGCCAGGGTGTACAGTCCAACTTTGAGACCGATATATTCCAGCCCATGATTCAGGCTGTAGCCAAGAAAGCCGGCGTTAAATACAAAGAAGACGCGGAAATCGACACTGCACTGCAGGTCATTGCCGACCACTCCCGCTCCATAGCTTTCCTGATCACCGATCAGATCCTGCCGTCAAACGAAGGACGCGGTTACGTGCTGCGCAGATTGATCCGGCGCGCATTCCGTTTCGGCCGTCTGCTCGGCCTTACTGATCCCTTCCTCCACGCAACAACCGCAATGGTAGTGGAAGAAATGAGCGGCCAGTTCCCCGAACTGCTGAGCAACAAGGACTTCATGGCCCGCATGGTCAAGGAAGAGGAAGAACGCTTCAGCCAGACCCTCGACAAAGGCCTGATCATCCTTGAAGAGGAAATGGAAGAGCTGAAGAAAGACGGCAAAAACATCATTTCCGGTGAAACTGCTTTCAAACTCTACGATACTTACGGTTTTCCGCTGGACATCATCAACGATGTTGCTGAGAAACAAGATTTCGAAGTTGACGAAGACGGCTTCAACGCCGCCATGAAAGAGCAGAAAGACCGCGCCAAAGCGGCATGGAAGGGCTCCGGTGAAAAGAACACCGGTGCAATCTTCCGTCAGGTTCTGGAAGCTGGGCTTAAGAACAGCTTCACCGGATACTCCGAGATGACAACCGAATCCCGGATAGTCAACCTGCTTTCCGAAGAAGGCGAACATCTTGAACGCATAACTCAGGGCAACGGCGGCTGGATCATCACTGCCGCAACTCCCTTCTACGGAGAGTCCGGCGGTCAGATGGGTGACACCGGTGCAATCGGCACCATGACCGGTAATGCAGAAGTACTGGAAACCGTAAAGGCTTCCGCAGGACTTACCGCATCCAAAATTTTCGTAAGCGAAGGCGAACTGCTCATTGATCAGGAAGCCAAGCTTGAGGTTGCCCCGGAAACAAGGACAGCAACAGAACGTAACCACACTGTTACGCACCTGCTCCACGCTGCCCTTAAAAATGTTCTGGGCGACCATGTTAAGCAGTCCGGGTCACTGGTGGGACCTGAACGGCTGCGTTTTGACTTCACCCACATTGCAGCCATGACTCCTGAAGAAATAAGTCAGGTTGAAAATGAGGTAAACCGTGCTATACTGGGCGACACTCCCGTAGTCGTACAGGAAATGAGCAATGACGAAGCCGTCGCCAAAGGCGCTACCGCATTGTTCGGCGAAAAGTACGGAGATGTTGTCAGAGTTGTTGAAATTCCTGGTGAATCCATGGAGCTTTGTGGTGGTACCCACCTCAAGTCTACCGGTGAAGCAGGAACATTTGTAATCCTGTCCGAGTCCGGCGTAGCTGCGGGTATCCGCCGCATTGAAGCCGCTACCGGATGGAATTCACTTAAATTTCTGCAGGAGCAGCGCGAGGAAGTATCCAAATCCTCCGCAATGCTCAAAGCAGCACCCGGACAGCTGGTCGACAGAATTGCGGCCCTGCAGTCTCAGGTGAAGGAACTGACCCGGGCCAATGACAAGCTTCAGTCAAAACTGGCTTCCGGTGCAGGTGCAGACCTGATGAGTTCCATAGAAGAGATTGGCGGCGTTAAAGTTCTCGCAGCCAAACTCGAAGTGACCAATGTCAAAGCCCTGCGCGATCAGGCCGATGCTCTGAGATCCAAAATGGATTCCGGTATATTCTGCCTTGCCGCAAAGGTTGATGACGGTAAAGTTTCCCTGATTATCGCCGTGACCAAGGACTTGCACGATAGATTCAAGGCCGGTGCATTAATCAAACCCGTTGCAGCTGAGGTTGGCGGAGGTGGTGGCGGCAGGCCCGACATGGCGCAGGCCGGAGGCACCAACCCCGCTGGTATTGAAAAAGCATTCGCAACCCTCAAGAAACTGGTTGCAGATTCATAGTCTGCAAAAAAGGGATTATTTAAAGCTTGACATCCAACAATCAATACTTGTATAAAGCCCCTTCCCAGATTTCATGTAAGGAGCATTTCTAATGAAGACATATATTCCTAAAGAAGAAGACATCAGCCGCGAATGGTTCGTAGTTGATGCTGAAGATATGGTACTCGGCCGCCTGGCAACCAAGATCGCCAACACACTCAGAGGAAAAGACAAAGCAATGTTTACTCCTCATATTGACACAGGCGATTTCGTCATCGTTCTCAACGCTGACAAGATCAAGGTTACCGGCAACAAAATGGACCAGAAGACTTACTACAAGCACACCAACCACCCCGGTGGTCTGAAAGAAAGAACTCTCAAGGTTATGCTTGAGAAGAAGCCTGAAGTAGTCATCGAAACCGCAGTCCGCGGCATGCTCCCCAAGAGCCGCCTCGGCAGACAGATGATCAAAAAGCTGAAAGTATACGCTGGTACTGATCATCCGCATACTGCACAGCAGCCCAAAGTACTGGAATTCTAATTAAGGGTGGAGCAAAAAATGAGTAAAGATTTCAATTACGCTACCGGCAGAAGAAAGAACGCTATTGCCCGTACCCGCCTTTATGAGGGAACCGGTGCAATCACCGTTAACGGCAAACCTTACGAAGATTATTTTCCTCGTAAAACCCTGCAGATGATCGTTCAGCAGCCCCTGAAACTGACCAAGACCCTCGGCAAATTCGACATCAAAGTCAACGCTGACGGCGGTGGTGTTGCAGGTCAGGCTCAGGCTGTAAGACACGGTATCTCCCGCGCACTTATTGAGATAGACCCTGAGCTTCGTTCTATCCTCAAACGCGCAGGTCTCCTGACTCGTGATGCTCGTAAGAAAGAGCGTAAAAAATACGGTCAGCCTGGCGCACGCGCAAAATTCCAGTACTCCAAACGTTAAGAAGTACTGCGAAAATATTCGCAAGACCATTCAGGCGGAACTGCTTATGCGGTTCCGCCTTTTTATTTGTCTTCAACTACACATGATATTGCTTCTCATTACAGTGAAGTTCTGGATATTCCATCAAAAACAATATATTCCTTAACAAAACTGTGAACAGGAACAATTAATATGTCCGGTAAAAAACCGCTTTACGATAAGATCTTCTTCGCACGGCAGCCGATTCTCATGCCTGACCAGTCCCTGTGGGGGTATGAGCTGCTTTTTCGTAACAGCAGCGAGGCGACCAGAGCAGAAATTTCCGACAGCTACAAAGCCACGTTACGGATAGCAGCTGATATCTGTGCAGCACCGGACGAAAAAATTCCGGACAATGTCAAGCTGGTGGTCAATTTTTCACATAAAGCCATCATGGACAAAATTCCTTACTCCTTGCCTGCGGGGAAAACAGTTGTCCAGATTCCTGAAACAACACCTCCCACCCCCAACCTGATCAAAGCGCTGCAAGAACTTTCCAAAGACGGTTTTTACATAGCTATCGATGACTTTGAAGCAAGACCTCAGGGAGAATTCCTGATCACATACGCAGATGCAATCATTGTCGACATTTTATCCGCTGATGAAGAGAAACTTCAGCGCATCTGCGCACTATGCAAAGAGTACGGCACCAAGCTTATCGCCAAGCGGGTAGAAAATACAGACCAGTACCATCTGGCCCAAAAGCTGGGTTTTGATTTTTTTCAAGGATTTTATTTCAAGCGCCCTGAAAATGTAAAAGGTAGGAAGCTGCGCTCCGGAGAGATAGTAAAACTCAAAATCCTCAAGCTCATAGAAGATCCGAACCCGGACTTCAAGGCTCTGGCTGAAGCACTCCAGAATGATGTATCCATCAGCTTCCGGCTGTTGACCCTGCTGAATTCGCCTACTTTCGGTTTTTCCCAGAAAATTACTTCCATCAAACAGGCCCTTGTTCTGGCCGGTTGGAAAATGCTTAAAAACTGGCTGCGGGTCATCCTGCTCACCGACCTTACTCCCGAAGCAAAAAGCCGGGAACTGCCGCAGCTTGCAACTCAAAGGGCTAAATTTCTGCAACTCTTAGCTCAGAAATCCGGCAAGGGATTACCGGCCGACTCCATGTTTCTGCTGGGCTTGTTTTCGCTGCTTGGAGCCATGTTCGACCTGCCCATGAGGGAGTTGACCCGCTACCTGCCCCTTGGCGATGAAATCAACGCAGCCCTGTGCGGGGAAGACAATATCTACAACAGATATCTGGAACTTACCTCTTTCTTTGAGGCCGGAGACTGGATAAATCTTGAGTTTCTGCTCGACGAACTCGAGTTGGACCCGGTGCTGGTGTCCAAAAGCTATTACGAATCCAACCGCTGGGCGAATACTTTTTTCCAGATTCCCGGAACATCCTGATTCAAAACTGTTTCAGCAGCTAAAAAACAGGAGCAGACATGCCGCACTTGCGCCACAAAAACGAATACGAAAAACTGAACATCCTGATCACCGGGAAGAATCCGCTGATTCACACCCTCATGCCTATACTGCACGATCTGGGCCACGAGGTGTCCATCACCCGCTCTCCGCGGGAGACACTTTTCACCTACGCCAGCCAGCAACCCGACCTGCTTATCATGGCTGAGCAGGAGGATACCGCTCAGACTTTTGCCAATATCCGCGAAGTAAATGAAGATGCCCCGGCACTGTTTATAATCGATACATCACGCCCGGATTTATTTGAACCGCTCTTTGACTTCCATAATGTATCTTTCCTCCCGGCATCATCATCCAAAGAAAAGCTGCTGACCTTTATTGATAAATTTCAAACCCAGCACATCCGTAGGAAAAAGCACGATGATGATGCAAAATTATATGGTCTCATCCTGCAGAGCCTGCCGTTTCCGGCTCTGTTGATAAGTACCCGGACACAGGAAACAATACTCGCCAATAAGGCTGCCCACGCCCAGCTTCCAGCCTTTGAATATAAGCAGGATCCGCCATTTATTTCTTCGCTTTCAGATGATGTTCGCCGAAATCTGTTCAATGATCTTGAGTCATACCATCTGCATTTCCTGAAATCGGTTTCTGCCTACGAAAGATTCTGGGATCTGACAGTGGATCAGGTGGCTCCGTCCATATTCATGCTGCTGGCCATCGATGTCACGGAACAACGCCAGCAATTGCAGTTACGTGAAGAGATGGAACGTATCGCAAGGCACGACCTGCGTTCCCCCACAGCCAATATTGTCGGAATGTCGCGCATATTAGAGACTGAAGCCGGACTTGATGACGAATTTCAGACCTTGGCTGAAATAGTGCGTAAAACCAGTGAGCGCATGATCCGCCAGATCGACACATCGCTGACATTGATCCGGCTCGAAACAGGCTCTCTCAAAGCCGATGCCCATCCTTTCAACCTTTTCAGTGCCATCAATGCCGCCATCGGTGACTTGAGCCAGCTTGTGGAAGATAAAAGTCTGCAGATTATCAGCCTGCTGGATGGAGAACCTATTCAGGAAGAAAACTCTATCGTCTGCTACGGTGAGGCTTCGCTGATAATCACCATGTTTTCAAATCTGCTTAAAAATGCAGCTGAAGCAGCTCCGGAAAACAGCAGCATAACAATCAGTATCAATGAAGACAGCCGCTTCATCATTACTAAAATCCACAATATGGGCGAAATTCCGGTCAGCATCCGAGAAACATTCTTTGACCGCTACACCACCTATGGTAAAAAGAAAGGCACCGGGCTGGGAACATACAGCGCCAGACTTATAGCCAGTGCTTCAGGCGGAGATATTTCATTCACAACGTCCAGAGAAAAGGGTACTACCCTGATCACAACAATTCCAAAACCACCTATTAAATAAACAGGACTTGATATAATGGCTGCCAAAAAAAAACCGCGTCCGCTGCTTGTCTTTGCTGATGAAAACGGACAGATATTTGACCATCCTGAACTTGAAATGATGTGCCGCCGGGGCGATGAACTTTTTCAACCCAAACCGGAAGAATACATTCCCCTGCCCCCGGACAGTGAATTTTTCCTGCTTCCCGGTCGCTTTCCCATCGGACTGGACCCGGAAACAGGGGAAGTGGTTGAGGTGGAAGGAACAGCCGTTACCGCCTTCCCCTGCCCCGGCCACACCCTGACCGGACTTGCCGCATACGGCAATACTGATGACGCTCCGGTACTGCCCATGTTCTCATATGGTGCAGTGGGCTATGCCAACGGTAAGTTCTGGGTCACCGCCAAAAAAGTGGACGAGGACAAGCGTCAGGTTTTCACTAATATTCCGAATAAAAAAATTGATGCCGGAGCACAGCGCATGTTGAAGGAATTTCCTGACAACAGGCTGGTCCGCCATCTGGCAGGCTGTGCTCTGACTTACTGCTGTCCGGCAGCTAAAAACCTTGCCCTGGGGCGTTTCGAAGCTCCCCTGCCAACATCCCGCACCTGCAACGCCCGCTGCATAGGATGTATTTCCGAGCAGCCGGAGGAATCCGGTTTCCCCTCCCCGCAGGAACGTATAAAATTTACACCTACGGCAAAAGAGATCACCGAAATCATGCATTACCACGCCAAGCGTGAACGCAGGCCCGTATTCTCATTCGGGCAGGGCTGCGAAGGTGAACCGCTTACCGAACACGTGCTCCTCGCCGAGGCCATAAAAAAATACCGAGATGAAGGCGGCATCGGCACCGTGAACATCAACACTAACGGTTCCATCACCGAATCAATGGAGCCATTGGCCGCAGCCGGACTCAACTCTATCAGAGTCAGCCTGAACAGCCTGCGCGAACCGGTCTACAATGCATACTACCGCCCCAAGGGCTACAAATTCGATAACGTAGTGGCGACCATTGCCAAAGCTAAAGAACTGGGCCTGCACGTATCCTTGAACTACCTCTTTTTTCCGGGGATAAGCGATACTGAATTTGAAGTCAGTGCTCTGGTGGAAGTTGCCAAAGAAACTAAATTTGATTTTATTCAGTTGCGCAACCTGAACATCGACCCGGACCTGTACATGGAACTGATGGAACCATATGAATTCGGGCCGGGCATGGGCTTCATCAATTTTCGTAAGCGCATCAAAAATGAATGTCCGTGGATCAACTTCGGGTACTTCAACCCCTATCTTGAGGACGGAAAAAAAGAAGCTTAGATATACTTTGCGCTGTTAAGAATGCCTTCGGCGGCCTGCCGGGGGAAAAGAACCCGTTTGAAAAAGGATTCTCTGGACTCTCCTGAAACTTTTATTAATTGGGGAGTCAATTTAAACTCAAAAAAAAGGAGATTTGATCAATTGGATCAAATCTCCTTTTTCTTTTGGGTCAGCCTGCTTTTCAGCGAGACATCCGCAGTGTATAAACATCAGATGAACAGCCGCCCCATTTTCATCAGTGCATACTTAATGTTGTTGCTGATCTTCACCCTTACGCAGCCGGCAGCTGCAAAAGATCACGGCTTCGGCCTGAACTGGCAGTTTTCCGTGGATTTTCCGCAGGCTGGAATTGCGGGAGAACTGGCTGGATATATAGAACATCTGCATGGAACAAAATTCAAATTCAGCGGTAAATATCTCAATAAAAAAGGACCGGTCAAATCCGGGCCCATCGCGGTAAATTCGATCTTCGAACTTGGCGACGGAATTCTCAAATTAAACCGTTTCACCCTCGCAATAAGTAAAGCTGAAATAGATATTCCCCAACTCGGGCTGCACTCCCCGGACCTGACCGTCAGCGGGAATGGAGCAATCAATCCTGTTTCCGGTGCAGCACACTTTAATGAGCTGCACATCAAGGCCGGAAGCCTGCCGGAACTTCACACCCGGCTGGAATACTCACTGGGAAAAAATGGCAATGGCAATTGCCGATTAAAAATTAAAAATCCCCTGCCCCTGCTTGAACGAATCATTGCACTGAACTTTCCAGCCTTTGAAAACTGGGACAAGGACGGGCAGTTTTCGCTGGATGTGGCCTTGCGTAATATTCAAAATTCAGCTGAAGCGGAATTAAAACTCGGGTTCACATCTCTATCTGCCGCCTCACCGGACGGAATGATATTGCTCGACAGCTTGGACGGAACCATTAATGCCAGCTTTCCGGCAACGAATCGCCAATTGAATCTCAACATGGATATCAATGCCGGCGAAGCTCTTTATGACCGTTTCTATGTAAATCTCACAAACTACCCTCTGCAAATGGAAGTGCAATCAATCCTGCCGGACAAAACAGACTCCCTAAAATTCAACGGCCTCGTTAACTGGAAAGAAATGGGTGAACTGAAAGTGAAAGCACTGCTGAACGATATGTTCAACGTCCCTTCTTTTTCCGGCAAAGCGGAGTATTACACCGCAAATCTGGCTGCTCCGTTCAAGACCTTTGCAATTGATCCATTTTCACTTGAAGGTCTGGACGGCAGCGGTATATTCTCCCTGCGCTGCGCATTCAACGGCACAAAGCAACGGACTGTTCTCACAGGAGATATGCGCTTTGAAAATTGCACAGTCAGCAAGGATGAAGCTGCTTTCAGCGGAATTAATGCCGACCTGCCCTTTATGCTTTCACTCAATGATAAATTCCTGCCTCAGGCAGACATTACTCTGCCCTATTCACCCTCCGGCATGATCAGCTTTGACGAAATTAAAGCAGGTAAACTGACCATAGAAAACTTTGCATTTCCGATCAGTGTATCATCCAATTCAATTGAATTCGGAACTATTCCTGTTATAGGTATCGACGGCGGCAGCTTGCATTTTTCAGACCTTAAAATGCGCCACCCCTTTAATGATGATTTTGCACTGAATGGCAAAATCATTGCCCGAGATATTGACTTGCTGCCTCTATCCCCGGAATCACTGCCCATCCATGGACAGCTCAGTGGCGATCTTAAATTCTGGCTGCTTAAGGACCATCTTTCCACCACAGGCAAGCTTTTCGGCAAAGTATATGGTGGAGATATGACCATTGATGAAATTTTCGCGGAAAACCCTTTTGAGGACTCACGACAGTATGGTGCTGACTTCAAATTCAGACACCTTGATCTTGAACCGCTCAGTCAGGCATTGGATATCGGGCGCATTACAGGACGCATGGACCTCGACCTGAACGAACTGGTCATAGCCTATAATCAGCCCGCGTCCTTCCATCTGCTGGCGAAAACAACTCCCGGTTCCGGCAAATCAGGAGACATCAGTCTTAAAGCAGTAAACACCCTCTCGGTAATCGGAACAGGTTCCGGACTGACCGGTGCCGGAGTGGGAATGTTTTCCCAATTTTTCAAGGAATTCGGTTACGCCGGGCTGGGACTTGAATGCACACTTGATGACGATATCTTCAAGATTCGAGGCTTGATCAGAGAGGACGGTATCGAGTACATTATCAAAAGACCGCCTTTATTCGGAATTAATGTAATCAACAGCAACCCCGAAAACCTGATCAGCTTTTCAGACATGCTCAAAAGACTGAAACGGGTCATCGGCAACTAAAAGCACAGGAGTTCCACATGCTAAAAAAGACCGCACAGGTTTTAACCTTTCTCAGCCTTCTTTCCTTTGTCGCCTGTGTGACAGTGAACATATATTTTCCGGCAGCCAAGGTAGAACGGGCCGCCGAGGATATTGTGGAAGATGTCTACGGGACCAACCCCGGGCAGGAAGGCAAGGATGACCAGTCCGCTCTTGAAAATTTTCTTGCCTTGTTCAGCCCTCAGGAGGCCCATGCCCAGGTCAGCAAGGCGGAAATAGACAAAAAATCCAACTCGGCAATACGGGGCTTGAAACAAACTATCGCCGCCGATCACAAGAAACTGGTGCCCTACTACAATTCCGGCAACATAGGCATTACAAAGGACGGCTATCTGCAGATAATCAGCAAAAACGGTCTGAACATCAAGCAGACCGCCGAACTGCGCCGACTTGTCGCACAGGATAATGACACCCGCGACCAGCTTTATACTGAAGTGGCCGCTTCCATGAATATCCCCGGAAGTGAACTTGAAAAAGTAAAAGCCATATTTGCACAGGAATGGCAGCAACGCGCCCCTTCAGGCTGGTTTATCCAGGCAAAAAGCGGCAAGTGGACTAAAAAATAGCACGAAAAAAAGCCCTCGAACGAAAAAGTCCGAGGGCTTTTAACTTAATCAAAAACAGAAGACTAGAAATTAACTTTAACCTGCTCGGAATCTCCGTCACGGGCGGTGATTTCACCGATCTTCCATGAATTAATTTTCATTCCGGACAGTCTGTTAAGCACATCTTCTTCACGGTCTTTAGCTACAACGAGGATGTAACCGATACCGGTATTGAAAATCTGCAGCATTTCAGGCCAGCTCAGATCACCCTGTTCCTTGAGCCAGTTGAATACAGGGGATACTTCCCATGAATTAAAGTTGATTTCCGCGGTAACCTGCTTGGGCAGGATGCGGGGCAGGTTATCGTAAAAACCGCCGCCGGTAACATGAACCATACCCTTGATCTCAATGTCGCGGGAAAGGTTATGAACCGCATCAACGTAGATCCGGGTGGGGGTCAGCAGTGCTTCGCCGATTTTCTGGTCAGTGCCGGGCAGCAGATCATCTGCCTTCAGGCCGGACTCATCAAACAGTTTACGCACCAGTGAATAACCATTGGAATGTATGCCGGAAGATTCCAGACCGATGATTGAATCCCCGATTGTGATGGAAGATCCGTCAACGATTTTGGCGTTATCCACCATACCTACACAAAAACCGGAAAGGTCATACTCGCCGTCAGCGTAGAATCCGGGCATTTCTGCGGTTTCACCGCCGAGCAGCGCGCATCCGGACTGCTTACAGCCTTCCACAACACCCGCGATGACTTCTTCAGCCACACCGGACTCCAATTTGCCGGTTGCGAAATAGTCAAGGAAGAACAGGGGTTTTGCACCCTGAACGAGAATATCGTTTACGCTCATTGCCACAAGGTCGATACCGATAGTATCATGCTTGTTCACAGCAAAAGCGAGTTTAAGTTTGGTTCCCACACCGTCGGCTCCTGCCACCAGTACGGGCTCTTCCATCTGGGTCAGGTCAAGCTTGAACAGCCCGCCGAACCCGCCAATATCTGTGACCACACCTTTGGTGAAGGTGGAACCCACCATACCTTTAATGCGGCCTATAAAATCATTGGCCGCATCAATGTCAACACCGGCGGCCTTGTATGCATCAGAACGACTTGCCATATTATTTCTCCTAACAGTCTCTAAGAACGGACTGTATATGCTGAATCCCGCATAAGTTCAAGGAACAACATCACCCATTTTCCACAACCGGAAAAAGAAAAGGTCCGTTGTTTGCACAGGACCAAATATGAGTTTATACTATGCCACGGAGAAAAACCATGTACAAGAAAACTTTGCTCACGGCTTTGATTATTCTGGGAGTCCTCCTGTGCGGCAATGCCTTTGCGGGGACTAAATTCATAAACAAGGACACCGCCAAGGACCGCAAACCTATCAGAATGGGGACAGGAGGAGACAACAACCAAGTTACTATTCAATCGGACAATGATTCCAATACGATACGAGTAAAACCAAAACAGGAAGACGAAGAAAAGGAATCCCGGCAGGTAGGTCCCATTTTCGTGGTTCCTGAAATAAAACCCTGATCTAAAATCAAGGAACAGCATGCTTCATCCGGCCAGACTCTGGAAAACCCTCAACGATGGTAAGCTGCAATGCCGCCTGTGCAGCCATTTCTGTATAATCGACAAAAATGAACACGGAAAATGCGGGGTGCGGCAAAATGTTGACGGCCAACTGCTGACCCGCACCTATGAACTGGTTGCAGCCATTAACGTGGACCCGGTTGAGAAAAAACCGCTTTACCACTTCCTGCCCGGCACCAGCACTTTTTCATTGGGTACGCAGGGATGCAATTTCGCTTGCACATTCTGCCAAAATGCATCCCTTTCCCAGCATCCCAAAACAGGCCGGGAAATCACCGGGCAGAAAGTAACCCCGGAAATTCTGGTAGAAGCGGCAATAAGTCATAACTGTGCCTCCATATCCTATACCTATTCCGAGCCGACCATATTTTTCGAGTTGATGCAGGACACCGCCCGCCTAGCCCAAGCCAAGGGGCTTAAAAACGTCATTGTCTCAAACGGATTCCAAAGCCCGGGCTGCATTGATGAACTGACCGGCTTAATTGATGCCGCCAATATCGACCTCAAAGCCTTCAATGATGATTTCTACCGCGATGTCTGCGGCGGCCGTCTGAGTCCTGTCCTCGACAATCTCAAGCACATGAAAAAAAACGACTGGTGGGTGGAGGTTACGACCCTGCTCATACCCGGCAAAAACGATTCTCAGGACGAGCTGAACCAGTTGGCCGCTTTCATCTCCGAAGAGCTTGGCACAGAAGTTCCGTGGCATATTTCACGTTTCCATCCGGACTACAAACTGCAGGATTGCCCGGTTACCCCCATGCAAGCCTTGCAAAGGGCCCGCAAAACGGGAAGAGATGCCGGTCTGGAATACGTTTACATCGGCAATGTTCCCGGAGAGGAAAACACATCAACATTCTGCCCTTCCTGCAAGGAGGAGGTTATTAAAAGATTAGGTTTTGATGTCAGAAAGACAGCCCTGCAAGAAGGAATGTGCAAGTATTGTGGATGTAAAATTAGCGGGGTATTTTGAATAGTTAAACAATATATAAGACCGGAGAACGAATAAAAAACGGAAAAATTGCATTTAGTTCTTGCCAACCAAATACAATTCAAGTATTTCCCCTTTCTGCACGAAACAAGTCGGAGCATGGCGCAGTCTGGTAGCGCGCTTGCTTTGGGAGCAAGATGCCGGGGGTTCAAATCCTCCTGCTCCGACCATCATAAAAATCCAAGTAAAAGGACCATTTAGCATATAGCTGATTGGTCCTTTTATTTTTGGGTAGTCAACATTTTTGGTGAACCTTGGGTTGACCAAAGTGTTGGAGAAAAGTGTTTAAGACACTGTAATAAGGATATTTAATGGAGTATGAGCGGAAGACCCCCATCCCCTAATTACAGGTCCACCTCTAACACTCTCCTGCAAGATATCCTGCTTCCCTTAAACACCAACTGAGACATGGTGTCCGGTTTAACGCTAATTTTTGGATTGTCTGGATAAAAGAAAAGGAGCACCATTTCTGATGCTCCCATTACCGCATGCAATAGGCGGTCAATTTAATCTGTTCTGATTTCAGCAGCTATCCAATGTCCGGCAGGTATTGCAAAGCCTTGGCAGTATCGCCCGGAATGACATGCCCGTACACGTCCAGAGTCATCTTCGCCGAAGAATGCCCCATGAGCTGCGCCACGGTGTTTACTGGAGCACCACCGGATAACAGGCTGGTGCAGTACCAGTGGCGAAGATCGTACAAAACAATCTTCTCATTGAGTTTCAGCTTTCTACGAACCCTTCTGAAACTATTACCAAGAGACTTAACAGGACGCCCCTTGTACTCGACCAGAAACCCTGATTCACTAGTCTTCTGCTTCTCCTTAAGCTTCTCCAAAAACTCCGGCTTCAGCGGCAGTACCCTGTAGCTGTTAGTCTTCTTGGCGAACACCCGTATGGAAGATTGCTTCCAGTTGATGTCGCTATACTTCATGGAAAGAAGCTCGCTTTCACCAGTACGCACACCGGTATTGCACAAAATATCAATCGCAAATGCCAGATGCTCACTAGCCTCGGCTTTGATAAGCTTGATTGTCTCCATATCAATGTTCAGAGGCTTCTTGGGATACTTCTTCCCCTTCAGAAACTGCAACGGATTCTTATCAATGAGTCCCCGTTCCTCTGCCCACTTGAACATGGTCTTGAGATAGCGAGCATACTTACCACGGGTTCTTGGAGATGCTTCTTTGAATTTCTTCTTCAGCAAATTGACGATGAAACTCTGGGTCAAGCGACTGATAGGAATCTGTGACAGCTCTTCAGTCAGATTGTTATCCAGAAGAACACTCCAATCCTTTCTCCACTGCTTCCATCCGTCAGCAGCAACATCATCAAAGTACTGGACAGCAAGGTCGTCAAAATACTCAATCTTCTTCTGGTCTTCCGGGAACACCAAGACTTCAGTTTTAGCGAGGTCCTTTTTCGCCTTGATCTCTGCATCTAGGCGTTCTGCTTCAAGGCGACCAGCTTCACCTTTGCCACAGGTATGGTTCACCTGCTTACCATTTTCACGATAACGGACAAACCAAGTACCGTTCTTACGTTGATGTGTACTCATATTACTCCTACATATTCACTTTTTTGATCTTCCTAGTCCTTGTGGGAACAGATGCTTCACAAAAGGAGTTCGGGTTGCTCATCCAACGATCAAGGTCAGACACAGCGAAACGATTATTGTTCGGCCCGCGTCTGGGTATTTGATATTTTTTCACCAGACCCCGAAAATGATCATAGGAATAGTCCGCATATTCTGCGGCTGCCTGAGTTGTCATGTATGGTCCCTCTGGGGTGTAATTTTCGCTCATGACTCTAGTTATAGCAGCCTCAATTTTCCATGTATAGCTTTTTAAATTGAGCACTTATAGTCATTTTGAGTATTAGCTATGATTCATCATCTAATCATATACACCTCAAACACTTCTCAAACACACTTCTACTTGAACAGCTTCAATTTCGTTATGAACTAGCACCCCAAAAAACGACACTCAAAACTTAATTCTGATCATTAACCAATTAAAATAAAAGACATCTAACTATTTAAAACTTACGATTCTCAACCCAAACACTTTCTTGTTCTGCTAAAATGTCATTTTGATAAATTATCTTCTGATTACACCAAAAGACTAGGAGCACCTGCAAAACTGGTATGCAGATGCTCCTACGAGCCAGTCTAGATGTTGTTCAGCAGAATCTCCTCCACTTCAGAATTTTGGACGCCTATATAAATTTGGGTCGTTCGAGGACTAAAGTGGTTAAGACGTTTGCTTAATAATTCCCATGGGATACCGAATTCAACCCGCTGCTGATAGCAGAAAGTTTTCCGTAAGCTATGTGCGCCATAATTTCCCTTCAAGTTAATTGCACTGGTCCATTCTTTCATGAGCCCTGTGACTCTGTAGGTGGTGATGGGGTAGTTTTTGCCTTTGCGACTCATGAATAGGAATTGACCTTCATGTGGCTGGCAATGCTCTAGATAGTTCTGAAAGGATTTTGCGATTTCTTTGTTGATGATAATGACATTCTGTTTTCCGGTTTTCTTCTCAGTGACCACGATCCGGTCACCGACCTTTTGGTCCAGCATATCCTTAACGCGCAATGTCAGAATATCCTGCGTTCTCAGCCCTGAGTTAATGCCCATCACGAACAGCAGCAGATTCCGGGGATGGTCCTGCAACAGCCGCTTGATGTTCTTAATGTCCTTCTTCGACCGGATAGGCTCTACTCGCATTTCTCCTCCTTTAATGTACGAAATTGTTTTTAAAATGGTAAAACCAAACATTCAAAACGGCACGGATGAAACTGAATTTTCAGCTTCGCCTGTAAACCGTTCAAGTTCGTAGATTTTTTTGGATTGAACACCTAAATGTACGATTTTCCTAAAAAACGTACTTTGGTTCGGTGGATACCAATATCTCTATTGGTTCAAAGTAGATGACGAGGCTGACGGTGCAGAAGACTTGCCGTTCAAAAGAGCTAAGAACGTAAAAAAGAAAAGACTGCCCATGAAGAGCAGCCTTCTTCAGATAATGCCCAATTATACTTTTCTTCGTATGAATACGATTAAAGCAGACTTAAGCATTTCACGGGTCAATGGTGATCTAACTATCCGCAAAAGTATTTGAATGACTTTTACTTTTAGCATCTTCCATAGCACCTCCAATGTTAAAGATGTAGCTACACTGGTCAACATTGGTACTATATATCTTTATAATATGTTACTAAATATAATTCTAAGCAGACTAATCAACATAATAAAAAGAAATAGTTCTTTATTCTCATTCATCAGACTCAGTACAGACTATAAAAAATGCCCAAATGCTTTATTAGATAGTGGCGAAAAGAATAGGGGGAGGTGGTGGGAAGATGGTAAATATAATATATATAATTGGTAATTAATATATTAATAATATACGATATACACAAAATTCAATTTATATATCATATATATAAAGTAATTAACGATACATTATAACACTAAAGTTAATAGGTATTATTGATTAGACTTTTATATAATATAGATATTATTTATTGTCATTGATGATGGTTTTATAGTTATTTAAAGTTGATTGTCCAAGACCAGTGATATTGTGGATCTTTTTTCGTGTTACTTTTTCTCCGTTTGCTTTCAAGGTTGTAATAGCATTCAATATTTTATGACGAGTTTTATTAACCTGCTGACGATTTGTGTAGTGAGCACCAATGGACTGACGATGTTTACGTTCCTGCTCAAGCTCATCTTCCGGCAGATCATATCCAATGGAGCCTAAATTCATCGCTCCACGGTTATACATATACTGCTTGAAATTGGGATCATTTTTCTTATTCCAAGTCCAGTTGCTAATCGATTTGATGACACTGTAAGCTTCTGTGATGGTTAATTCATGATCACTTTCAATAAGCTTAGCTGTGTTATGATAAAAATCTAAGACAAGTTTTTCAACGGCAGCACGGAAGTCTTCAAAGGTCGAATAGTTCTTCACCATACGGTACGCGATCTTCCGGCAGTGATGAAACATTAGCTTCTCACGACCTTCGCAGATTTCATCATCAGGCAAAACGAACTCTTTATGCTCATACGGAATATATTCTGACAACTCTTGAAGATCGTATTGAATATCTCTCCAGTGAACTTTCCAGTGCGGATTAAACGGATTGTTTATCGCATGTCCTGTGTATCCAGTATCACCGTCAAGAACTGCATCCAAACCTTTCTTGACGTTGTGATAGAACCGGATAGCTTTCTGGCTTATCCAACTGGCACTATTCCCATTTGCTAATGGAAACAGTACAGGACTCTTGAGTTCAAACATGTACTTGGCATGAGTGTTCTCTGGATTAATTATGGTAATGGTCGGTTCCAGCATGACTTCATCCATCCATCTGGCACCGGCCATTTCATAGTCCAAATCCAAACATATATATTTCCGTTTCTGATTTGGAAGTTGAATAAATCTGTACGTCAGAGCTTGATCTTTTCCGTAAATATACCACGGACCTTTCTTGTCATCAGCAGCTCTGGGACGTGGACTTAAATGTCTATACAAACGTTCTTCTGGCCCAACTATTTTCATGGGATTCCTCCTGTTCTGGATTTATCCCATTTATATCTTTAACTAATTGTATTATTAAAAGAGTTCAACGCAGAACGGTCATCAGGCTGAGGCATGTTGAATCAGAATCGTCCAGAAGCATTTTCAGGATGAGCTAGTCTGATTCAGGATTGTCCAGAAGCATTTTCAGAATGAGCTGGTCTTGTACTTTGAGGATGTGGCAAATTTTTAAAGATATAATAGATACGTAGCAATCGAAAAGCTGTGGGCGGTAACGGCAAGACCGATGAATGACCTGTTGGTTCTGCCGTTACCAATTACATAATCAAGACCTAAAACGTAAAAAGGTGAGGAAGATCGAAAAAATTCTTCCCCACCAGATAATATTACCACTCGTTGAATTTCACTCCAGCTTTGATTTGCTCTTCAGTCAGAACCTTTTCAAGCTGGCAGTAGTAGTAACAATTCGCAAGCATCCTTGAAATTGGGTCTGAATACAGCGTTCCAATATTCAAACCCAGCGGATCAAGAATCTTCTTTTGATATTCAGCAAGTATTGCAGAGCCTTCTTTATGGTCATCAATAAAATCTTCAACAGGATTACCAGCATCATCGTGAGACAGAAAGGAAAATGTGATCTCCTTCTTAGTGCTCTGCTGTTCGGAAAGAAACACAACTCTTCCACAACTGGCCCATTGTGCAAATGAAGATGCATCACAAGACCATATCTTCAAACCTGTCAGATTCTTGTAGCTACCGACTCCGAATAGATGAATCTTGTAGCCTGCCGCATACAAGCGATCGATAGCTTTTTCCAACTTCTTACGTTCTTTTTGGACTTTGGCTTGAGTTGAACCAATTGCTATGTATTCATACCCCTTAGCTTCTTTAATATCGATGTAATAGCCAATTTCATCATCATCCAGACTGTGAATGACTGGAACAGGATTCAAGCCTTGATCTTCAAGATATTTCTGATTCTTCAGGTTGGTTGCGATGGCCTTATCATCGAACTCTTCAGTGCCTTCATCCATGAAGACTTCATCGAAATTCATATAGAAGCGAAACTTACTGCCAATGCGCATCAAGGACTTTGCATAAATTTTGACATTGCTCTTGTGTTTCAATGTCCCTTGGGTCAAACCCCAGACTCCTGAATCTAAGATATGATCTTCTGTTTGAACCAAGCCAGATTCTAAAAGTCTTAGTGTTTCAGGTCCATCTGTTCTATAAGAACGCAAGGCATTGACCCTCAGATCAGGAGCAAGAATACGAAGCTCTGAGACAATTGCCGTTGTAATAGAACTTTGAAAAAAACGCATATTAAACTCCTAATTCAGTACGTTTCATATCAAGCAGTTTATTCACAACCCCAGCACATTTATCAAGACTATCAATAGTTACCTTTTTCAAATAATCATCAGCATTTTCAATGACCATTGAACCCACAAAAGATAATTTGTTAATAAGGGTTGCTAGTTCTCTTCTTTTTGACTTTACGTTACGAGTGCAATGAGTAGTTGCTTTAACAGTTTCAAAGTCAATATAGTTGTATAATGAAACGGCAGGATTATTAGACTTTTCAAGTCTCTTAATAAATGCACCATCAAATTCAACTTCACATTCAACTGCATCAACAATCTGTTCAAATTTTATTTTATTCTTCAGGTTGCCAATCTTATTGGCCCAGATGATGTATCCATTTACCAGAGTATTAAAGTGCTCAAAATCATCTGGATGATATGGATCAATTGTGTAACTTATATTTTTCACAATTTCTTTGAATGGATCAGGTTGTTTTGATCTCTTTGTTGCTTGAGTTAAAGCTGAGATTCTTTTCCAGCCTAGAAAGAAATAGTTTTCAATCCCTATAATGCTTGCAGCTTTCATGCGAATATTTCTTTCATGTTCATTCATATCGAAATGCTCCATTGCATAGAACCTCCATTTGCCATGACCAATCAACTGTTTGGCCTTGAGTAATATCTTTCCAGATAAGACACTCAGGATTGCTTTCGCAATATCATCAATAAGTGCAGTTCTACCCAGACTCTGTTCAATCTCAGTGAAGACCTCAGACAATGAGGCCAGTAGAGATTGTTCATCAAGATCACTTGAAACCAGCTCATCAACTCTGCCTTCGAGGCCATTGTTAATCACATGCTTCAAGATCTTTTCCGCTACAGGTACATAATCCATGACTTCTCCTATTTTTTGCTCATACTCGATTCATTTCCAAAAAAAAGTCAGTCATTACAAACAATTAAATCAGAACTGATTAAGATGACCACTTTTGTCTCAAGTTGCTTAAATTGCTTACTTTTTTTGAATGATGAATGGCGATGTATGATAAGATGTTTTTTCTCAAGCCAACTGAGCTGGCTTACACGTACGTCATATCCATATTAAAATTTTTAAAATAAAATGAGGTACGGCATGAAACAAGTATTTCATACTGTATGAGATAGCCAAAACTACGCACCGTGAACAATAATCAACGCAAGAAAAAACACTGTGCGTTGTCACTGCTGCGGGTTCGTCATGGCTAAAAAAATATCGAGATAAGGATGGATTCTATAAGAAGGAAGGACTACCCCAAAGGGTTATTAGTCTGGAGATTCATCAGCGATACGCCAGAGTCCATCTCTGGACCAGTCTGAATTGTCCATGCGGATAGTTTTGAAATAACTGTCATGCAATTTTTTGATGGGGTCCATCAAATTTGGCTGGTAGACATTCTCGCACGTTCAGCTTCAGGGTACCACTGCTGCAAAAATAGAAAACGGAGCCACAACATATTATTTGCTGTGACTCCATTTCGTTAAGCTTCACTGGCTTCTTCAGGTGCTTCAGTTCCGCTTTCGCCTTTATGATCGGTAACAGCATCATCTGCCGGGTCCTCGGCACCGCCTGCGGAAATCATTTCAAGAATGATCTTTCCATCTTCAACTTCAACGGTAAACTCTGAGCCTACCGGGAAGTCTCCGAGACTCTCCAGCTTCTTAGCAGATAGTTTCAGGCCATACTTACCGATTCTGATTGTACTGCTGGAACGCGAATACAATTCCGGTAGTGTCCGTAGCTGGTTATCAGTCACGCTGAGGCGCATAAGATGTTGCCTCAAACTCTGTAGAGAGCTAAGGCCCAGCTTCTGCTTGGCAGTTGCAGCGTCCACGTTATTCTCACACATCTGCCGCAGCAGGGTCGGATTGTAACGGGACTCTGTGAAACCTTTCTTCGCCTTAACTTCTACATTTTCATTCTGCTTTTTAGCCATACTAGCCTCCTGATGTTTTAAATATAATATCTTTAGATTTCAGGAGAAAAGCACGTACCAGCTCTAGATAAAATATACTTCCAAATCGTACATTCCAAGTTTCCAAGGTTTTAATTTCAGGGGATAACCAAACCATCATAAAAATTTTAAAATGCGCAGGAAGGGGCTGTTTTGTGCGAAGGATTTTAATGGACGCTGGAGCAGGAGCTGGCGGTGGGGTCGGGCCGGGGATTTGGATCTAGGAAACTGGACAGTGGCCCTGATTCAGTGAAGCTGCCGTTATCATGAACACCACAGAAACCGGAATAGCCAACCATCTATTAAGCAGTAACAGCCGAGGTCCCGGACGATTCACGAAGAGCAAACAGGCCAGCCAACCTGCCGTTCAATACAATAAAACAAATGGCTTCTCCCAAAACATCCAAGTTCTGGGAGATCACCATACCATTAGCTAAAGCCAAACAATTTAGCCACTACATAACCGACCAGAATGATAGCACCAATTTTGAACAGATACAGAATATTGGAGCCAACCGAAAGCTTCTCTCCACAATTATAACAATTCTTCTGTTTCAACAGGTTTTCAGCACCACACTTGTGACATGTCTTGGTATCCATAAACACCTCCTTTTATTGATTATATATCTATTATTTGGTATTCGAAAACAACACGCCTCTGTGACAAAACATTTCCGAAAATACAAACTAAAAGCGTTTTTCATGATCAAATACTAGGATATAGTTTATAGCAACCAACCTAAATATAGTCTATAGATTATTTTTAAAGTCAATTACTAAACTATATCTTACATTAAAACCGAGCAAACAGCCGAGGTCCCAAACAAGTCAGAAAACTAAGCAAGACCATTTTCAAATTTTCACATATAGGGGAAAAGTGGAGTTGTTCTTCAAGACCAGTCTGCTCTACCCGCCAATCAGCTGCATAGCCATCTTCGGTAGACTATTGGCTTGGGCCAGCATAGCAGTAGCGGATTGAGTTAAAATTTGTCGGCGCACGAACTCGGTCATTTCTGTTGCCACATCAACATCGGATATTCTGGATTCGGATGCTTGTAAGTTCTCGGCCTGAATGGATAGGTTGGTTATCGTATTCTCCAGCCGATTCTGCATGGCTCCCAGATGAGCTCTGATCTTATCTTTCTTGATCATGGCATCATCAATTACTTCCAGAGCATTTTGAGCACGTTCTTGGGTATTCACGCCAGTTGATGAAATGCCCAATGAATCTGTAGTCGCTGAACCGATACCGACACCATAATAGTCTTCTGCGCTGTCGTTACCCGGCCCGAAGTGGACTAGAAGGTCCTGCTCTTCTGTCGCAAATTCATGATCCCCTTCAGGAGTATAGTTGTTTAATTGCTCAACGCCTTCTTCATCCAGAGCTTTTGTGTAGAATCTCAAGTCGTCAAAGCTTCCGGTTGTTCTGGCTGCTTGTCGCCGGTCAGTAGGGCTATGACTCCAATAGTTTCTAGCAATTGCATTCTCCGTTGGGCGAAGAACTGCTGGTGTTCCAACTGGTGTCACAGTGCTGGTTTGAGCAACGAGTTCACCATTCTGATATGCGCTGAAATGGTCTGCATCTAAAACCATCGTGTGCTGAACCCATTGCCCCCTATCTGCGTTATCGAATGGAACTGTCAGCGTATTGTTGCCTATCTTGTACTGGAGGTTGCCCCCATCCCGGTGCATATGAACAAAACCACCGTTAAACGTCACATAGGAATTCTGAAAAGGACTGACAATATTCTCTTCATTGACCCAGATTGATAGAGTCGCTTCGTTTCCAAAAGTCGTCCAATCAACTTCTGGGAGCGATACCGAATTATTAACAACCCGAACGGCACTACTCCCTTCCGGTCCGCTCCCTGTAAACGATGCTGTTGTTAACGGCGAGGAAACTTCGCCATGTTCGCCAGTATATGTCCCATTAAAGGTGAAATGCATAAAGTCGTCAGACAGATATTCCGGCACGAGATATTCAGAACTTATCCCACCTTTAAGTAAATAAATGCCATTGAAGTCGGTTGCTTTTGCGATCCTATCAATCTCAGCTTTCATAGCCTGAAACTCTGAGTCGATTATCTGTCGCTGATCAGCATTGTACGTACCCGTTGCAGCCTGTGTAGCCAGCTCCTTCAACCGGATCAGCTTTTCATCAATGACCTGCAATGCTCCATCGGCAGTCTGGATCATGGATACCGCATCGTTGGCATTTCTGATCCCTTGGTTAATTGACCTAATATCTGAGCGCATCAACTCACGCACAGCAAGGCCAGCTGCATCATCTGCTGCTGTTCCTACTCGCAGTCCTGAAGACAGTCTCCGTACTGATGTACCCAACTCTACATAGTGGGTACTCAGATTACGGGCAGCACTACCCGCCATCAGATTATGATTTATGGTCAAGCTCATTCTTTATCCACTCCAGCTACACAGGAAATAATTTCCTTGCTCACACTCCAATTCCAGTTCCAGAAAGCTCATCAAACCAACGAAAAACAACGCTTCAGTCGACATCTTAGGTCGAAACATCGTCTATAGTTGATGTTTATCTGCAAAAAGAAGTCCATACTTTATTTTTAAACTCAGTATTCTCGTCTATCCTTTAGGTTTACATCTGGAGGATACAATGAACGACTTGCAAAGCGTATTTGGTGAACATTTGAAATCGTTGAGAAAATCTCAAGGACTGACACAGGACAAGCTTGCTGAACTGTGCGGAATATCTGTGCAGTATTTAGGAGATGTAGAGCGTGGGAAGGCCAATGCGACCATCAATGTTCTGGGAAAAATAGGACTGGCACTTGGTGTATCAGTAGCCGAGCTGTTTGATACCGCAGAGTTCCAGTTGTCCACAGAAGACCTACGAAAACTCATGAGCGACTATATTTCCAAAGCTGACAATAACACCCTGCGCCAGCTTTACGGTATCACTCGGATCATTTCTCGGTAGTTACTGAGACAACCAGCCCCAAATCCCCAAAAATAACACAGAACGCTTTTCCGTCCTGTTTATTCATTTTACCCGCGAGCTAATCATCATCCGGCAGCATCAGAGTAATACAGGGCTTCATATCATCGTCTGGCCCGCACTGGCAGATCACTTCTACTTCTTCAAGGGTCCTCGGCTGTGACTGCATTAAAAATAAGACCTGAAAGCTTATCCTGCTCTGGTCCAGCTTATCCTGCATCGCCAACAAGCACATGGTTAATAGATCGTGAAGCCTACCAGTAACGGACTGCCCTTCGCCTTCAAGTCCGCTTGGTGGAGTGATGTATTTCGCATACAGGTTCAGCGACACCGCTACTGAAACCTTGAATCCGGTCTGTTTAGCCTGTTCGGTCACATCGATTAAATTTCCATCTTCGATTGCTTGTTTCCGAGTATACGAAAAGAGTACGTTGAACAGTGAATCGTCAAGTCCGTGCATCAGTAAATCTCCTTCAATTTCATATTGTTAAATAATCATGAAAATTGAAGGTTATCCTGATTAGTTTGATTTGGTCACGAGGGGCTGGTGATTTTTTGGGTGATTCTGTGGATCAGGTTGGAGGGAATAATGTTAAAATATGGACACCCTACGAAAAAAGTTTTTTGTTTGCCAGAACAATGAACTAAAATCCAAATAAACTTATGGCAGAAAAAACAAGATGACATAGTCCTTTAAATCTCCTACAAAAATAGCCATGAACCAGTATCTTGCAAACCTTCACTTAACACAAGAGACAGCTCCTCCAGGGCTCGAAAAGGTGTCAAATTCACCATCGACTTTATTGCCGCTTGACGAACAAATAGCTATTCGTCAAGCGTATTTTTTGTGCTCGAATATTGACTACATTTTCTTTAGAAGATTTTCTGATGGTCGTTCATCTCAAGTTGCTGCATATGTCGTCGTAAATGCAGATGAAACTTTTTCGCAAGATCAGATTAAAGATTTGCATCACGAACTGTGGCTGAGTGGCGCAACCCCCCTGCTGTATGTTGACTGGAACAACCACGTTGACATATTTTCCTGTGCTGCTGGAAAAACAGTAACGAACAAAAATGAATGGAAATATTCTCCCGCTGAACGAATCGAAATAATTGGTGATATTGCAACAGGATTAGATCAATGTCAGTTTGACCAGTATTCATCATACCGGCTTGCGGATGGAACCTTTTGGGAAGACAAACGTAATCTTCATTTAATAGATCGTGATAATGCTGCACATAAAGTCTTGATCGATAAAGTTAAGATGGCGGATAGAAAACTAGAAGGTTCAAAAAATCCTGCAGCTCGTCGCCTTTTACTCTTAACGCTTCTTATTAAATACCTCGAAGACAGGGGAGTTTTCCCCTCTGCATTTCGTAATTGGTTTTCAACATATCACGAAAACGCTACATCCTTTTTAGACGTATTAAAATCTGCAAACGTTGATAGTGTTCGAAAGATGTTTCTGGCATTACAAAATAAATTCAATGGGGACATCTTCACTCTTGATCAAGACGCAATGGTAATTGACGAGAGCACACTTCGCAAACTGGCAGAAGTCGTTGAAGCAAACTATGACTCGAAGGGCCAACTCTACTTCTGGGACATATATTCTTTCAAACACATCCCGGTAGAAGTTTTGAGTCACATATATCAATATTTTGCAGACAAAGACAATGGAGCTGTGTTTACGCCACCATTTCTTGTCAATTTGCTTTTAGATCAGATTTTGCCTCTAAAAAATATTCAAGGCGATGAGACTGTTCTTGATCCAACATGTGGATCAGGTGTTTTCCTTGTGGCTGCATTTCGAAGGCTCATTTATGCTTGGCTTTCTAAAAATAATTGGAAAAGACCTACGCCACAAATACTAAAGAAGCTTTTAAAAAATACAATTTTTGGGATTGAAATCCAAGAAGAAGCAGTGCATTTAACAGCCTTTAGTTTAGCTTTGGCTATTTGCGATGCCCTTCAACCTGAAATCATATGGAATGATCTGCGTTTTGATACAATGATAGAGCAGAATTTATTCGTAGGCGATTTCGCCCATGCGATTTCTCGAGCAATTCAAAAGACGTCAGGTGCTAAAGGGTTCGATGTCATCATAGGCAACCCTCCATTTAAATCTAAAATGACCACTGCCATGCGCCAATCGTTAGAGAGCATGGAGTCCATTCCAGACAAACAAATTGCTTACTACATTTTGAAACGATGCTGTCAGTCATATTTAGCTAAGTCAGGAAAAGCCTGCCTAATTCAACCGGCTGGTGTGCTTTATAACGAGAAAACTCAACAGTTTCGTGCAGAACTTTTTGAATCGGTCCAAATCGATACCGTTTTAGATTTTGTTTCAATTAGAGGTTTATTTGAAGGAGCAGATCCTAAGATTGTCGCTTTATTAGTTACTTCAAAAAATCCCGATGAAGATCACAGGATAAAGCACTGGACGTTTCGTAGAACACAGACAGCAAAAGGACGCATCAGTTTTGAGCTTGATTATTATGACCATCATTATGTATCATTGGACGATGCTCGTAGCATTCATTGGATATGGAGAGCAAATTTGCTTGGTGGAGGACGAGCCCTTAATCTAGCCAAAAAATTAAGTCAGTTACCAACACTATCAGATGAAGTTGCTAGGATAGGTTGTAAATTAGGCGAAGGGTATATTGCAGGTGATAAAAAAGCCAAACATCATGCAAGTTGGCTTACAGGAAAACAATTACTTGAAACAACAACGTTTAAATCAGACGCAATTGATCCGTGTTTACTTAGTACCGTAAAGGCAAAGTTGTTCGACACACCATATTCTGAAGAAAGATTTCGTGGCCCACTTGTCTTAATCAAAGAGAACGCAAATCTGCCTTGCGCTTATTGGGATGAAGGGGCTTTGGCTTACAAAGACAAAATTATTGGAATCTATGGACAACCGCAACATTCTGCTCAGTTGCAACAATTCCGCAATTTTTTTATTTCTAACCGAAGGAAACTAAAAGCTAGCTGTTTCCTTTTGGGTTCTCAAATTCTTGTAGGTAAAGCCACCGCTCCTCTTATGAGTGAAATCTGCCGACTACCATGGCCAGTAGACAATGAA
Organism: Maridesulfovibrio sp.; assembly: GCF_963678865.1. Lineage (NCBI taxonomy): Bacteria > Pseudomonadati > Thermodesulfobacteriota > Desulfovibrionia > Desulfovibrionales > Desulfovibrionaceae > Maridesulfovibrio > Maridesulfovibrio sp. The sequence continues at coordinate 3,421,295 of NZ_OY787459.1, read as the reverse complement.
TGGGCTTTGGCTCCGTGGGAAGAAGAAATCATTCATGATATAAATGACTACCTTGCAGAATATGTACGCCGCGGACAGACTTCAAAATTATTAACTTCTAGTGTAGATAAAACCGCACTGAATACTTACCAAGCAACATTTCTGAGAGTGCTAAGAAGTGTCTTTCCAAAAGTCTCTGTATGTGGGAGTGAAGCATCTAACGGACTCCTGTTTCAAGCATTTTCTTTTGAAGGAAATGCCACTAAGAAATTAATTGATGATGGTTGGTCTGAAAAAATAAAATCAGCAATTTTCAAGTCGCATAGCGAAACATTTTATACAACTCGTATCATTCGTCTATATGATGAAGACATGCTCATCTTTATAAAGCCAGACCGTCTTCGTTATTGGATACGCTCAACAGCACTGAAGGACGCAGACGATGTCTTAAGTGATGTTTTGGACGGAGACCACTAGCATGATTGAGTTGAATGCAAAAGTAGGTAAACCTCCCTCCTATCTAAAAAACCTCCTAATAAATCGGGTAATAGACTTTGTGTACAGCAGTCTTTCTCTTTGGCGGGATGACTTAGAAAGAGATAAGACTGTTGAAGCTGAAGAGTTGTTGAATGAGCAGTTCTGCACTTTTCTGAATGCAGAAGCTGCTGGTGAGGAGGCTTTTCTTTTTCATCACGAGCAACATCAAGCATCCCGACGCCGAGTTGATATGGCTGCAAAGCCAACAAAACAGCTCATTTCTGCCGGGACTTATCACTCAAAGTATGAAGTTATAACCACATTTGAAGCTAAACGACTTCCAGCTCCTTCATCGTCTAGAAAACGCGAGTATGTAACAGGCGAGGACAAAGCTTCCGGTGGTATTCAGCGATATAAATTGAGACTTCACGGTGCTGATCAAAACGTAGCAGGGATGATTGGCTATGTTCAGCGAGACAGCTTTTTGCATTTTCATAATACAATAAATGGATACATTGACGAATTAACAACAACCTCCAGTGACCTTGCGTGGTCTGCTGATGAAAAGTTGTCAAAACTTGAGAGCGACGTTGACAAAAGGACTGCTCGAATAAAATCTGAACACTTAAGAACAAATGATTCAATTATTACTTTACACCATTTATGGGTAGATATGCAGGAAAACTAGGCAAAGAAACTCAATACGAGGAACTCGTTCACACATTATTTTTCTATTTCTTCAAATACGATAAATACGGTTTTCATAAAATCACGAGCCCCAGAATCAGTGAGAAAAATTGACCACTATTCCGGTCAACATTTTGGTGAACCAAAGAGGTTCAACACCCCTATAACACCACTGAAAAAATGTTGACCAAGCAAAATAAAGCTCAATTATTTCAACTGTTATAGCAATTTTACCATGCTTTGGGAGCAAGATGCCGGGGGTTCAAATCCTCCTGCTCCGACCACTTAAAAATCCAAGTAAAAGGACCATTTAGCGTATAGCTGATTGGTCCTTTTATTTTTTGGATGTCAACATTCTGGTGAACCTCTGGTTGACCAAAGTGTTGGAGGAAAGTGATTAAGGTACTATAATAATGGTGTTTAAGAAATGTTGGAAGGGACAATATCTTGGTTGATAATCAATAAAGCACGCAAATCATAATTGTATGATCATTGGGCCTAAACCGTAACAATTTCAGCTAAATCATGAAGAGGACCAACCTCAACAAATATCCTTTCCAATTTGTCTACGTTCTCCGGCGGCAACCAGATCAAACGATGTTCTGATTGATACCAATACCTAAAATGCTTATAGCCTAATGGATCTACGTCTTTACTGGGATACTCAAGGGGATCATAATATGAAATCATTTGATAACCATCAGCCCACCCGCACCGAACCGAAAGGACTGCATCTAATATCTTCTCAATAAAAATCTTAGGTTCAGTAACTACCAAGCATGCATCACATTCAAAATCAGTGAACAAACGACTTTGTAACAAGTCGCTACCACACCAGACATAATAATTCGTTTCAATTATTGAACGATATTCAATTGGTCCGATTGGCTGTATAGACTCCCCTTTTGAACCATCCCCGTTTAAAACATTAATCTCTACACCATGAGAAGAAACCAAATTTTTCCGTTCCAATTCATTATCTTTCACGGCAATATTTAAGGATTCATCATCATAATATGATGCTGGAGAAACTAAGAAAGAACCTCTATCGAGCATGTCTTGAACATGCTCTTTTTTTCCATACTTGACCAATATTCTACCAGAATATTGTTGAGATATAGCTTCAAGCTGTTCATCTAACAGGATTGAATTTTCATCAACAACATGTGGAATATCAAAAATTTTTGAGCCAGCAATTACTACTTTACGCCTTTTAAACTCTTGCATAGTTTGTTCAAGCAATAGGGTAAATCTAGTTCCCCCACGAGGAGAGAGTAAAACAGGCTTTCCATTTCTTATCTGACGACCAAAATTCATCAAAAGGTCATCCAAACGAGCTTCCAATGCCTCCAAAGAAAGATGCCCTATGTGTGGAAGATTATACCTAGTTTGCCAGTAGTCTATCTCACTTTTACTATCCATCTTATTAACTCATATTCAGTATGCGTAAACATATTATTTATTAGAGGAGGGAGAAATATTCTCCCTCCAACTTTATGCTGATGCTGGCACAAAGTCCTGTAGACCATGTTCAAGTTTTAGTTTCATCTCCTCAAAACGACCTCGATATTTTTTTATATCAAGCCATTTATCGACAGTGCTTATCAACCTGTTGACAGTGATTGCAGAAACCGTAAACTTAAATAAATCAGGGTCCGACAGTATTGCACTCAATATGTCTATTTCAATCATTATAATTACCTATTTTTTATTAGTTAATTCCAAAAATAGCCTTCAGAATAAAGAAGGCTAAGACAAGCTCATTAAAAACATCTAGCTTGAGCAAGGATTGGATTTACTAACATCAAGGCAGACACATCAAATGCCCCTAAAATTTACTCCTTAAAATATCACAGTCAAGGCTTAATTATTTTTAATTAAATTAAAGCAAGCACTATAAATCTGGCCCCAGCTACACCCTCCAAACTTTGACAATCCTTGTATCCATCCTTATATTTACCTCAACAAAGGAGGAACCATGCACATTTCACTTACTCCCGAACTGGAAGCGCAGGTTAAAAGCAAAGTCCAATCCGGACATTACAATAATGCCAGCGAAGTTATCCGCGAAGCTTTAAGGTTTATGATCACCAACGAAGACCTTGTAAATATGATGAAAATCGAAGCCATGCAAAAAAAGCTGGCTGTAGGCGAAGAGCAGGCCAAAAGCGGTAATTTCACAGATTCCACCATCCCGGACATCATCAAAGAAGCAAAACTCGAAAGCGATGCGTAAAATCCGCTTTACCCCTGCTGCCAAGGAGCACCTGAAAGACATATGGAAATACAGTTTCGAAACATGGGGTGAAGCCAAGGCGGATTCATATCTCATGGATATAGAAACACGACTGAAAAGTTTACTCGCAAATCCTGAACTTGGACGAAGCAGACCGGAAATTAAACCCGGATATCATTCTATCTCAGTAAACAAGCATGTTGTCTTTTACCTGATCAGCCAAACTCATATTGATATCATCGGCGTGCTGCACCAGAGGATGGACATTAAATCTAATTTGCCCACAGAATAGTTTATTCGACATCACAATTTGAAAACCAGCATCATCAAGGGTGCATGAAATTTAAAATCAGCACCCCAAATTCAGGTCAACATTTTGGTGAACCAAAGAGGTTCAACACCCCTATAACACCACTGAAAAAATGTTGACCAATAAAAATAAAGTTTAATTATTTCAAGGACTATGGTGTAAACTTCGTTCTTTGGGAGCAAGATGCCGGGGGTTCAAATCCTCCTGCTCCGACCAGTAAATTCAAGCCCTTACGTTATACTTTACGTAAGGGCTTTTTCGTTGTTGGGGACTCAATTGGGGACTTTTTGAAAAATGTGAAACAAAACGAGGTGAGATTGCCTAAGTATCGATGTAGGCCACACCACAATTTTAATACATATTTTCAGACATATAGACTCAAGCTACATTTTCTACCCAAATACATTATTACCATCAGCACACTTGGCAGGAAAGCAAGACGCCCCCATAATAAAAAGCCAGCCTCCGGGGAGACTGGCTTTGAGCTATTTTATTTAAAGTTCAAATCTTCTTCAAGATTAATCAAGACAATAGGTGCCCCGGGAGACAATGCTTCACGATAAATAACCCATAAACCGGAAGCAATAATAGCCAGCTCCTTGTACGTAACCCCATCAGCAATATATGCAGATTCGACATGGACCAATGTTCTCAACTTTCCCAAGATAACTTTTTTGCTGTACTTTACAATTTTACAATCAATACTGACTTCTACACCATTTGACTTTCCATTCTGGGTCCATTGCTGTTTTTCAAAATCAGCAAGAACACCCTCTTCGCCTTTGAATGTAAGGCTTCTGCCAACTATTCTCGGCCCATCAGCCCTCAAGGTATAATTATTAACGATATCCTTCTCTCCTTTCATAATCTTAATTACATCTGCCGGATATTTGGACAAATTAATACCATTCAGCTGTATCTTCCTAGCGGGCAACCTTGTTCTTTCCTCAATATAAAAGACACCATCAGAAACAGAACTACAGAAACGACTAGTAATACTGCCATCTTGCCCTTTTAAGGTAAGGGACTGCCCCATCGGTGGGCCTAAGAACATGGTAGCATTACGATCTAAATCTTCAGCCCCAAAGGCAATATCAGTTAGAACAAACAGCAAACACAATAAAAAACTACCTTTTAGGAATCGGGACACCTTCACCAGTCCATGGGTTTGTCGTTGATCCCACATCTCCATCTCCTGCATCTACTCCCCCAGTAAATCTAAACGCAGGTACAGTGCGCACCTCCATTTTCCTTACGATTCGTGTTTCTTCTTTTTCCGACAACTGTTCCACCGGTCCATCGCCGACTTCCCGAATTTTTTTCACCGTGCGTCCTTCTTCAGCAAGATATTTCCTGTGCCATGTAGCGAGCCCGGTATTTGCTGTTAAATCAGAAAAATGAACACGAACAAGTTCGTAAGTTAAGGTTTTAAGCTCTTTAATAAACTTCCATTCAGAGCACTCTTTCCACCTAGTAAATTCAATCTGCTGGCATTTACAATTGGGATGAGGTCGTTCTGTTGCCGGAGTTTCAAACACTTCTCCATTCTTTTTTACACAAGTATCACACGCTCCCTCATTCGCTTTCCATATATAATAAATTTTAACATCTTCTCTTCTAGGAGTTGTTCCCCAAATTCCACCAGCCTCCAATCCCATTGCATCATTAAAATTGATCGGATCATCCAGACAATACCCATAAACATCTACATCACCACCGCCATACCCAAGCGGATCTTGGGCAGTGAAACGCCCTACTTCAGGATCATACTCCCGAAAACCGAAATGAACCAACCCGGTATCCTTATCATTAAGTCCGGAGGCAAAACCTAGCGGCAGATGAAATTGTTTGTATGTATCTGTTAATATATTTCCAAACGAATCATAGATAATTTTCTTTAGCTCATTTCCTTGATCATCAGCAACCATAAAAACTGATCCGACTTGATCCCTCGCTAAATAATACGTCTTCCCTTCAAAGACCGCGACGATCTGGCTTGCTTCTTCATCATGATTGAAGGTCCACTTATTCTTACCCTTACTGTCAGTAATTGCTTCAAGTGTGCTGAAATCTTTCCATTTATACTTTTCAACAATCTTACCGTTAATTTTCTTAGCAATGCGCACACCACGTTTATCACAAACGTATTCAATGATCCGACCACCAGGCAGAATAACCTTACAGAGTTGACCATTGGACAGGCATTCGTATTGACTTATCAACATGCGAGGCCTAATTAATGAATAGGAAAATAAAGGAGGAGGAAGTCATGGCAAATTGTCTTGATGTTGCAGCATATATTTTAGAGCAAAAAAAAGAACTCACCACGATAAAACTGCAAAAACTTGTATATTATAGTCAAGCTTGGTCATTAGTTTGGGATGAAGCACCGCTTTTCGCCGAACCAATACAAGCTTGGGCGAATGGTCCTGTTGTGCCTTCTCTGTTTGCTAAACACAGAGGACAATTTAAGATAAATCTCATAGAAGATGGAAATTCTTCCAATCTATCCGCTGACGAGAAAGAAACTATAGACTCCGTTTTAAAAACATACGGAGACAAAAGTGCTCAATGGTTAGTAGCTTTGACTCACTTAGAAAAACCTTGGCTCGACGCAAGGGCAGGATGCCCTGATGGTTCTTCTTGTAATACGGAAATTACTCAAAGCGCTATGGCTGAATACTATAGTGGTCTTTAGAAGATGGCGAAGAAAACAGCTAAAATTAACCAAAATCCCACACCGTCCAAAACGGTTAAATTTTCAGAAAATCCAGAACAAATTTTGGATAGCCATATTTCATGGCACTTTAACTTGATGGACCAAGCACCTGAATCTCCGTGGACTTCTTTACCCAAACATTTGAATAGGTATGCAGACAAACTACATGCATATGAAAAACAGACTATAGCCGAAATATTTCATGAAAAACAACAATATAATCATGCCGTCCCTGTTGGCCGATTAGTTCCACGAGCACAAGCAAGACTGAACACATTGAAAATAAAAGTTGATGCTCTGTATCGATTAAGGTTCGGTGGAAAACCTCGACTTTGGGGAATATTGAAAGGAAATATTTTTCAGATATTATGGTTTGATCCTCAGCACCAAGTTTGCCCTTCCGAGAAAAAGCACACATAGCACAGGAGACCCCACTCCGCCCTCGGCACACCCGTGTCACCAAATACTCAATTCTTCATTTTTTCATGGTCGGAACCCGACAGCCACGAACTCAAAAAATTTATGATCAGAGTAAGGACTAGCACTTAATCCCGTCACCACCCGCCGCAGGCAAAAAGAAAAGGGCCGACCTCATACGAGATCGACCCAATGTTTCCGAAGAAACTCTCCTCCTTGCCAACAATACCAACAAATATTATTTATAAGTATATCCAAACAAGGGAGGCCACCATGCAAAAAAATACCAGCGTAACACTCGGCGAACATTTTGATACTTTTATCACCGATCAGGTAAAATCCGGTCGCTTCAATTCCGCAAGCGAGACAATACGTGCAGGACTGAGACTCCTTGAAGAAAGAGAGACCAAATTAAAAGCCCTGCGACAGGCACTACGGGAAGGAGAGGAAAGCGGTCTTTCCGACTACTCGCTTGAAAGCATTATGGAAGAATTGGATCGCTAGATGAATTTCAAGTTAACCAATAAAGCTTATGCTGACTTGAAAAACATTGCGCGATACACTCAAAAGACATGGGGGACCGCACAGCGCAATGACTATCTGACCCAAATGGATTCGACCTTCCATATGCTTGCAGAGAATTATAGACTTGGTGTGAATTGCGATCATATCCGAAATGGCTACCGTAAATATCCGGTAGGGAAACATCTAATTTTTTATCACATTGCTAAGAACACAGTCATAATCAGCAGGATTTTGCATCAAAGCATGGATGTGGAACGACAACTTTAGTTGAATTCCACGGGGAACCATTCACCCCCAAAACCTCCCAAAAATCCCCAAAAAAATGTCCCCAATTCGAAAAATTATTCAATGAATTAAACGGTTGCAACATTCGCAAACGACTTTGGGAGCAAGATGCCGGGGGTTCAAATCCTCCTGCTCCGAACATCATAAAATCCAAGTAAAAGGACCAGTTAGCATACCGCTGATTGGTCCTTTTATTTTTGGGTGTCAACATTTTGGTGAACCTCTGGTTACTCATATTATAAATATCCAAAGTCATTTTTTCCCACAAAACAATACGACTTGGGCATAATCTAACTATATTATTGTTTTTTCGTACCCTTCTACCTAAATTAGACAAACACAAGAACACTTTTATTTTAACTTCCCCCCACATTGTGTTTTTGATAGAATTATTAAAACCAAACCTATAAATCAGCTAAGAAGAATCTTATGGATTATCCAGAGACAATTTCAGTGGATCTTCGCCAAATGGTGTTGGCAATAGAAAATGCCGTCAGTTTAGTGGGCATGAATGACACCAATCACGGCAAACGGGTTGGCTATATTGCTTTGCAAATGGCAAAAGCTTTGAATTTCAGCGACGAAAATCTTTTTTTCATATATGAGCTTGGATTACTTCACGATTGCGGCGTATCCTCTGATACTGTTCACTCCTATTTGGCAAACCTTTTTGACTGGGAGCAATCCGGACTACACTGCCGCATAGGACACGATTTGTTATCACATTTCGAACCATTAAAAAAAATGGCCATTCCTATATTATATCATCACACTCCGTGGGAAGAGCTACAGCATGCAGAGACCACAATTTTCGACAAAAGAGTAGCCAATCTCATTTTTATTGCAGACAGAATAGATATTACAGCAGCTCCATACTACGAAAAGAACATACTTCTTCACATTGAAACTATCAAAAAAAGCATCGCAGAAAAGTCTAACACCTATTTCAATCCTGAATTTGTAAAAACATTCTTAGATATTTCACAGGCTGAAGCCTTTTGGCTTTCACTTGAAGATAGACATATAGAAAAGTTTGCATGGGAAATGGGATCATTGGAATCCACTAAAATTATATCATTGGCAGATTTAAAACAACTTGCAAAAATCTTTTCATACATTATTGACCAAAAGAGTTCATTCACTGTCCAGCACTCATATGGAGTTGCAAATCTATCGCGACATATTGCAATAAAATATGGCCTACCCGACATTGTAGTAGATAAAATTGAAATAGCAGCATATCTCCATGACATAGGAAAATTACATATTCCAGACAATATCCTTGAAAAAAAAGGACCGTTAAGCCCCACTGAACGAGCAATAATCAACCAACACAGCTACGAGACATTTGAAATTTTACGCCCTGTTACCGGCCTTGAAGAGATAGCCCTCTGGGCAGCCTACCACCACGAAAACGACATTGGAACTGGCTATCCATTCCATCCTGAAAAAGGGAAAATTCCCCTGCCCGCGAGAATAATTGCGGTCGCAGATGTCTTTCAAGCCCTGCTACAGGACAGACCCTATCGTAAGGGTATGTCGCTGGAACAATCGTTATCCATACTGACAAAGATGAAAAATGAAAGTAGGCTTGATAGCACTATTGTAAGTCTGGTCGAGAATGATGCTCCCAAATGCAGCGAATTAGCTAAAAAACAACTATCCATTCAAGAATTGCTTAAATGATCCAACGATCTCTATTTCTATGCAATCTTTGATTGAACCAAAGTTGCCAATATGGCTTCGCTATAGAGAAGAGTACTCAACACCGCCTTCGAGCCCCATGATCACTCCCAAAAAAGGGCATACCATTCCGGTAAACCTTTTGGTGACCCAAACAGGTTCCCCCCCCCCTGTAACACCGCTGAAAAATTGTTGACCCAAAAAATAATGTCGTTCAAATGGATAAAACCATTTCAAATACTACCAGAATATACATAGCAGTTGCCTTGCTTTCCATACTGCGGCAGCAGGGCTGGCTATTCTCCTTTCAAATCGCATCTCGAAAGCTCTTTAGGAAAGTGTAAAAGCAGCGACTCAGATAACAAACGGAAATTTTGACATAGATCTTGCTGCAAATGGTAATGATGAAACAGCTCAACTTCAGTCTGCCCTAAATTCCATGGCTGCGACCCTGCGAAATAATCTAGCTGAAATAACGGCCAAAACAGAAGAAACTGAAGATAAAGCTATTCAGGCACAAGAAGCCACTCGAAAAGCCGAGGAGGCTATGCGTCAAAGGGTGGCACGTCCAACTCTATCAACAGAATGGAAAAAACATCCAAAGTGGTTGAAAGCAGCACAGAGCTTGCTGGCGAAGCAGGACTAGCCATCGGCGGAATTATAGATATGATCAATTCCACTACGGAAATGGTTCAGGCCATTGCCGCCGCATCGGAAGAACATATTCCACATGTAAAAAAAGGGTTGGCCCAATCGTAGGCCGACCCTTTCAACCGTTCAAATTGCTATATTTTTATTTTTTGGATATCGAAAAAAATTAAACGGACGATTTCCCCGGTATAACTATCATTCAACTCCTTCTCCGAAGCTTATCCTATTTAGAGAGCCCCCTGATGCACACTAAACATGTTCTTGTCCTCAATCTTCTCTTTGAACAATCATTAAAAAAAAGTTTTGATCAAAGAATAGCCGAGGTATTTGAAACCATTGATATAAAATATGACACAATCCACCTGAGTAATTTGGCTGATAGTCACAACTTAAATGACTATACGCACTTGCTTATCTCGGGCTCCACGGAAAGTGCCATGGAAGAATGTTCTTGGTATCCTAGACTAGACGCTATTATCGATCACTTCATGTCGAAGAATAAATCCATCCTAGGTATATGTTTTGGGCATCAGTTTTTGGTCAGGCACATAATCGGGAAAAACCATGTTCGAAAGTCGTCAACCCCGGAAATTGGATGGACAAACATAAAATTATCCGACAACCAGATTTTCCATACGGTTGGCTCCCTGAAATCAGCGGTTTTTCATTATGATGAGGTGTTCGATCTAGATGACAGGTTCGAGATTACGGCAACTTCAGACAGATGTACTATTCACGGATTTCAGGTAAGAGGGGAAAAAATCTGGGGAGTTCAATTCCACCCGGACTTTACATATTATGATGTATTCGAATTTACGGAAGATATTAGAAAAAAAGATCCGTTATTTGAAGAAATCCATTGCCGGACCGACGTTTCTCCAGATGAATTTAAACAAAACGACCTGATTTTAAAAAACTGGATTCAATTATCCTAGCCGAAAACTTTACGCATCAAAACAATATCCTAAGTGGCTAAACGCAAATAGACACTTATTTATCCCATATGGAGAGTTGCTCGTAATTATCAGTCTTACCAACATCAACGAAATGCTTCTGAGTTGGGAACATCTCCATGATAACCATACAAAAAGTTAATTAATCTCTCTATGTTTTCGATTTTTATATCATTATTACTATCACCAATATTTTTAACCGCAAAACGGTATTCTTTCACTATTTCCCTTGAATAATGAGTTTTAAAAAAATGTTCAGACAGTTCAATTACAGCACCAAACCGTTTTTGAATATTAAGAATTTTTAATTTTACTGGCAGAGATTTCTCCTCAGAAACAGTCAAGGACAGTCTGAGTATAAGCGGTATGGCGTCGGTAATTTTTTGTTGGGCTACAAGTCTGGCAAGTTGTGTTATTAAGTCTGACTCTGATAAAAAGGTATTCTGATGAAAAATACTATTCTCAAGAAATTCTCTGGGAGACAGGTCCTTTGTCCTCAACAAATGGAATAATTGTTTTTTGTTAGAATTATCGGAGACTTCACCTTCAAAAGGTTCATTTATTACTGATGGCGGTTCTGATTCTCTGTCGGCTTTTCCCCGTTTAATTTTTGCAATATAATCTTCACGTGATCTTGTTACGTAGTGATTTATTTGTATTAATTCATTTGTAAAATAGGAAAAGGCTGATCCGGCAGGAATAGGGTGTTTCAATTCATTGACCGCGAAAAAACCTTCCTTAAACAAAAAAGAGTGCGGATTGGAAGCAATGCTCTTAACTTTTGATGGTTGTATGATAGATTTGATATGAAGATTCTTGTTATGTTCATCCGGTAGACGCAGTTTATATGCCCGTATTACATAGTCGTCGGGGCTTTCAATATATCCTGAAGATCCAAAGCAGACCCAATTGACTCCTAATCCGCCATATGGTTCGTATGCCAATAAAAATTCAGGAAGACTCATCTGATTTTTTGTGACAATAAATTCATCCAGATCAATAAAGCCAAGCCAACAGAATTGTGCTCCAAACTTAGATAATGCCGTCTCGTAGCACGGAAGTTGTTTACAAGCCCCCGGAGCTTCGATGACTGTTATTGCACCTGCTGATATCCAGTCTTTCAATGTTTCTGAAACAGGAATGTCGCTATCATTGTCAAAAAGAATAATATGTTCGACACCAATACCCAAATGGTATCTTACCCATTCTTCCAGATATTTAGTCTCGTTTTTTGCGATTGCGCATAACCCAAGATAATATTTCATTTTCATCCTTTATAATAATGCATTTTTTCTATTTGTATGGGGCATTCATCCCCCCAACCACAACATTTAAATCTACCGGAATTTTACTAATCAACGCCGACGTAACCCGACAGCATAGCTTTCCGAATTAAGAGTTTAAAAAACGTAATTATTTTTCTGAAGGGTGAATTATTCAAAACAGTGCCCACCTGAGCCACGGCATTACCACTTAGCTTTGATTACACTTAACATTCCATAAGATTACTGCTTGAGCAAGATAACCCCATTGAACCGGAGTCTCAATAACCTGCGTTTGGATATATTCGATAACGTTGATTCATATTTTTTAGCATTGCCATCTGTAATTGAGGTTTAAAATGATTTGAAACGTTTTGATGCTTTTGTTTCATCAAACCTAAAAAACTAGACATTTGTTCTTACTTATGGTGATATCCTGCAACTTTTATCAGGTAAATTTCCTGCAACATTTCCCATTTTGTTTCGATCAGTTCTGAAAGTCTCTCAATACCTTCAGTCGCTCCAACTTGATCCATTCCAGGTTTACCTGAGAGTCTGCCCTGCAGCCGATATCTTGCGGATTCAACTCGCGTGATTTCGTCATCACGTCTTTTTTGTCGTGTCCGGTGTTCCTTGTGAAAAGACATCCCTTCATTAATCACATGAACTCCACAGTTTTGCGGGGCAACTCCAGTTTACATATAGCTTTGGTTGAGCTGTCCATGGCCGGAAGGACACGGATGTCACTCAACATTAACTTACTGATGCAGAGAGTTGGTACATGTTTGATTTTAAACGTATTTTCAAGGTTGCTGTAGCCCTTACCGCTATGGTTATGATGATGGCGGTTTCCGCCAATGCTGCCAAATTTAAAAAAGAATACAAAATGCAGGTGACTGTGGGCCCCAAATTCTACTGGGGTATGGGCGCCACCAAATTCGCGGAACTGGTCAAGGAAAAAACCCACGGCCAGATCAACATCAAACCCTATTTCGGGTCCGCACTACTTAAGGGGGCACAGCTTAAAAGTTCTCAGATGGTAGCCAAAGGCGTAATTGACTGCGCAATGGACTCCACCATCAACATCAGCCCGGTCATTCCTGAGGCCAATATTTTTCATCTTCCTTTCTTTCTCAATGACTTCGAATCAATGGACAAGGTCAAGTTCGGGGAAGCAGGTAAAAGTATTTTTCAAGCCATGGAGAAAAAACGCCTCCAACCTCTGGCTTGGGCAGAAAACGGTTTCCGTCAGCTGACCAACTCAAAGGTGCTCGTAAAAAAACCTGAAGATATGAAAGGACTGCGTATCCGCGTTGTGGGTAACCCACTGTTCATCGACACCTTTCGCCAGCTTGGTGCCGACCCGGTAAACATGAACTGGGGTGATGCTGTTGCGGGCTTCCAGCAGGGAGTTGTGGACGGTCAGGAAAACCCTGTGGGTGTGCTGATTCCGGTTCAGATTTACCAATACCACAAGTACGTAACCATGTGGAACTACCTTGCCGATCCACTGATTATCTACTGGAACCAGCGCGAATGGAAAGCCTTCCCTAAAGAAATTCAGGAACAGATCATGGAAGCGGCTAAAGAAGCCGGACGCTTTGAAACCGCCCTGTGCCGTGCCGGACTGGACGGAGACAAATCCCTGAATATCCTGAAAAACGAATTCAACTACACCATGGAAGTACCTGATCCCATCGCATTCATGCAGGGTAAAGGTATGGAAGTTCATACTCTTACTCCCGAAGAACTGAAGGCGTTTGAAGAAGCCACTCTCCCGGTCTACGACAAATGGGTCAAAAAGATCGGACCTGAAGTTTACGAAAAAGCCAAGGCCGACATGGGCCGCTAGGTTTCGCAGGGGTCTATTTTGCCCCCCAAGTTTTGTTTCCAATCATGTCTGCCCCGAAATTCATTTTCGGGGCAGCCCTATAATCGGGTTCTGCAATGGAATTCGAATCCGGGAGTTTACCTGTGAAGAAGTTATTGTTCGGTTATCGGCTTGATCACTGGCTGGTAGCAATTTTTATGGCAGTCATGGTACTGATTGCTTTCATTAATGTCCTGAGCCGCTATATATTTCATTTCTCCCTTGCCGCCACTGAGGAAATCACCATCAACCTTTTTGTCTGGATCACCATAATCGGGATCGGGATCGCTTTTGAGCGCAGTGAACACCTCGGCATGGTAACTTTTTTCAACCACTTTCCCAAAAAGCTGCAGAAGGCTTCTGTGCTCATTTACTCCCTGCTGGCCGCAGGATTGTTTCTGGTGCTCAACTGGTTCATGATTCAGGCCATCTATGACGAGATAACCCTGTTTCAGGCCCGGTCCGCTTCACTGGATATTCCGGTCTGGATTTATTACGCCGGACTGCCGTTGTTTTCCATTTTCATATTCAGGGGAATATACCGTGATGCAATGAACAAGCTGAACGGTCGGGAAGGGGAAGAATAATATGGAATTTATACTTATTCTGGTCCTCTTTTTTGCTCTCATGATCATAGGGGCTCCCATTGGAACATCTCTCGGTGTTTCCGCTGTTGCCACCATTATTTATTTTGATCTGGGAGCGGAAATGCTCGGGGTGAACTTCGCCTCGGGTATCGCTTCGTTTCCTCTGCTGGCAATTCCGTTTTTTGTATTGGCGGGTGTTATCCTTCAACGGGCAGGGATTGCGGCGCACATTGCCTCTTTTTTTGAGTTGCTGGTGGGCCGGGCCACAGGAGGTCTCTCCATCGTAGCGGTGCTGACCTGCATGTTCTGGGGGGCCATGTCCGGCTCAGGTCCGGCAACAACTGCTGCTGTGGGCATGATTCTAATGGCTCCCATGCTCAGGAACGGTTACGACAAAGCCTTTGCAGGAGCGACCATTGCCAACGCTTCGGACCTGTCCATCATCATCCCGCCTTCCATCGCCTTCATTATTTACGGCAACATCACTTCCGTTTCTGTTTCTGCACTTTTTGTTGCCGGTATCATTCCCGGCATCCTCACCGGGATCGGAACCATTGTGGTGGCATGGTACATTTCACACAAACGTGGATACCGGGGACTGAGCAAACGCGGCAGCTTTGCGGAGCTGATGACCGCTTTGAGAAAATCATTCTGGGCACTTCTTGCTCCGATGGTAATTCTGGGCGGAATATACACAGGCGTGTTTACACCGACAGAAGCTGCCGTAGTAGCTGTGTTCTACAGTCTTTTCGTAGCAGTGGTCATCTATCGGTCCATCAGTTGGCGAGATCTGATGGAAATCCTTGTAGACTCTGCCGTCACCAGCTCGGTAATCATGTTTATTGTCGCTTTTGCAGGAATTTTCACTTGGGCGGCATCCGTTACCGGAGTAATCGACACCCTTGCAGACTTCATTATCAAGGTATCCCCCAACGCAGTGGTCATGATCATTCTTGTCAACCTGCTCCTGTTCGGTCTGGGAATGCTGCTTGATGCCATTTCCATATCCTATCTGGTTATGCCGATACTCATCCCGGTGCTGAGCGCATTCAACATCGACCCGGTTTTCTACGGTGTTATTTTCATCTCAGCATTGGCTATAGGTCAGGCGACCCCACCTGTAGGGGTTAACCTGTTTACAGCAGCCAACCTTGCCGGATGTGAAGTGGACGAAATAGCCAAGGAAGCCATTCCCTATGTGGCTATGGACTTCATTGTACTGATAATTCTCTCCTGCCTGCCGATTCTCTCCCTGTACCTGCCTGTCTGGGCAGGGCTTTATTCACCTTAGCAGGTATGAACTTAAATTCAATCAAGGCCCCCGAAAAGATGTGTATTTCGGGGGCTTTCTTTATCCCTAACAAAGAGCCATCGTCTACTGGGTCCGGCCCTGCAGACGATTGAAAATGGGCTGGAGATCAGAAAGATAAAAAAGCTGAACTGCGCACTTAGACATACGCAAGTTCAGCCTTTCCAATTACGCTGCAGATAACACTTATCTGCAGCCCGAGACCTTATGCTTGATAGATATAAAACCGTTTTTAGAAGAACCACACTAAGCTTTTTAATATTTGGAGCGGATGAAACTCTAAGCTCTATGATATTTTCAACACCCTAAATCTACATCCTTCAACGAATCAACATAAGCCTTGTTGATCCAGACATCCCCTTCCTGCTCACTGAGCTCCTCAAGAGCATTTCTACGCACACCTATAAATTCCAGAGAATATTCATAGATATAAGAATCAACATCAAGATTCATTGCCTTACTAAACTTTTTAAAAATAGGAACCTGTATGGAATTTAAACACATATGCTACCTGACTTGAACATTTACAAAATATAGTTGGGCGCCAACAGATGCCCATTTTCTACGCAAAAAACTAATCATAGTGACAAAATGAATCAAGATTGCATCTAAAGGATATTTTTCAAATTCGCCAAAGTCAGACAAGCAAACACGCCATAATTCATTTTTTTTTACGAAATATGAAAAACAGGCAAGAATAAACTTTCTTAAGCATGTCTGACCAAAATCTACCCCCTATAAGCCTGAACACAACCACTCACAGCGACTAGAATGACATTATACGTCTTAGCGCGAGATGTAAAACCTTCATATTGACACCACTACACCCAAAAGTGTAAATCTGAATCGACAGATTAACGCCAAGACAAAAGACATTTAACATTAATGTAGTTTTAAGGAGATTAGAATGCGTAAAATAGACCCGGATGAATGCCAGTTTTGTGGTGCATGTCAAAGCGCTTGTCCTTCAGAGGCAATCATCCATGCCGCCGGTACCAATTATTATGAAATAAATGACAACTGCATTGATTGCGGTGCATGCGAAGCCGAATGCGGTTTCAATGCAATTATCAGTGACAATACCGGCGATTAAAAAACTTTGACCGGCTGTTTCAAAAACAGCCGGTCAATAAATAGACAAACTCTACAACAGGGTAAATTGACCCATTAAAACATCTTCCCATAAATCAGGAACAACAGACTACTCCCCAATATCCTCCGCCCAGAGTGCGGGCTTTTCGGCTTTCAGTCTTTCCATTAATTCGATGCATTTCGGGTGATCCAAAACAGTTACCTGTACTCCTCTGGATTTCAAAAACTCCTCGTTACCGCCGAAGTTGCGATTTTCACCGATGACAACACGAGGAATGCCGAACTGCACAATTGTTCCGGAGCACATCATACATGGGGACAAGGTAGTATAAATGGTTAAATCCCTATAGGTCTTCTGCCTCCCGGCATTGCGGATGCAGTCCATCTCGCCGTGAGCGATGGGATCCCCCTTCTGTACCCGCTGATTATGACCGCTGCCTATAATTTCACCATCACGAACCAGCACAGCTCCTATCGGCAAGCCGCCTTCATCAAAACTTTTCTTCGCCAGCTTGTAAGCCTCTTCCATAAAGATCATATCCATATCAGACATACACAACCCCTTTACCCTTCAACTTAACGGCATTTACTGAATCAAGCCAGAACAGAATTACTTGACCCTGCCCAGCAACATAAAAACCAAAGCCGTGCCCAATGTCCCTGCAGCAGCAATATCCCAAAAACCGTTATACCCGATTGAATCAACCGCAATTCCACCAAGCAACGGTCCGAAAAAAGATCCCATATGCACGGTAAACATCATCATATTTACATTAAAGCTGCGAAAACGGGGTTCACTGACCACAAACATCAGAGAATTCAAAGCCGGAGCGCTTAGTCCCATACCTATCCCGAAAATCACGGCTACCGGCAACAGCATGCCTTCATCGTGCAACCCGTTGAGCAGGATAAAACCGCCAGCCGTAAAGACAAAGGCAGTCACGATCAGCGCACGCTTTGAAAAACGGTCAAAAAGAGTTCCGCCGAATAAACGGATGGCGATCATCACGCCCATCTGTAACGAAAAGAAGTATCCGGCCCGGACCACTCCCCTAGAATGGGCAAAATCCTGAAACAGAAAAAACAGCCCGGTAAAAATCATGAAATACACACCGTTAACTGCCAGCACAGAGATAATTTTCAAGCGCGAAAGATTGGCATAGGATTCACGGGTAGAAATATCTCTCATCGTTTCCTGTCCATTTTTTTTCATACCGGAAGTACGGAAACGGAGAAACAAGGTCAGTAGAAAAGCCACCGGAATAAGTCCGGCTGTTGCGGCATAAATCAATTCAGGACCATCTACAAAAGGCCCCAACTGTTCTGAGACATGAGGCATTACAGCATAGGGAAGTAACAGGGCCGTAGAATACAAACTGAATGCCGACCCCACGTTTTCCTGACTGACCATGGAAACAAGAATGGCCACGCAGGGGGCAAGGACCATGAATATGCCTACCCCCTGACCTATGCGCAGCAGCAAAAGCGGCCAAAAATCGTGCATACAAAGATAACCGCCACCGCACAGACTCACCAGCACCATACCCGCAAACATGAATCGGTAAGCATTTCCGGCAGTAATCAAACTACTGACCGTAAGATACATAAGCATACCGGACAGCGAATAGACACTTATCAAGAAGCCTGAAACAGTTTTCGTAAATCCTAGACCCAGCAGATAAACATTCAGGCTGTAGTAAACGGAAATATTGCAAACAGCCATGAAGACTACGCAACACAAAGTAATAAACTCAAGGAGGGGAAGAGATTGCTTTTCAGCCATGCACCGGTTTCCAGTTTGATTTTTGATAGTTATTAGTAGACGACTCTGCCCGCACTGCCAATGACAAAATGGTGGACCTCCCAAAACATGATGGGTAATCAAATGAAGAACCATGGAGTAAAAAAATGACCTTTACATCAACAATTGCGCTGATATTTGCTGTTACGATTTTTGCGTTGATCCCCGGACCGGGGGTCATGTCCATTATCGCGCAGTCTGTTGCGCGTGGATTTAAATCCACTGCTATTTATTGTCTGGGCGTAGTCAGTGGCGATCTTTGCTATCTGCTTATGGCTATTTTCGGCATGGGCTTGGTAGCCCAGAAGTTGGGGACGGGATTTATAGTCCTGAAATGGGCCGGTGCGGCCTATTTGATATACCTTGGGATCAAAAGCTGGAGGGCAACCCGGCCTGTTGCCGCCAACTCCAGTCTGCCCCAGGCAAAAGGAACCGGCAAGACATACCTTGCCGGTTTATGCGTGTCACTGGGCAACCCTAAACTGATCGCATTTTATTGCGGATTCCTGCCCGGATTCATAAATCTGCAAGCTCTGACCGCTGCAGATGTAATTGTCGTAACCTGCTCAGTCATTCCGACGGTACTCACAGTGCTGCTGGCCTATGCATGGCTGGGTGACCGCAGCCGTGCTGCCATCCGCAGCCCGAAAGTCTGGAAAATAGCCAACCGCTGTGCCGGATCGGTCCTGATCGGCTCCGGAATTGCGGTAGCTACCGAATAACCAGACCTTCGGATGCTGTTCGAGGTCACATTTTTTTCTCTTCACTGAAACAATAAAACTATTTCAACACGTAATTCAAAGCCAGTTCCACATGAGCCTCTACTGTATCAATCAGCGGCACAGATACATCCTCAGGCTTTACCAATAAACCTATCTCGGTACAGCCCAGGACAATTGCTTCGGCTCCGTTTGCAGCAATTTTTTCTATTATTTCGATATATTCTTCACGAGTCTTATCGATAAGTTTTCCACAACAAAGTTCTGCAAAAATTGTCCGGTGAACCATTGCCCGTCCATCACTGTCCGGCACCATCACATCCAACCCGTAATTCTCTTTAAGCGGACGGGACAAGAAATCCTGCTCCATGGTAAAAGCAGTTCCAAGCAGCCCCAGACTCGAAGCTCCTACGGCTTTGGCTCCCGCTGCAATAGCATCAGCCATGTGCAACAAGGGTATATTCACCGCAGCCTGAACTTTATCCGCAGCTTTGTGCATGGTGTTGGTGGCAATGATCAAAGCTTCAGCCCCCCCGGCTTCAACACTCATCGCCCCCCTTACCAATCCGGCCGTAATACTCTCCCAGTCGTTTTGCCCCATTTGTTCCGCAAAAGGGGCAAAATCAACACTGTGCATTACCATAGGGCAGGAATGCAAACCGCCCCTTCTCTCTCGCACACCATCATTTAGTAATTTATAGTATGAAACAGTCGACTCCCAACTCATTCCGCCAAGAACGCCTAAAGTCTTCATATGACCTCCTTATGTTCAGATTATTTATAAACTCAAGAGGAGTACCATGCAAATCTGTACTGTAAAATACACAAAACAGTCCATACCAATCAGCACAGAGTAAAACATCACATCATGCACAAACATGCCCCGAGCTAAAACTGCAATAACCCTCTCTGCATACTTCAATAATCATTTTTCAAAAATAGAAATAATAAAGATAAATAAATTTTGTAAATCATTAAAAGTTAAAATAAGAAAAAATATTAATTTTATAAGTTATTACGGGATATTAAACTTATTTTTTTGTAAACTTTACAAACACTAAATCCAGACCAAGATACTCTGAAAAAGAGCACTTTTTTTACCCACACTTTTTACAAAACTCCCTTGACGTACCCTTGATTAATAACATACCTATCGAGCAGGTATAAAAACCTATCGACCTAGGAGGTATTAATACCAACCCGGTTGATGGGGAATGAGGCGCGCCGGAACGGTCTTGAACGTATTTCCATTACACGGCTTTCCATGGGGGAAGTAACAGCCCGGAATAACGATAAAAAACCGACCGGAGCAACAAAGGCCCGGAGTATTCAACTTCGAGACCAATTGCATTGAGAGGGGATCCATATCATGGCAAACGGAAAGAAACTATTGCGATTGTCCGGTATCCTGATTGTCCTGGCCGGGGTGCTCGGCTTCCACATGGAAGCGCTGAGCATGGTCGGAACCCCGCAGGAAAACGGCAACAAGCGTCCTGATCTTATTATGATCGACACTATTGCCGCTCAGGAAGAACTGGAACTGCCTTCTGTTGTGTTTCTCCACGATACACACACTAAGGCTATGGTTGAGCAGGGCAAAGACTGCACTGCCTGCCATCAGAAAAACGAAGGGACTGTATCCTACAAGTTCAAAAGACTTGAAAACGGTACTCCCAAACAGCTCAAAGAAATTTACCACAACGGTTGTATCAGCTGTCATGCTGCCGACGCCAAGGCCGGAAAGAAAACCGGACCTCAGGTTGGTGAATGCCGCAGCTGTCACGTGGCCGAACCTGAAATCAAGGCTGATCGGGCTCCCGCAGGCATGGAGAACATCCTCCACTACCGCCACTGGGACTCCAAACTCATTGCCAAAGATGATGGGCAGGACACCAACTGTGGAAGCTGTCACCACGTATATAACAGCATCGACAAGAAGCTTGAGTACGTGAAGGGACAGGAAGAAAACTGCAGCGTATGTCACACCGCAGAACCCAAAGGTGATGTGAAACTGACTACATCTGAAGCCTACCACGGTCAGTGTGTAAGCTGCCACCTTGAAATGAAAGCTGCCAAAGCCGAAAAGACCGGTCCTGTCGACTGTGCCGGTTGCCACGGTAAAATGCAGGCTGAAGAAATCAAGGAAGACAACGCTGCTGTTATGAAAAAGCTGGGCAACAAACTGCCCCGCCTCCCCAGACAACAGCCCGATGCTGTGCTGCTCACCGCTCCGGTGCAGGATAACGTTGCTGTAAAGGCAACCATGGCTGCAGTATCCTTCAACCACAAGGCCCACGAAGGATACACTGATTCATGCAGCTCCTGCCACCACAAAACCATGAATAAGTCATGCTCCTCATGTCACACCGTTCGTGGTTCCAAAGAAGGCGGATTTGTAACTCTCGACAAGGCTATGCACAAAGCAGACAGCACCAGATCCTGTGTGGGCTGTCATGCCGTAAAGCAAAAAGATCCCAAATGTGCAGGCTGTCACGAACTCATGCCCAAAAACGCAATCAAGTCCGAGGAGACCTGTGCGGTCTGCCACAACGGACCTGCTTCCACCTCCAGCGAACCTGTTGAAATGGATGCCTCCGCCAAGGCTGCCATGGCAACTGAGCTGATCATGGAGCGTCCCGAGTCCCCGGTTCTGGTTGCAGAAAAGGACATCCCCGAATTCGTGACCATCAACGTCCTTGAAAATGAATACAAAGCCAGCAAGCTGCCCCACCGTAAGATCATCATGTCCTTGGTCGACGGCATGAAGGGTGACAAAATGGCTAACGCTTTCCACAGCACACCTCTTACCGTGTGCGGAAGCTGCCACCACAACAGCCCTGCAAGTGCAACTCCTCCGAGCTGCGCCAGCTGTCACGGTGGAAAAGTTCAGGACGGACGTCCGGCCCTCAAGGCTGCTTACCACGTTCAGTGCATGACCTGTCATGACGCTATGAACCTCAAGAAGCCTGCTTCAACTGACTGCACCGCATGTCACGCGAAGAAATAGTAACGGATAGCCTGAAGGAGAACAGATAAATGTTACGCAGAACATTCCTCGGAGTGCTGGGTGCAACCTGTGTGGGAGCAGCCCTCCCCACAGGAGCTGAGGCCGGAGGCAAAGAGTTCAAAGGTTATCCCGGAAGTAAGGGTGTACTCTTTGACGCTACCCGCTGCATCGGCTGCCGCAAATGTGAAGCAGCATGCAACAAGGTCAACAAACTTCCCGAACCCGAGAAGAAATTCGATGACCTTTCCGTGCTGGACACCAAACGCAGAACAGATGCCAAGACCTTCACCGTGGTCAACAAATACGGAACTCCGGAACATCCCGTATTCCGCAAGTCCCAGTGCAACCACTGTCTTGAGCCTGCCTGTGCGTCCGCATGCTTCGTAAAAGCATTCAAGAAACTGCCCAACGGCGCAGTTGTTTATGATGAGTCGGTTTGTGTCGGCTGTCGCTACTGCATGGTAGCCTGCCCATTTGAAATCCCGACTTACGAATATGACGAACCCCTGACCCCGCGGGTTATGAAGTGCGACATGTGCGCACCCCGTCAGGCCAAGGGCCAGCTTCCCGGCTGTGTTGCCGAGTGTCCCAAAGAAGCACTCGTCTTCGGTGAAAGGGACAAGCTGATCAAGATCGCCCGCGAACGCATCCGCCGCAATCCCGACCGTTACGTCGACCACCTCTACGGTGAAGATGAAATGGGCGGTACCAGCTGGATGTACCTCTCCGGTGTGCCTTTCAAAGAAATAGGCATGCGCGAGGATCTCGGCACCAAATCCGCCCCCGAACTCACTGCCGGCGCTCTGGCAGCGGTTCCCATGGTTGCGGGCCTCTGGCCCGTGCTTCTCGGCGGCATCTACGCTGTAAGCAAACGCAACAGCAAAATCGCCGACGAAGAACGCAAGGAAGCTGTGGATAACGCTCTTGCCAGGGCAAGCGCAGAAGCTGAAAAAACTCTCTCCGAAGCTCTTGAAAAGGCTGATGTTGCCAACAAGCGCAAGATCGAAGTCGAAGTCAAGAAAGCTGTAGAAGAAGCACTTGCTCCCAAAGAAGAAGAGCAGGATGAAAACAGCGAGAAGGAGGAATCCTAATGTCCACTCCCGCGAATAACGGCCCTAAATCGGCCTTCAATACCTTCAATCTGGTAACCGGCGCCATCCTCGTAGTAGGCCTGATCCTCACTGTGCTCAGGTTCACTCAGGGAATCGGCCCCGTAACCAACCTTGATGACAACAACCCGTGGGGAATCTGGATCGGATTCGACCTGCTCTGCGGTGTTGCCCTTGCAGCCGGCGGATACACAACTTCCGCAGCCTGCTATGTATTCGGACTCAAGCGCTTTCACTCCGCTGTACGTCCGGCAATCCTGACCGCATTCCTCGGCTACGCTCTGGTTGTATTCGCACTGCAGTACGACCTCGGTCGTCCGTGGAGGCTGCCTTACCCCATCTTCGTTTCCCAGGGTACCACCTCCCTGCTTTTCGAAGTAGGTCTGTGCGTTATGCTTTACCTGACTGTGCTCTTTATCGAGTTCACTCCGGCCATGTTCGAATGGCTGGGCTGGAAGAAAATCAGAAAAGTGGTTGTTAAACTGACCATGGTCCTGACCATCTTCGGCGTAGTGCTCTCCACCCTGCACCAGTCATCCCTCGGCGCGTTGTACACCATCGTCCCGTCCAAGCTGCATCCGCTCTGGTATTCACCCTATATGCCGCTCTACTTCTTTGTTTCAAGTATTGCTGCAGGTATGTCCATGGTCATCTTCGAAGGCACCATGTCCCACAAGGGCCTGCACCGCATGATGGACGAAGAATACCTCAAGCACCACGACAGCGTGGTATTCGGGTTCGGTAAGGCCACATCACTTGTTCTCTTCGGCTACTTCTTCATTAAAACCATGGGCGTAGCTTACGATAACAACTGGCATTACCTTGCATCCGGTTACGGACTGCTGTTCCTGACCGAAATGCTCGGCTTCGTGGCTCTGCCCTGCTTTCTCTATGCAGTGGGTGTACGTGACAGAAACTCCGGCCTGATCAAGAAGGCGGCTATCATCACCGTTCTCGGTATCGTCTTCAACAGGTTCAACGTTTCCATGATCGCGTTCAACTACCATCTGCCCGCGTCTGAAAGGTACTTCCCCAGCATGACTGAAATCGGAGTTTCCATCTTCATCGTTACCCTCGGTGTCGTGATCTTCCGTTTCATCACTACCCGGATGCCCATTTTCTTCGAGCATCCCGACTACAAGGGCGACCATTAGGCCGCCCCGCAAGGAGACAGAAAAATGGAAGCACATAACCTTCAGGAATACTACACATTCACAAAAGGTATCATGTACCTTCTGATGGGTGGAGCACTGGTCGGTGTTACTATGTTCTGGCAGTTCCTCATGGGCGGAAAAGCCTACCGTGACGAAAACAAAAAGAACTATGGCGACCACCATTAAGCGCTAGACGAGGAGAAACAAAATGTACGAACTTCTGACCGGGCCTTGGTGCTGGCTGGTTTTCGCAATCAGCTTCGGCGGCCTGCTGGTGCGCGTAGTGCTCTACTTCAAGGGCCTCAACCAGCAGCTCGACCGTGTGGCATACAGAGCCCACATGTCTTACGGACTTAAAGGTGCATTCAATTCAATAATAAGCTGGCTGAACCCCGTGGGCGCACGCGCATGGAGAAAAAAACCCGGCTATACCTTTATATTCTTTGCTTTCCATATCGGACTGCTCGCAACTCCGATTTTCCTTGCAGCACACAACGTCATGCTGCAGGAGAACCTTGGATTCAGTCTGCCGCAGATGCCCGCATTCTTTGCGGATCTGCTTTCATGGACTGTGATCGTGGCCTGTATTGCAATCATCCTGCGCCGCATCGCACTCCCGGAAGTGAGAATCCTCACCACAGCTTATGATTATCTGCTGCTGGTGATCACCGTAGCTCCCTTTGTAACCGGCCTCATCGCCCGTTACCACATGGGTGACTACCAGTTCTGGCTGCTGGCACACATCATCACCGGCCAGATCTGGCTGCTGTGCCTGCCTTTCACCAAACTCAGCCACTGCGTGCTCTTCTTCTGTTCCCGTGCCCAGCTCGGAATGGACTACGGCATCAAACGCGGCGGCATGAAAGGCTCCAGCTTCTCCTGGTAACAGGAAAAACACAGCCAAAACAGGAGTAACAAAATGCCTCAAGGTAAGCTTTGTAACAGACAGCCGATCACCACTGACGAGCAGCTCAAGCTGACTCTCTCAGATAAGAGCGGCAAGCAATACTATGCTGAAATGGAACAGCTGGATGTGGATACCAACGCTTTGTGGGCCACTATCCAGAAAACCATGAAATCCAGAACTAAAACCTGGCTCGAAATCTGTGCCCACTGCGGCATGTGCGCGGACAGCTGTTTCCTCTATCAGGTAAACGACTGCGTTCCCGAGCAGGTTCCTTCTTATAAGATCCAGTCCACACTCGGACAGATGGTTAAGAAAAAAGGACAGGTGGACAACGAGTTCATGCGCCACTGCATGAAAGTCGCTTGGTCGCAGTGTACCTGCTGCAACCGCTGCGGCATGTACTGCCCCCACGGTATCGATATGGGGGTCATGTTCTCTTACCTGCGCGGACTCCTCTACTCTCAGGGATTTGTTCCTTGGGAACTGAAAATCGGTTCCGGCATGCACCGCGTTTACCGCGCACAGATGGACGTAACCACCGAGGACTGGGTTGAAACATGTGAATGGATGGCTGAAGAGACCGAGGAAGAATGGCCAGGTCTGACCATCCCGGTCGATAAGCAGGACGCCGACATCATGTATACTTGTAACGCCCGTGAACCCAAGCACTACCCTGAAGATGTGGCTGAAGCCGCAATCCTCTTCCATGTGGCAGGCGAAAACTGGACCGTGCCTTCTGAAGGCTGGGAACAGACCTCTCTGTCCATGTTTGCCGGTGACTGGGAATGCTGTAAGGATAACGTTAACAACGTATACTCCGCCATCGAACGCCTCAATCCTGCCCGGGTAATAGGCACCGAATGCGGACACGCTCACCGTGCAACAGTCATCGAAGGTCCATATTGGGCCGGTCGTGAAGACGGTCTGCCTCCCAAACCGTACATCCACTATGTGGAATGGCTGGCTGAGGCCCTGCGTGAAGGCAAACTGAAGATTGACCCTGCCAAGAGGATCAAGGAACCCGTAACCTTGCAGGATTCCTGTAACTACGTTCGTAACCACGGTCTCAAGGAAATCACCAGGGAAATCATCAGCTATATTGTTGAGCCCGGCTATTTCGTTGAAATGGCACCCAACAAGGAACACAACTACTGCTGCGGCGGTGGCGGCGGCTTCAACGGAGTCGGCCTGTACCGTGCACAGCGTAACGTGGCCCTGCGCAAAAAGATGGACCAGATCCTCGCCACCGGGTGTAAGCTGGTCATCGCGCCCTGCCATAACTGCTGGGACGCCATCCGTGACCTTGAAGAGGAATATGAAATCGGCATCCGCTGGTCTTTCCTCAAGCCTCTGATCATCGGTATGCTCGATGTTCCTGAAGGCATGCGTGTCGAATGGTAGTAACACCCGTCTCCGTGACAGGTGATCTGATATTGTCCGCAACGAACGAGGTGTCACATGTTTAAAAAAATCCTTTTGGCAAGCACTGGCTCCCCCGCGAGCTTTGGTGCCGCCCGAGTAGCTTTCGACATGGCGAAACGCTACGGTTCTGAAGTAACAATCTTCCATGTTGTGGGGGTGCCCACCAAGGCATTTTCCCACGTAGTCAACGACGTGCGTACCGGCGAAGAGGTTGAGATTGATGAAGAATATCTCGCTTGGGTCGAAGAAGAACTCAAGACCACCTTCGCCAAACAGTTCGAAGGGGCTGATAACGCCAAGATCGTACTGACAACCGGTGTCCCTGCACGCGAAATCCTTCGCGAAGCCCGCAAGGCGGACAGCGACCTCATCATCATGGCTGCAAGCTCCGGTGAGAACGCTTCCTTCCATAAGGGCTACCCCGGAAGCACCCTGCAGAAGGTGGCCAAAGCCGCCCGCTGCCCGGTCCTTTCCATACACCGTGAATCCGCATCCTACTGGGGCGGGTTCTCCAACATCCTTTTTGGTACCGACTTCTCCAAGCAGGCCGAAAGCGCATTTAAATTTGCTCTTTCAACTGCCCGCGAACTCGACTGCGACCTGACTATCTTCCATGCCCTGGACATCAGCGGCAAGGTTCTGGACCAGAATGAAATCGAGGAAAAACTGATTGCCGCACGCAAGCGTATCAGGGCTACCTATGTCCCGCTCATGGGCGATTTCAAGAACTATGACATCGAAGTATGGGAAGGAACTCCCTACGTCGAAATCGTCAAGCTCGCCCGTGAAAAAAGCGTGGACCTTATCTGCCTCGCACATCACACCAATGAGCTTGATCCGGAAAGAGCACGTATCGGCTCAACTGTCGAACAGGTGATTCTCCGGGCCAACTGCCCGGTGGTCAGTGTCAGCAAGCCCGATAAAGTTTAGGCTGTAAGCAATACTGAATCTAATTATTATCGCCCGGCGGCCAAACACCTTCAGGCTGCCGGGAATGATAAAGGGGAAGATTCAACAGGAGGAGTTATTATGTCTAAGAAGATCTTAATTATAGATGACGATCAGGATATCCGTTCATACCTTGGCGATCTTTTCGGTGACAACGGTTATGAAACCGTTATGGCCGAAGACGGGGCAGTTGCAATGGAGGTTGTAACCGCTGAAAAACCCGATCTGATCACCCTTGATCTTGAAATGCCGGGCGAGTGGGGGCCACGTTTTTACCGTAAGCTCACCCAGAGCGACGAGTTCAAAAGAACTCCGGTAATAGTAATCAGCGGCCTTCAGGCAAACAAGTACGCAATTCCCAAGGCTGTAGCCACCCTGACCAAGCCCTTCGACGCCGAAGAGCTGATCAGGATTGTGAAAGACACAATCGGCTAACGGAAATCCATATCGGGGCCGGTCGGCAAGTATATGCTGACCGGCCATTTTTTTTAACTTGAAAGAGTGCGGAAGTAAGGTGTACGCTTTTCCCCACGGGGGCTTTATAACCTCCTGCAATACCTAAAAAGGTGACAAGCATGCCTAAAAAAATAATGGTAGTTGATGATGATCCGTACATTGTGGACTACCTGGTTAATGTTTTCGAGGATCACGGATACCTCACCTGCCGCGCTTTTGACGGGACTTCA
>NZ_OY787459.1:3085000-3087500 GCF_963678865.1 Maridesulfovibrio sp. | reverse complement strand
CCCTTTGAAAAGGGTTTAAGAATCCCAAACTTCTTTAGTATGCTTCGCTCTGCCCCGAACTCGTCTCGGTGGGATTCGTCCAGAATACCCGATCTCCAAAACCTGTTCAAAAATCGATGCGAAACGCAAAAGCCTGAGTCTCAAACTTTCATTTATTTAATGATCACAGCACCTTGCTTTCGCTCAGTGCGGAGACGGAATCTATATAAACCCGCCGTCCGTGTCAACCATTAATTTCATTGTTCTCACAAAATATTTTTTCAATGATCTCAACGCCTTACTTTCGTTCAGCGCGGATTGGGAATCTAGAGAAACCCGATCCGAAAGTCAACCGTTTTTTGACTCGCCCCTTCAGGGATGTTGCCTTTTCAGGCAACGTCCAAATCTGCTGTCCTGCAGATTTGTGACCGGTCAGTCAAAAAAAAATCCCAGCTGTGCTGCGCCCGTTCAGGGCCGTCATCAGCCGAGGAAAGACTTTCTATGGAAAACACTCTGCCGCGTCAACTGCTTTTTGAATTATTGTGGATATCTCTAGAAGGCGGGGTTGCTAAATGGCTTAACAGGGCGGATTTAAGAACTTTTATTTATATTCTTCCTATTCCACTTAAAAATCATTAGAGGCTTTGTCCTTCCGCCTCTTTCTTCCGTGTATCCCTAAGCTTCTCACTTCCAACGCCCCCCCAAATCCTGCACATGTATCTATGCCAGTCTTTAAATAAATTCATAAGGCAAAAAAAAAGCCCTGAACTTAATCAGGGCTTAGAAATAAAAGCTTGCGACGACCTACTTTCCCACTAGCTACCTAGCAGTATCATCGGCGATGGAGAGCTTAACTTCCGAGTTCGGAATGGGGTCGGGTGTGACCTCTCCTCAATGGTCGCAAGCAAATTTGGCTTGCTGTCGATGAGCAAAATATATTGTTTAATAGAGAAGAATTTACCCTTAACTTCAACCTTTGGGTTAAAGTTATAGGGAGAGAAGAAAAATAAGTCGCACGATTTATTAGTACCGGTCAGCTGAATGTGTCACCACACTTACACCTCCGGCCTATCAACCAGGTGGTCTACCTGGAATCTTTAGATGCTAAAGCATAGGGATAACTAATCTTGAGGCAGGCTTCCCGCTTAGATGCTTTCAGCGGTTATCCCTTCCGAACTTAGCTACCCTGCAATGCCACTGGCGTGACAACAGGAACACCATAGGTTCGTCCACCCCGGTCCTCTCGTACTAGGGACAGACCCTCTTCAATTATCCTACGCCCACGGTAGATAGGGACCAAACTGTCTCACGACGTTTTAAACCCAGCTCGCGTACCACTTTAATCGGCGAACAGCCGAACCCTTGGGACCTGCTTCAGCCCCAGGATGTGATGAGCCGACATCGAGGTGCCAAACCGCGCCGTCGATGTGAACTCTTGGGCGCGATCAGCCTGTTATCCCCGGCGTACCTTTTATCCTATGAGCGATGGCCCTTCCATGCGGAACCACCGGATCACTAAGACCAACTTTCGTTCCTGCTCGACATGTCTGTCTTACAGTCAAGCTCCCTTATGCCTTTGCACTCGACGGCTGGTTTCCAATCAGCCTGAGGGAACCTTTGCAAGCCTCCGTTACTTTTTGGGAGGCGACCGCCCCAGTCAAACTACCCACCAGACACTGTCTCCAAGCCGGATAACGGCATTGGATTAGAATTCAAGACTATCAAGGGTGGTATTTCAAGGTTGGCTCCACCGACACTGGCGTGCCGGCTTCAAAGCCTCCCACCTATCCTACACATGATAGCCCTAAACCCAATGTCAAGCTATAGTAAAGGTGCACAGGGTCTTTCCGTCTTACCGCGGGTAACCGGCATTTTCACCGGTAATTCAATTTCACTGAGTCTCTGGTTGAGACAGTGGGGAGATCGTTACGCCATTCGTGCAGGTCGGAACTTACCCGACAAGGAATTTCGCTACCTTAGGACCGTTATAGTTACGGCCGCCGTTTACTGGGGCTTCAATTCGGAGCTTCGACCGAAGTCTAACACCTCCTTTTAACCTTCCAGCACCGGGCAGGCGTCAGTCCCTATACATCGTCTTACGACTTAGCAGAGACCTATGTTTTTAGTAAACAGTCGCCCCCCCCGATTCTCTGCGGCTCCAAACAGCTCGGAGAGTAAATAACTTCACCGTCTGGAGCATCCCTTCTCGCTAACTTACGGGATCATTTTGCCGAGTTCCTTAACCAGAGTTCTCTCAAGCGCCTTGGTCTACTCGACCCGACTACCTGTGTTGGTTTGCGGTACGGTCTATAAGTGCTAAACTTAGAAGATTTTCTAGGCAGTCTGGAATCACTCACTTCAAACGTAAAGTTACGGCATCATGTCTCGGCCTAAAGAGAAACGGATTTGCCTATTTCTCAAGCCTACGCATTTACACCGGCATATCCAACAGCCGGCTGAGCTATCCTACTGCGTCCCTCCATCGCACACACTTACAGGTACGGGAATATTAACCCGTTTT
>NZ_OY787459.1:0-147500 GCF_963678865.1 Maridesulfovibrio sp. | reverse complement strand
ACTCTTTATACATAATAAATAGGAATAAAAAAAGGCGCGGTTTTCCGCGCCTCTTAAGTAGAGCGATTAAGCTTTCTTGACATTATTCCCGTCACCAAGCAGGACAACCTGCGGCTTATAATGAGCTAGCTCAGCTTCATCCAGCCATGTGTAGGAACATATAATAATTTTCTGCCCGGCTTTGCCTTTGTGTGCGGCTGCGCCGTTAAGACAAAACTCACCTGGTCCGCCTTCAATGGCGTAAGTGGTGAGCCTTTCCCCATTGTCGACATTCAACACGTCCACTCGTTCAAAGGGAAGGATTCCTGCTTTTTCAAGCAGCTCCACATCAATTGAAATTGAGCCTTCGTAATCGACATTAGCGTCGGTAATGGTTGCTCTATGGATTTTCGACTTTAAAAGGCAACGACTGCCCATAATTTCCTCCTTCAGGAGCATTTAATTGTCCTGAACGGATAAGCCGATACCACGGGAGCAATATATTATCAACACAACAAGCTTAGCCTTTATTGCCAAAAGAATGTCGTCACTCAGCTCATAAACAACAAAATATCAGCAGATTAAACACAAGCACCTTAAACCGAATATAAAATAAAAAAATCAACCGCCCCCAACTGCCGGAAAAACTCCAACCCGGTCGCCATCATGAAGCTCTGTTTCAAACTTTGAGGACACACCGTTAATAAAAACGATCTTAACCTCCTCAATTGGAATTCCGATCCTCTCAAGCACATCTGAAACCGTTTCTCCCTTTGAAATGGGAAAGGCCTCGGAGTTCTCGGGACTTTTAACAGAAAAAGTGGCGTAACAGAGCAAGGTAACTTTCATGGGACCTCTTTTTTATACTTTTTAAACGCTGGTCAGTTTTGGAACCGGAACAATGTTTAAAATGTAGGAAATTCCAATCGGTAAATCAACTGCTTCAACTTGCAAAGACGTAAAAAAAAGTCCGGCAGGATACACCTGCCGGACCTAAAAAAGCTATATCTACTAACTTATGCGGAGAAAGCTTTCTCGAAGTTAGGTACAACCTGCTTTTTGCGGGACATTACGCCATCGAGGTATACTTTGGTACCTTCAGGAGCAACGCCGAATGCTTTTTCAACAACGGAAGGATCGTCAGAAACGATGAGCATTTCGGAACCTTCTTTCATGATGTCGGTAAGCAGCAGGAAGCAGCTGTGACGGCCGTCAGCTTTAACTTTTTCAAGTTCAGCGTAGAGGTCATCTTTGATGTCATTGAAAACGGACAGGTCTACAACTTCGAGCTGGCCGATGCCAACTTTGTTGCCGGACATATCGAAATCTTTGTAGTCACGGAAAATGAGTTCGTTCATGGTTGCGCCGGCAACAGCAGACTTAACGTTGAACATTTCCATTCCGAGAGCCATAACATCTTCAACACCTGCAATTTTAGCCAGTTCTGCAACAGCTTCTTTGTCAGCTTCGGTGCAGGTTACGGACTTGAACATAACGGTGTCGGAGAGGATAGCACAGAGGAGTACGCCAGCAATGTTTTTGGGAACTTCTACATTGTAGAATTTGTACATTGCGTTGATAACGGTACCGGTGCAGCCAACAGGCCATACCCACATTTCGAGGGGGTTGGGGGTAGTAACATCACCGAGTTTGTGGTGGTCAACTACTGCAACAACTTCACCCTTGTCGAGGTTGTCCATGCTCTGAGAGAGGTCGGAGTGGTCAACGAGGATGACTTTCTGATCGGTAGCATCAGTTACGATTTCGGGAGCAGCGCAACCGAACTTTTCGAGAACGAATGCAGTTTCAGGAGCAATTTCGCCCTGTGCAACAGCTTTGGTTTCTTCTTTAGCCTTGGACCACAGGTCTGCAATTGCGATTGCGGATGCAATGGTATCGGTATCGGGGTTTTTGTGTCCTACTGCGATAATAGCCATAATAATTTCCTCCTAAGAAATATGGTAGCTTAATTGAGCTTGTGTCTTCTATCACAAACTTTTTTTTCTGCCAAGTCTACATGATCCCGGCAAGGATAATAAAGCCCAAAAAAACCACTCCGAAGACAAAAGTGGCATAAGCTTTGCGCAATCTAAGAGCCAGAAGGCCCCCAAGACTAGCCGCTATCCATAAAAAAGACCATTTCATATCCACTCCGGCGACCAACGGCCCCCATTTGTGAAAAAATATACAAAGCATATAATGAAGGATGATGGTGCTTGTCCAGAAAAAAAGCCAAGAAGTGGCAAAAGTTCTCAAAATAGATTGAAAAACCAGCTTTTGCGGGAGTTGATCTCCGGCCTTTGCCTTTCTAGCCCAACCGATCAGTCTATTATGGCCACGATTATGCCACTGTCTGAGCGAGGAATCGAGCCAAGCTCCTATCCGGGCAAGAGGCAGACAGGCCAGCAGAATGACCATAACCTGCCGGGCTTCGGTAAAGGCAAAAGAGGTAGTCAGAGCCAACGCGGCAAATGTAGGGGCAAGAATATGTGGTGGAATGTATGTTCCGGCAGGAATGTTATCCAACCAGAAAAGCTCGAAAAAAACAGCTATCTTAAGGCTTGTGGCCACATCTCCGGTAACAGCTCCCCAAAGGGCTCCGACCACCAGTGGCCGCTCAAGCAGTCCGGGATTAAAAGTAAAGCGGAAGAGCGAAAAAATTGCAAAAAAAAACCGACAACCGCAACCCAGACGGGAAAAGACAAAGCTAAACCTTGAAACAGACTCATGAAAACCTCACCTGGACGGGATCATTGGGAACGCAACGAAAATCAAGCTCAATTCCCTGTCCTTTAAAGTAATGAAGGCAAGATTCATCATCGGAGCTCAATGCCACGCTGGGTGAAATCTGTTTTTTACCAGGACCGTAATGGATATTACCGATATTGACGGTACTAAACCGAAAACCGGAGTCCAGAGCCCGGCGCACATCGGCACAGGAAGAAAAAAGAATTATAGTACTGCCGTTTCCATCTCTCAGGGCCATAGCCATATCATTCAAATCATCAACGGAACAGAAAGAGCAGTTTACAGATTGGGGAATAGCCAGAGACATAATCTGCTTCTGTAAATCATCCCCAGCGACAGCATCGTTAGCCACGATAATATTCTTCGCGTGGGTGTACGGGAGCCATGTTTCAATAATCTGCCCATGAACAAGACGGTTATCAATTCTCACCCACATCACGGTCTATCCTTTAGAAGTTCGTTTTCGCAGCATTTCGCCGGCAATGACAATACCCTTGGCCGCTGCCTTGCTGACTTCTTCAGCCATCTTCTGCAAAGATTCATTACGCTTCTGAAATGCCTTCAGAAGCATAGGCAGACTAACCCCGGTAACCACTTCGATATCATCCCCCTGCAAGAGGGATAAGCTCAGATTGGTGGGTGTTCCTCCGAACATATCGGTAAGAATCAGGACCCCGTTACCATTATTAACTTCGGCGATGTTGCTTTTCAAAGACTCCACGGCAGCATCGATACCCTGAGAGACATCCACACTGAGCGAAATCACACCTTCCTGCGGACCTACTATTAATTCAGCGGCTTCGATAAGAGCCTGTCCGAAGTTACCATGTGTAACGAGAACTATTCCGTTTTTGCTTGATTCTATGCCCATCAAATTTCCCAATATAATCAACTAAAATAACTATTTCAAATGAATATGCTTATGCTCAAGTGAGACAGAATAACCATTATCCTTAAGAGTTGCAAATATCCTTTCAGCTGTAGCAACAGACCTGTGTCTTCCACCGGTGCAACCTACAGCGATGGTCAACCTGTATCTCCCCTCCGCCTCGTAAAGGGGAAGCACATATTGAAGGAAATCGAGATATTTCTCAATAAAAATTGACCCCGGTTCCGTGCCGAGTACGTAATCGGAAATAGCCTTATCCTGACCGGACAAAGGTCTAAGATCTTCTTCAAAGTATGGATTTGGCAAAAACCGCAGGTCCATGACCATATCCGCTGCAGTAGGCACATCATGCTTGAACCCAAAAGACATGACATGAACGCGTAATCCACGAGTCTTTTCACTCAACTCGGCCCATTTTTCCTGAATCCTGCGGCGCAGGTCATGGATGGAATAAGTCGTTGTATCAATAACCAGATCAGCCTGCTGACGGACTTCACCAAGAATTTCTTTCTCTTTTTCAAGAGCCTGTTCAAGCCCGATATCTCTTGATTCAAGCGGATGCAGGCGGCGGGTGGTAGCGTACCGACGAACCAGTTCAGGTAGGCGGGCCTCAAGATAGAGAATACTCGGGCGATAGCCTTTAGAAGTCAGCTCCTCACGGGTGGCTTCCCAGTCAACGCTGAATTCCAGCTGCCGCAAATCCATACCCAGTACAAGCCCACGATAAGCATTGTCGCGGGTGTTGAACAATTCAACCAGACGCGGAAGCATACTGGCGGGCAAACCGTCCACACAAAAAAAACGTAGATCCTCGAAGACTTTCAGTACAGTAGATTTGCCGGCCCCGGAAAGACCGCTTACAACAATCACCGGAAAGGAATCCACATCAACCACCCCTTCACCCTCCTTGCGCAATGGCCTACAAACAAAATTAGCAATGACCTGAGTTCATTGCTAATCTGATTTAATCTTAATTTTCTTATAATTTCGGTTTTATGCAACACCGAGGAGTCTAAGGAGCTCATCCTTATCCACAGTCTCTATGAAAGCCTGCCGGAACGCCTCATCTTTAAGTTGCCGGGATATCTGCGCCAGTACCTTCAAATGAGCACCGGCCCCCTGCTCGGGGGCCAGTACCATAAAGAATATTTTACACGGCTGCATGTCCAGAGATTCGAAGTCGACACCCTCACTTGAGCGGCCGACCACAACTACAATCTCTTCAAGACCTTCCAGTTTACCATGGGGGATGGCTATGCCATCCCCGATTCCGGTTGTTCCGAGTTTTTCACGATCATTAAGGACCTTCAGGGCATTTTCCACATCCACATCCAGACCTGCGTCCTTCAGGGTGGAAACCATTTCTTTCAGAACTTCACTCTTATCAGAGGCCTTCAGTTCATGTACTATAAGGTCCTTCGCCAGATTATCAGTTATATTCATCAGTTAGTATCCTGGGTCAATTAAACCGAAGTCGCCGTTATTACGACGGTATATTACGTTTATGGTTTCGTTGTCCGCATTGCGGAATACGAGGAATTCATGATCAAGGGTCTGCAGCTGCTCGGCAGCTTCATCAACGCTCATGGGCTTGGGAACAAAAGAGTCGGATTCCACAATTACCGGCTCCTTGTACTCTTCCTCCGCATAGCTGAGGATATCCATACGGGCAGGAGCAGTTTCCTTACGCCTGTGGCTCCTCATCTTTTCATTAGCACGGCGAAGCTGTGCTTCAAGCTTGTCCAAAACCATATCCACGGTGGAATACATATCTTCGGACACTTCATAAGCTGAGACATGCAGATGGTCGGAGGCGAAGACAACTTCCGCAACATGCCTGAACTTATCAACAGACAGGTTCACCTGCATGTCAGTATTGTCAGGATTACTAACGTACTTTACCAACTTGGAGAAACGAGAGTTTGCATATTCCTTAAGATGTTCGGACGCGTCGAAGTTCTTAAAAGTAAATGCTACGTTCATAAAGAGCCTCCTTAGTAAATGGTGAATATGCGTTATTTCTCCGGACTACATCAGAATACCTTCTTCCTTTTGGATGAGGAGAGTATCCCCATTGCAGTCCTGTACTTAGCTACGGTCCTTCTGGCGATATTGACTTCCAGCTTCTCTTTGAGAATCTCAGCTATCTTCTCATCGCTGAGTGGTTTCTTTCCGTCTTCTTCGCTGATCAACTTCTTGATCGTCGCCTTGACGGACTCGGAACCGACCTGAGACCCGTCATCCAGACCGAGCGCACTGTTAAAAAAGAACTTAAGTTCGAAAATTCCATGCGGAGTCGAAACATATTTATTTGTTGTAATTCGGCTCACAGTGGATTCATGCATTTCGATGTCTTCCGCCACTTCCTTGAGAATAAGCGGCTTAAGCTTGGTGACACCTTTGGCGAAAAAATCGCGCTGAAATCTCACTATGGATTCAAGAACTTTGTATAAGGTACGTTGACGCTGGTACAGGCTCTTCATCAGCCATTGTGCGGAACGCATCTTATCCTGAAAATATTCCTTATCTTCTCCCTTGGTTGATGCGAGTGTCTCCACATAGAATGCATTCATCTGCAGCTTGGGAAGACCGTCTTCGTTTAAGACAATGACAAAATCACCGTCATATTCATAAACATAAGCATCAGGGCTGACATAGAAAGAGTCTCCACTTGAAAAACTTGCCCCAGGCAGGGGGTCGAGCGTCTGCATCAAGTCCAGATAGCTCTTCAAGTCCTCCATACTGAGCTTAAATTTTCTTGCCAGCGGCTTGTAGCGCTTCTTTTCCAGATCATCCAGATGGTCCCGGACCAGCGAGACCAGAATCGGATCATCGTCAAGCTTAAGGGCTTCAAGCTGAATAAGCAGACACTCCTGCGGAGTCTGTGCCGCCACACCTACAGGGTCGAAACGCTGGATGCGGTAGAGCACCTTTTCTACTTCTTCGATTTCAGCATAGCATGTTTCGCATACTTCTTCCAAGTCAATCCGTAAAAAACCGCCGGAACTTAAATTACCGATAAGACATTCGCCGATGGCTATTTCCTTTTCAGTAAAATCAGAAAGACACATCTGCCAGTGCAGATGTCCCTCAAGTGAAGTAGTCTTGGTCAGACGGGCTTCAAAGGAAGTCCCATCTTCATAAGCTTCAGATTCACGGGACGCGGACTGCTTGGAAGTACTGGAAAATTCACCGAGATAGTTTTCCCACTCGGCTTCCTTGGAAATCTGGGCTTCTTCTGCAGTAGCGGTGCCTGCATCAGCATCAGCAGCATCAGTTCTCTCCTGCGCATCAGCTTCTTCAAGAATAGGATTCTCCATTAGTTCCTGATGGACAGAATCCACCAGCTCCAAGCGGGAAAGCTGCAACAACTTGATCGCCTGCTGCAACTGGGGAGTCATGACCAGCTGTTGAGTAAGCTTTAATTGTTGTCTAAGTTCCAATCCCATATATTCAGGCCACCTTATAGTTATCTCAAATTCAATTTATTTCAGTAAGTTGTGTGGCCAGGCAATAAAAAAATATTTTATATTCTGCCCGACCCTTGATTCCACTATGCCACAGCAATTTGCAAGATGCAACAAAGACCTCTGAATCATCTGAAATTTATGGATTTTTTACATACAGAAATAGTACATGAAAAAAGTGTACCAATGATCCGGCAGACTGTAAATCAACAAAGACAAAATTAATTAAACTTTGCATAAAAAAGACCGGAATTACTGAAGTAATTCCGGCCAGAATATTTAACCATCGGCAGAAACGGACTTAAAGGCTGAAACTGTCTCCAAGATACAGCCTGCGCGCCTTGGTATTCTTCACAATATTTTCCGGCGAACCGTTAAGGATAACCCGTCCCTCATAAACAAGATATGCGCGGTCACAAATGGAAAGGGTTTCACGAACGTTATGGTCGGAAATAAGAATCCCGAGCCCCATATCCTTAAGCGAAGAAATAATATCCTGAATATCAATAACCGCAATTGGGTCGATACCCGCAAAGGGCTCATCAAGCAGAATAAATTTAGGATTATTGATCATGGCTCTTGCTATCTCAAGGCGTCGGCGTTCACCGCCGGAAAGATACATGGCCTTCTGGTCCGCAAGACGCAGGATGCCGAGCTGATCCAACAACTCATCCGCCCTTTTAGGAATATTTTTACCAGAGAGTCCGGTATGCTCGATGATTATCTCAAGATTCTTACGTACGGAAAGTTTTTTAAAAATAGAACTCTCCTGCGGCAGATAGCTGAGACCAAGGCGTGCCCGCTCATGCAAAGGCAGTGTGGTGATGGGCTTTTTATTGAAATAGACATCTCCGGAAGTTGGTTTCACCACACCTACAAGCATATAAAATGTAGTAGTTTTGCCGGCCCCGTTAGGTCCAAGCAGCCCTACGACCTCGCCCTCGCGCACTGTCAGCCCGATTCCGCGGACAACCTCTTTAGGTCCGTAGTTTTTGACAAGTTTCTTGGCGATAATCGAAGACATATATTTCCTGTAATTAAATTTTGATGCGCTTCATGCGCCTGTAATAGATTTTGCCTCCGGCGACCTAAACCCTCTTACAAAAGGGTTTAGGCATTCCAAAAACTTTTATCCCGGCTTCGGCGCTGTTGATGACGTACTGTCATTACACCATATTCTCTACGGTGAGACATTTTTCGGAGTATAGAAAATTGCCTCAATGGGTTTGCTGCCGCCGACAACCTCGGCACGGTTATCCTTCAGGTAAAATTTGATTTCAGCACCCTGAATATTGTTGGGGCCGTCCTGTAATTCAGCATTCCCTTTCATGTAAATAATGGAATCACCGACCACATAGGTCAACTCATCGCAATGTCCTTTGCGCTTTTTCATAACAACCTTGACGTTGCCACCGGCCACGATTTTTTTAATCTTGTCCTGAGTATCGGAAAGAGAATCTCCGTCCGGTCTGAGATGAGCGGTAAGAGTATCGGAAGTCAGGGTAACATCCAGACGAACAACCTTTACATTACCGGAAAAAGTGATCCTGTTACGATTTTCGCTGAATGTCATTTTGGTGGAAGTTATCTTGATAGGCACTTCATCAGGACCGCCGGGAACACGTTTCTTCCGCGGTTCCTCTTTTTTCATAACCGGAGCTTCCGCTTTGAGGTAAGTACCAAAGACATACCCTACTCGCTTAAGTTCATTCTTCTCTCCGGGCTTGAAGACAGGAAACCATTTCCCTTCCTCCTGCCCGACGCTCACAGCTTCACCAAATTCAAGCTTATCAACTATGAGGGATTTGGCATCGGGTTCGGAGCGGACGTTGAGCACTGCGGTAGCATACATGGTTTTGGTCTTCACCGGAGCAAGCAACATTTCGTCCATGGCTTCTTCCATGGCAGCCAACTCACTGTCCCTCTTTACTTCCGCCTGCGCCTTGCGATCTTTTTCAGCCTTGATCTCGGCTTTACGGGCATCTATTCCGGCCATCTGGGCTTTTTCCAGATTTTCAGGATACGGTGCGAGAAAAGGTCCCCAGGCATAACCCCAAACCGGAGTATCCTTCTTGACCATGGTATCAATGCGGAAAAGGGCATACATGCCGCCTTTTTCATCTCCCACCTGAGCGCGGTGTCCGGGGCTGAGCACCCCGACAGCTCTGGAAGTAGCCACAGGCTTCTCAATCACATTAATACGCCGCACAGCGTAGCGAATCCGGGCTTCGTCGTTAATTAAATCAACGGCAGACTGCTGTACATATCCGATGGCTTCCGCTTCGGAAACCACTTTTGCATCGGCCTTGAAAACTGCATACCAGCCGTCCCGCAAAAAACCGACCTTAATCTTATCTCCGGACTTGAGCATGCCCCCGGTGGAGGACTTAACTGTACGCTCCAAATAATATTTAAGATCTTTGCCCACATAGCGAATATCACCCCAGTCCACGACAGGACCGTCGGCAGGGGCTGGAACAACTACCTTGTTGGACACATAGCCGACCGGAGAAGCGTCTTTTACATCAGAGACAGGAAAAACAGGAAGCCAGTTCCCCTGTGCTTTGCCGATCAGAAAACTTTCCGCCGGAGAAAGCACCCAAACCACCGGAGCCTTAAGGTCCGGTTTTGCGCGGACGTTGGCTATTGTCCGGGTAATTTTCAGTTCAGATTTATCGTAAGCATGCGCAGCCGGGCTGACCAGAAAAAGAGCCAGAAAAAGCACCACACCAATTAAGGCAGAATAAAAAAAAGCCGATACGGGCCTGCAGCTCAACAATGAATTATTTCCAAATATATTAATCAAATGAATGCTCGCTTCTATTGAGGCATTACCACCATATCAGGTGAAATCAAGGCTTCCATTCCGTCTTCAATCATTATTTCACGGGTGACAAGATCCACCTTGACCCGGTTGGAAGTAATATAGACAGCCGGACTTTGAACTTTTACATTTCCTTCAAGGAAAAGCAGATTCTCTTTGGGCTTAAAGTCAAGACGATCAGCCACAAGGCCCATCTCGCCGTAATTACCTTCCACACTGTCCCAAAGCTTGAGACCTTCACCCTTCTGGCTGACCTCGCCATGCAGGGCGCGGACAAAAACTTCCTTGCGATCCCGGCCAAGATAATATGTGACCCGTGGTTTGTCAGCCTTGACCAACCCCTTTTCCTGATCATAGTCAGCACTTCCGGCCCGTAGAATCCATTCAATATCACCGCCGGTCCCCTGAATCAGCTCAATCTCTTCAGCGGAAATATCGGACTTGTTCTTGTCAGCCACCAACGGGCTTTCCACTGTGCCACGGGCCATATGCGGAAAAACTCCGTACTTCTTGCCCAGCAGGGTTCCCGCACAGAAGCCCGTAAACAGGGCAAGAATCAAATATAAAACCAAGCCGACACGGCCCATCTAGCCTGCCCACTCTTTCCAGATTTCATTCAACTTGCCCTGTGCGTCAAGGATAAATGAAATCGCCTCACGCACGGCACCATGTCCGCCGTCACGACTGGCAATCCATTTGGAAATACCAAAAATCTCGGGCTGGGCATTCTTCACTGCCATGGGCAGCCCCACTCGAAGCATAACCGGAACATCAATCCAATCATCACCGATGTAAGCTACCTCCTCATCTTTCAACCCTTTATCCCTGAGCAGCTTCTCATAAAAAGGAAGCTTTTCACGCTGGCCGGGGTAATACTCGGCAATCCCCAGTTCGGTAACACGTTTTTCAACCGCCCCGTGATTCAGGCCGGTAATTACCGCCAACTCAATTCCGGCCTGTTGAGCATACTTGATACCGAGGCCGTCCTGAACATTGAAACGCTTCATGACGTTACCTTCGTGGTCATAATAGAGACCTCCGTCAGTAAGCACGCCGTCCACGTCAAGAATAAGCAGTTTAATTTTTGCAGCATGTTCCTTAGCAGACATAATCCACGCTCCATGCAGCCAAAAGATCCTTGATCAAGTCTTCGGCACGATCAAGGGGCCAGCTGTTGGGACCATCACACAATGCGCAGTCCGGGTCGGGATGGGTTTCCATGAACACACCGGATGCCCCCGCAGCCACGGCCGCACGGGAAAGCACAGGCACGAACTCCCGCTGACCGCCGGACTTGCCACCCAGACCGCCGGGAAGCTGCACGGAGTGGGTGGCATCGAAAACAACCGGACAACCGAGTTCTTTCATGATCGCCATTGAGCGCATGTCCACCACAAGATTGTTGTACCCAAAGGATGACCCGCGCTCGGTAAGCCAGATACGTTCGTTTCCTGCTTCACGCAATTTACCCACCACATGACGCATGTCGTGAGGTGCGAGGAACTGTCCTTTTTTAACATTGATGACACGGCCTGTATTGGCTGCTGCAACAAGAAGGTCAGTCTGACGGCAGAGAAACGCCGGAATCTGGATAACATCAGCAACTTCACCGACAGCTGCAGCCTGATCAGGGATATGAATATCGGTGACAACGGGCAGCCCGGATTCATCCTTCACCCGCTGTAACCATTTAAGCCCTTCCTCCATGCCCGGTCCCCTGAACGAAGTGATAGAGGTCCGATTGGCTTTGTCGAAAGAGCTCTTAAAAATTACCGTCACATCAAGACGGGAGGCGATGTCAGCCAGCACTTCTGCAGCACGCAGGGCGACATCTATGGTTTCCAGTGCGCAAGGTCCCGCCATAATAAACGGTCCCTGCAAACTTTTCTGATATAATTCATCGGGGGTCAAAAGTAACTGCCCTCCAGATATAATGTTGCCCGGAAACACCGTATAACAGTGCTCCCGGGCAATCGATAGTTAATTTTTATTTATTGCCGCAGGCAGCCTTGATGAAATCCCTGAACAGCGGATGGGCATGCATGGGGTTGGACTTGAATTCCGGGTGGAACTGGCAACCGAGGAACCATGGATGATCAGCAACTTCAACAATCTCAACCAGAGTTTCATCAGGAGAAAGACCGCTCAGAACCAGACCTGCTTCAACAAGCTGGTCCGCATATTTTTCCTTGTTGAATTCGTAACGGTGACGATGGCGTTCCTGAATTTCAGCCTTGCCGTAAGCTGCCATGGCTTTAGTG
Organism: Maridesulfovibrio sp.; assembly: GCF_963678865.1. Lineage (NCBI taxonomy): Bacteria > Pseudomonadati > Thermodesulfobacteriota > Desulfovibrionia > Desulfovibrionales > Desulfovibrionaceae > Maridesulfovibrio > Maridesulfovibrio sp. The sequence goes on along the minus strand of NZ_OY787459.1, from coordinate 135,332 downwards.
CCCTCAACAACTTTGCAGGGGTAGGAACCGAGACGCATGGTGCCGCCCTTGTCGCTTTCTTCGCAACGGTTTTCGGTCTTCTTGGTGCGGTAATCGTACCATTCTTTCATCAGGTAAATTACGTTCTCATTTCCGTCGGGGTTAAATTCTTCGGAATTGGCAGCCTTAAGGCCCATGACATTTCGGGCGTATTCAATAACCGCACACTGCATTCCGAGACAGATTCCAAAGAAGGGAACCTTGTTTTCACGGGCATACTTGATAGCATTAATCTTGCCTTCAACACCACGGGTTCCAAAACCGCCGGGAACGAGAACACCGTTACAACCGGCCAGCTTCTCCTTAACATTTTCAGGAGTTATTTCTTCAGAGTTCACATAACGCAGCTTGACTTCAACCTCGTTGGCAACGCCGCCGTGGATGAGAGCTTCGTGCAGGGACTTGTAAGCTTCCTTAAGGTCAACATACTTACCGACAATGGCAATAGTGGTTGAACCTTTGGGATGCTTGAGCTTGTAATTGAGTTCTTTCCAGGCCTCAAGATTACAATTTTTAGCCGGAAGCTTGAGCAGAATGGCAATCTTCTGGTCCAGGCCTTCATTATAAAAACTGAGCGGAACTTCGTAGATGGACTTAACGTCAACAGCAGTGAAAACGGCGTCACGGTCAACGTCACAGAAAAGAGCAATTTTACGCTTGATATCTTCATCAAGGTCAACTTCGCTGCGGCAAAGAATGATATCGGGATGGATACCGATACTGCGCAGTTCCTTAACGGAGTGCTGGGTGGGCTTGGTCTTAACTTCACCAGCAGCGGCAAGGTAGGGAACGAGGGTCAGATGGATGTAAAGCACATTCTCGCTGCCCAACTCGGAACGCAGCTGACGGATGGCTTCAAGAAAAGGAAGACCTTCGATATCACCGACAGTACCACCGATCTCGATGAGGGCCACATCCTCACCATTAGGCATATTTATCACCGCATTCTTGATTTCGTCGGTAATGTGCGGAATCACCTGTACGGTACCGCCGAGGTAATCTCCACGGCGTTCTTTGGTGATTACGTTGTGATAAACGCGGCCGGAGGTCATGTTGTTTTTCTGGCTCAATGCAACATCAAGGTAGCGCTCGTAATGACCGAGGTCGAGGTCGGTTTCAGCCCCATCGTCAGTTACGTAAACTTCCCCGTGCTGAAAGGGGTTCATGGTGCCGGGGTCAACGTTGATATAAGGATCAAGCTTCTGGATGGTTGCAGTCATTCCTCTGGCTTTGAGGAGTGCGCCTATGGATGCTGCTGCAAGCCCTTTACCAAGTGAGGACAGCACGCCCCCGGTGATGAATATAAATTTGGTTTTCATAACGCTCCTGTCCCGTGGCGGACAAATTATTTTAAAATATCGCTGTTACATAAAACAAAATCGACAGCGAATAAAGTCAGTAAGCAGGAAAAAAACACAAAAAAGGACCTACCCCCGTTAACAATCCCATATTCAGGCATATCCCACTTTAAAAAAATGTGTTAGCGGTACGTCCTGAGGAATATAGACTGTTGACGGGAAGCTGACCCGCAATTATGTTCCTCTCTTCTAAACAGGCATTAATTAATCTTGGAATATTTCTATTGTCAACATCTGGAGGACAAAAATATATGGCCCGCGTTAAAGTTTTGGTCATCACCGGTTACGGAACCAACTGTGAACACGAATCTGCCCATGCCGCTAAAAAAGCCGGCGCAGACCAAGTGGACATCACTTATTTTTCCGATCTCGCCGCAGGTAAAAAAACTCTTGAAGGATATAACTTCCTAATATTTCCCGGCGGCTTTCTGGACGGCGACGACCTCGGAGCAGCACAGGCTGCGGCGCTCCGCTGGAAACACGCTCATACCGCAGACGGCACCCCGCTTGTGGACCAGATCAAAAAATTCTTTGAAGACGGTGGCGTAATTTTAGGTATCTGCAACGGATTCCAGCTGCTTGTAAAACTCGGCCTGCTGCCCGCAGTTGGCGGCGAGTATTTCACCCGCCAGGTCTCCCTCAGCTACAACGATTCCGCAAAATATGAAGACCGCTGGGTCCACCTCAAGGCAAATCCCGATTCCCCATGTGTATTCACCAAGGGAATCGACACCCTGAACGTACCTGTACGTCACGGCGAAGGGAAGATCATCCCCGCAGACGACGCCATGCTTGAAAAAATCGTGGAAAACAACCTGCATGCAGTGCAGTACATTGACCCCGAATCCGGCGAAGTGACCATGGATTACCCTGCCAACCCCAACGGTTCACCGCTGGGCATCGCCGGGCTGACCGACCCCACTGGCCGTATTCTCGGACTCATGCCGCATCCCGAGGCTTTCAACCACCCAACCAACCACCCCAAATGGACCCGAGGCAACATCCCCACTCTCGGTCTGGCACTTCTCGAAGGTGGCGTGAATTATATTAAATCGCTGTAAGTCACTAAATTAAGGAGGGGAGTTACTAACTCCCCTCTTTTTTGTTATGCCAAACATTATCACCAGAGGAACCCCGCCCGCAGAACCTCCGCAGGGCCAGACATGGCGATCCATGATGGATATTGCCATTCGTGAAGCCTTTAAAGCACGCCAGCACGGCGAAGTTCCCATCGGTGCAGCTTTATTCGACTCGGGTGGTAAACTCCTCGCCACCGGGAATAATACCCCGCTCACAAAAAAAGATCCCACCGGACATGCGGAAATCAACTGCCTCCGCAATGCATGCGAAAGACTGGATAACTACCGCCTGCCACAGGGGACAATTCTGGTTGTTACGCTGGAGCCCTGCATCATGTGCCTCGGCGCGATTATTCATGCAAGAGTGGGAGGGGTTGTCTTCGGTGCTCCTGACCCAAAAGCCGGTGCGGTAGTCTCAAATATGGAAGGAACGGAACTTCCCTTCTCCAATCATAAATTCTGGACCATCGGCGGGGTATGCGAGAATGAATGTAAAGAAATTTTACAAAGTTTTTTTCTACATAAGAGAAAAAAATAAAGGCCGGAAACATTATATTTCCAGCCTATTAATTTTCAGTTGCCAGTCGTTTAAACACGAACCCCGAAAGTTTTACCCATCTTTTTAAGATGAGGAGAATCGGGTGCGTATTTCAGCCCCTCCTCAATCAGGTCATGTCCAAAAGACTTTGGGCTCTTACCGCGAATATTATCTCTACAATAGTAGACACAGATAGCGAGATTATAGCAGGCCTCTATCACTGAATCATTTTCTACCGGACCGCCTTCAAGCATTAGTTCCCATACCTTTAGCCTATAATCAAGATTGTTTCGATACCATGACTTTGAATTTCCGGGATCATCCAGCGACCTCATTTTAGCTACTTTGGCAGCACAATATTTAGCTTCCTCCAACGAACATTTATCTGGATCATAACGCATCTGAAAATAATGCCACCAGCCCTTTAGAGAAGACTTTTCTTCAAAGATATTAATAAGTTCTTCCAAAAAGTGGCTCTTCTGCTTGGGATCTTTTCCCAAAAGCCGGTCAGCTTTAGCCTTGGCAGCAGCCACATTCCCTTTATCAAGCTCTTTGCCGATAGAAGAAAAAACTTTTTTTACTTCCTGCTCCTGTTTGGCCGCCTTTTTTCTAATGGCTGCCTGTTCGATCTTTTTCATCTCACCAGTAATTGATTGCAACCTGATAACCAGCTCTTTCAAGCCCTTCTCTTCGAATGTGGTTATCAAAGACATTTCTCCTTCAGTTGCTTCTTTTACAATCGGCAGAAGATCAATACCGCTGACACTCTTTGAAATATCTTCATTAAAAATTTTCCGTTCCGGCTTGGTCAGATCCTTGATTTTTATAATTCCAAAAATTCCTACAAGCAAAAATTTTATACTCAAAAGAGCATCCCCAGCTCTGACCATAGAGTAGGACTCACGAAGGCATGTCTTTATATCTTTACGATCAGGAGCAGCCTTAATTCTTTTCTGTATTTCTTCCAGTTTAACCATATATATTTCCAAAAATCTTACTTATTTTTTCGAATTTCTATTCCGTGACAAACTTAATTAAAAGCCAATACTGCACAATTTTTATCCTCACCTAATACATAAGTTACTTCCTCATCACCGCCAATTGTGACATTACGGCAAATTCTTACAAACTCTTACGTTTATGACACAAGAATTGGCATTCACTACAAACTTCAATCCCTAAGATTAAAACTGTATGCGGTAAGTTGCTAAGGGTCTTTTGCCCTAAATTATACTTCAAATTTAATCTTTCGGAAATCACCAAATATAATTTTAACCACTACCCGCATCTACCCGGCATCAAATGTATTGTTTTTGATTATCAACCCACAATCCCAATCATTTATGCTTGCCAAACTCCTTAAAAAAACATATAAATCTTGCCTTCCAAGACCGGACAAGCCGGAAACGGTCTTGCTTAAAAAATGCGGAAAGGTAGCGAAGTCCGGCCGTAACGCGCTCGACTCGAAATCGAGTTATGGGAAACCATACGTGGGTTCGAATCCCACCCTTTCCGCCACAATAAAAACAAGGGTTTAGGAATAATTTCCTAAGCCCTTTTTGTTTGCCTGAAAACCGCAATACGTGAAAATATACGTGATTGATTTTAAAAACGGACTTATTTCTTGATCGTCTTTTTGATTTACCGAGCCTGCGCGGAAGGCACCTTCCACTTTAACTTCCAACTCCAGCAGGCTTGAAGACGTCGTATATGAAATTTATCAAAAAATATTCAGAGATATCAGTAATCAATTTCCGGTGACGGTACCTTGAATTCAAGACAAAAATAAACTGTGGTCCCTACTCCCAATTCACTTTCTATAAAAATCTCTCCGCCAAGAGTATCAAGCAATCTTTTGGCAATTGTCAGTCCTAAACCGGCCCCTTCATAACTCCGGGTACTGCTTCCGTCCGCCTGCGAATATGGTTTGAAAATATACTCTATTTTCTCGTCAGCAATACCTATCCCCGTATCAGAAACAGAAAACAAAATACGGCATTTCCCCGAAGAACAAGCATTAGGCACGGGCCAGGCTTCAATACTGACACTTCCGGAATTGGTGAATTTTACAGCATTGCCAACAAGATTGTTAAGAATCTGATTTAATTTTCTATAATCTCCGATCAGCAACGGAGGCAGCTTGTTTGAATCTTTTATCTGAAATTCAAGTTTTTTCTGACGCGATGAAATTTCGAAAAGTAATCTGGTGTCCTTAAAAACATCCATGAGATCAAAAGGATCGTGCAGTACACAAACCCTGCCATCCTGAAGCCTTGAGTATTCTATTATCTCATTCAAAAGATTTGCCAGCCTTTTGCAGGACGACATTGTATATCCAAGACATTCCAAATCATTAGTATCTGTAAGATTTAACTGCAAAACCTGCAGCATCCCTAATATGCCGTTCAGTGGAGTGCGTATTTCATGACACATATTGTCCTGAAAATTGCTTCTCTCAATATTAGCTAGCTGCTCAATACGATGAGCTTCCTTGTATGCGTCTTTTCTTTTTTCTAATTCCGCATATGATTTTTTTAATTCATTCTCAGCATGCTTGCGTTTGCTAATATCCAACAGCGTAAAAGATATTCCTTTTTGCCAGTCTTCTCTGTCCAGAGGAGTAGAATTAACTATTACATCCTTCAGTGTACCGTTTTTACACTGAATTACCGTTTCAATTGACCCCGTACCCGTTTTTTCCATTTGGTCCTTTCTTATTTCAAGCCCAAATTTGAATTCCTCTTCAGTGGGGTAAATAATTGAGGTAGGATGACCTATCAACTCTTCTTGGGTATAGCCAAGCATATTACAAAAATAATCGTTTACATGAATAAACGTTTTATCCCGAATAAGTCCTATTCCCACCGGAGCCGTCCTGCTTATCGTCTTTAACAAAACATCTTGGAATTTAAGATTATCCTCAACTTCCTTTCTTGTTGTCGCATAGGCATAACACATATAAAGGGAAAAACAGAGAAGCCCACCGGAAACAACCGGAAAAAGCAATGTAACAGAACTACCCAGCTTACCAACCAGATAATTTTCTAGAATTGAAAAAGCCCAGCCCAGAGCAGATCCTGTCAGGAAAGAAATTATTACTGGAAAGAATCTTATTTTCATAATTCCAGATACCCATCATCTCATTGATGTGCAATATTTATTAAATAATTATGTATTAATTTTACGCACAGACATCTTCAGTAATACATCTCACACCAAACTATTCAAAATAATGCTACATTTTGGAATAATATTCATAGTCGACTTGATCTCCACCTTAAGATACACCGGATTGCAACAGGAGACTCCATGCTGATTGAAATTTCAAAAGATTTGACTATTACCGATGCCCCGGAAGAACTGGTTGACGAAATCAAGGAAGCCTTAACCTTGATGAATCCAGATTACGTCAACGCTATAAAATACCGGGGCCGGGTCGGAAAAAAAATTCCCAAATATATCAAGATGTGGTCCGGTGACAGCAAAAAACGGCTGCATTGCCCGCGCGGATTCGGCATCGAACTGCATCAGATTGCTAAAGCTGCGGACATTGAACCTACTTATAAAGATAAACGGCTGGAACTTGAGACTGTTGACTTTTCCTTCAAGGGAGAACTGCGCCCTTACCAAAAAGCAGCCCTGCAATCCTTTTCCAAACAGACTCAGGGCTTGTTGGAAGCCGGAACTGGAGCAGGTAAAACAGTCATGGCTCTGGCCCTGATCGCCGAACGTAAACAGCCCTGCCTTATCATCGTACATACCAAAGAACTGCTTTTACAATGGATCGATCGCATCAACCAGTTTCTGGGCATGGAAGCCGGACAGATCGGCGGCGGTAAATTCAAGGTCAGACCTTTAACCGTAGCTACTATCCAGACGGCCCGTAACCGTTTGAAAGATTTAAAAAAAACTTTTGGTCACATTGTGGTTGATGAATGCCACCGCACACCGGCCAGCACTTTCCAAAAAGTAGTCAAAAATTTCGATGCAAAATACCTGACCGGACTTTCCGCAACACCCTACCGTGCAGATGGACTAGACAGAATGATCAGCCTGACCCTAGGCCCTGTAGTGCACCGGGTAAACCCTGAGCTGCTGCGTGATACCGGGGCTATCCTCAAGCCGGAAGTCTTCACCGTGGAAACAGCTTTCAGGTTTGCCGGAAACCCTTCCGAAGAATATCCGCTCATGATGACCGCCATTGCTGAAGATTACCCGCGCAACAAAATTATCGCATCGTATGTACAAAAAGAACTGCAGCAGAATCCGGGAACACTGCTGCTCGTTGCCGATCGTACCGCCCACCTGGACGCTCTATCCGATCTACTTTTTGACCAAGGGGTGGAAGTAGCTGTGCTGACAGGGAAAACGCCTGCCGGAGAACGTGAAGAAATCATAGCAGACCTTAATGCCGGGAAGATCAAAGTTCTAGCCAGCACAGCATCACTTATCGGAGAAGGATTCGACTGTAAGGGATTATCCACCCTTTTCCTCTGCTCACCCATCAAATCAAAAGGAAGACTGGTCCAGATCATCGGTAGAATTCTGCGCCCTGCAGACGGCAAACGCCCGAGGCTCTATGATTTTGTTGATATCGAGGTCGGGGTATTAAAACATAGTGCCGGGCTACGGCAAAAGATTTACGCTGAAATTGCGTAAATTAATCCTGCCCAAAAAAGACTGAGACAAGACGGCGGCACTTTTTTATTTTTAAAAATTATTTTATAATAGCAAGCTGACCATTGCCCGCGGACAATCCGATTGTACTTAATTGTTTTTGTGCAATATTTTTCATCAAAAAAGGAGCTAAAATGCTTAACTTTACCTTTCACAATCCTACAACCATTGTTTTCGGAGAAGGCCAGCTTCAGGAGCTGGACAATCTTGTCCCTGAAAAGGCTAAAGTACTGATTACCTACGGCGGCGGCAGTGCTAAAAAAACAGGTCTGCTGGACCGGGTAAATGCAGAACTGGCCAAAAGCGAACGCAGTGTTCTCGAATTCGGCGGGATTCCTGCCAACCCCAAATTTGAAATTCTCATGAAAGCCGTACAGATTGTCCGCGATGAAAAAATTGATTTCATTCTCGCCGTCGGTGGCGGTTCTGTAATTGACGGCACAAAATTCATTGCGCTCGCAGCACCGGCGAAAGAGTATGAAGGCCGTGAACGGGAACTGATGAAATTCGGTTTCACCCCCGTACCTGTTGACAGCGCTGTCCCCTTCGGAACCGTGCTGACCCTTCCGGCAACCGGATCGGAAATGAACAACGGGGCTGTTATCAGTGACGGTGAAGACAAGCTTCCTGTTATGTCACCGCACACATTTCCAAAATTTTCCATCCTCGACCCGACAATAACATTCACCCTTCCCAAAACTCAGGTGGCAAACGGCGTTGTCGATACATTCATCCATACAATTGAGCAGTATCTGACCTACCCAGCAGAGGGACGTTTTCAAGACCGCACAGCTGAAGGGATTTTGCAGACTTTGATTGAAATCGGCGCGACAACCGTCAATGAACCGGAAAACTATGATGCCCGCGCCAATCTTGTCTGGTGCTCTACAATGGCCCTTAACGGCCTCATCGGAGCAGGGGTACCTCAAGACTGGGCCACCCATATGATCGGCCACGAAATCACCGCTCTTACCGGTTTGGACCACGCCAAGACACTGGCTGTGATGCAACCAGCCAACTGGAAAGTGCGTCGGACTGAGAAAAGGGAAAAATTAATCCAGTACGCCGAGCGGGTATGGGATATCCGTGAAGGTGATGATGATGCCCGCATCGATATGGCTATTGCCAAAACTGAAGAATTCTTCAAAAGCATCGGCATGGCAACCAGACTTTCCGATTACGATATCGGCTCCGATATCGTTGACCGGGTAGTCGCCGGACTTGAAAAACACGGCATGACCAAACTCTCCGAACGAGGAGACGTGACACTTGAAGTCTCACGCAAAATGCTGGAAACTGCACTCTAATTTAACAAAGGGCCGTGGCAAAAAACACCACGGCCCTTTAAATCCTGTTCAATACAAAATCTACATTTCAATTTTAAAAGGCCAGGCCATTATACCGCCTTCCATGACTTTGACGTTGGTCCAGCCGTTGGCTTCGAGAACCCGCTGGGCTTCGTATCCACGCATGGAAATCTTGCAGAAAGTAATAATTTCAGTGTCCTTATCTTGCGGCAGCTGATCAAAAGAATTACGCAGCTTGCCGAGCGGGATGAGCTTTTCCCCCACACCGAGACGCATTTCCTCGAATTCATTGGGTGCGCGAACGTCCAGAATAAATGGCTTCTCTCCGGCATCCAGCTTTTCCTTAACTTCAGCATTGCTGATTCCACTCATCTGCCCGGCTATCTTGTTATCAAGGATATGGGAAGTGGTGATAAAATGGTCGATAGCCAGCGAAAATGGAGGAGCGTACGGCAGATCAGCCATGCCGATTTCATAAATCGTATTGCCGTTCATGACTGCCATGGCGGCTTCGGCAAGCTGGCGGTTGACTTCACCGGGGCCAACGCACTGGAAGCCTAAGACCCGCCCGGTTTTGGCATCGGCAACCATCTTGGAAACAAGCAGCTTAGCGCCCATGAATCCGGGTTTATCCGGGCTGGCATTGGTTGCAGTCACTACTTCATACCCTTCAGCCTTGGCCCTCTGTTCGGAAAGTCCGGTGGCTCCGGCGCTTAGGTCGAAAACTTTGCAGATCCCGCTGTTGATGGTACCGGGGAATTTATGTTTGTCACCACGGGCGATATTATCCGCAACAACACGGGCTTCAAGGTTGGCAAGGTCGCCGTATGGAGCAAAAGTTTTTTTACCTGTGATCCGGTGGTTGATTTCAACGCAATCCCCGGCGGCATAAATATCAGGATCGGAAGTACGCATAAATTCATCGACGGCAACACCACCGAAATCACCAAGCTCAAGCCCGGCATCTGCGGCTAACTTGGCATTAGGCACTACACCGATAGCGACCACAGCAAGTTCACAGGGAACAACGGAACCGTCTTTAAGTTTAACTCCGGTCAACTTGCCGTTCTCACCCAGAAATTCAGCCACACCGTTGTCGGTATGAACGGTTACACCCTTGGTAGCCACATGCTTTTCCACCAGCTTTGCGATTTCCCAATCAAGGAACATAAGCAACTGGGAAAGCATCTCCACCACATTCACATTCATACCGGATTCGGAAAGAGCCTCGCAAACCTCAATACCGATCAGTCCTCCACCGACAATTACTGCATTCTTTACTTCACCGGAATCCACAAGCGCACGCAGTTTGTCGGCATCACGCATTTCAGAAAGGGACCGCACGCCCTCAAGATCAATACCCGGAATAGGAGGACGACGCGGAGTAGCCCCGGTACAAAGAACCAGTTTGTCATATTCCACCGTGCTTTTTTCCCCGGTAATCACATCGGTGCAGGCTACGGTTTTGTTCCGGCGGTCAATAGCTGTAACTTCAGTGTTGACCTTGGCGTTTACACCCTTGGCTGCTGCAAAAAAACCTTCATCACGCACCACTCCGGTAGGCGTGGCGAGCAAAGCATCACGCTCATCAAAATTACCGCCAATGTAGTAAGGGTAGCCGCATGAAGCCATGGAAAGTTCCGGAGCCTTCTGGAGCAAAAGAACATCTGCTCCGGCATCAAGACGTTTAGAACGGGCAGCTGCTTTGGGTCCTGCAGCAGAACCTCCGATAACAACGATTTTTCTGGAATTCATTTATCTCTCCTTTTAATCTTGTTTTTTAATGGAAATACTCCGGTCACAAAAAAAAACATTGATCGAGATCAACATTTTTTTTTAACTTAAATAAAAATTGCACAAAACTAAACAGCTATTACTAACATTGCTAATAGACGATTTTCCTCTTGTGCCGTATGGTCTGAAATTCGAAATTATTTTTTTAAACAAGGGAACTCTGTGAATTCACAAAAACCTACATATGAAGAACTGGAACAGAGAATAGCTGAACTTGAAAGCCGAGAAAACCTGTCCCTACGTTGTATACCTGACTTAGAATCAGACACAACGGAAAAATCGACTTTCTTTATAAATGAGCTTTTCAATTCCATTCTCAGTGGAGTTGTTGTTGTAGACGCGGCGAACCGAAAAATAATTGATGTCAACAGCACAGCCCTTGAGATGCTCGGACGCAGCAAAAAGAATGTTATCGGCAAAGAATGCCACAACTTCATTTGTCCGGCAGAAAGAGGGAAATGCCCCATTGCCGATCTGGGTCAAACTGTGGACCGATCAGAAAGAGAACTACTCACAATAAATTCCGGGCGCATCTGCATTCTTAAGACAGTGAAGACAATTTCCATCGGAGAACGGAGTTACTATATTGAAAGCTTCATCGACATTTCTGAACAGAAGGAGGCTGAGCAGGCAAAAGAACAACTCATCAGGGAGCTTTACGATGCTCTGGAAAAAGTAAAAACCCTCAGCGGCCTTATGCCCATCTGTGCCAAATGCAAAAAGATACGTGACGATAAAGGTTATTGGAACAATCTTGAAGCTTACATTGAAAAGAACTCTGAAGCATCTTTCAGTCACGGACTATGCCCTGAATGCTCTGAAGAACTGTACGGAGATAAGCAGTGGTATATAAAAGGCAGAAAAAAACGTAAAAACAACAAAAAATAATACGGCTATTCTAGAAAGTTACACCATAAAACAAAAAACGGACACAAGCATCACACTTGTGTCCGTTCTGTTTTCACTGCAATCAATGCTGCTTAATTCGCCAGATTACGATGCATCTTTTCCGGAGCAGGATCAGCAATGTCACCATAAGTCTCGCGGCCTTCATGACCTTCAGGAAGATGTTCAGTGACTGGCATCCCTTCTTCGTTAACAAAAAGCATACAATGGCAATACTTGTAATTCTTCATGTCCGAGCAGGGACAAAGCCACTCGCGTTCTGCTGCGGCCTGCTGTTTGTCCGGATAAAAACGGCAAGGACAGAGAGGACGTTTCAACTCATCAAGATGCATAGCCAGCCCCGTAGTCACGGCATCTGATACATCTTTCATGGGATGGAGAGTAAGCCCGGTACGCTTGCAATACTTTTCCACGTAATTGTGGATCAATTTTGAATTTTTTTCTGTAGGCTGAGACAAAGCTTTCACCTTGGTTATTGATAGTTTTAATACAAACTGCGCACTAAAGAAGGCAAATGCATTCAGATATGCACAGGCAGCGCCTTATTACCACTCATTGCAATAGATTGAAAGAAAGAAATATTGAGAAAATTCTGCCATACATATTACGGCTTATGATATCATTAACAGGGGCAAAAGTTCGCAGGCACTGCCGAGCTCTATATATTCCCGCCCACGAAGCTCTACTTCGCTGACTTTTTCATGAACCCAGGTGGTATGAAAAGGTATGTGGACAGCACTTCCACCGACTCCCACTACCGGCAGAATGTCGGATTTAACAGAATTACCAACCATCAGGAATTCATCACAACGGATACAATGTTTCCGCAGGATTCCTTCATAAGAGGACTCATCCTTTTCTGCCAGAATTTCAATATGATCAAAATATGGAGCCATGCCGGAAAGACTTATTTTGCGCTGCTGTTCGGCCACGTCGCCTTTTGTAATCATCAATAGTTCATAATTTCCGCACAAGCTGCGCAACACATCTTCCACTCCGGCAATAGGCTCGACAGGATTAGTCAGCATGGACCTGCCCAGCTCGACGATGCGCTCAATTTCAGAACTTATTCCCCTTCCGCTGGCAACAGCAGTAGCTGCTTCGACCATGGAAATTACAAAACTTTTAACCCCATAACCAAAGACACCGATATTTCTGGATTGGGTCTGCTCAAGAATTTCCATAAACCCTTTCGCCGGAATATAGTCGGACATCATCTCGGCAACATCGGCTTTGACCCGATCAAAAAAAGGCTCGTTGACCCAAAGTGTATCATCAGCATCAAAAGCCACAGCCTTAATCTGTCCATGGAACATTACGCTTCTCCTTGCGCAAAATTAAGCATTAGCCGGAGACAAGTCAAATCCCCCAAATAAAGTGGAGCACATGGAAAGAAGCGGACTTTACGCCAATTGCCGGTACTTTCCTTTAACATGTTCACGGAAAACAGAAGGAGAAAATCCGGTTTCCCGCTTAAAAAATTTACCGAAATAGGAGGGATCGTCAAACTTCAACTCATAGCATATCTCGGAAATATTCAGGTCTGAATTAGCCAGCATACGCTTAGCGGAGACAACCAACTCATTACGCACAATCTGACCGGGAGTCATGCAGGTAACCTCTTTGATCACCGCACTTAACCTGCTGACACTGACATTCATCATTTCAGCATAGTCCTGAACCCGTAGTTTTAGGCTGTGATCAGATGCAACAAGTTTTTTGAACTCACGCACAATACGATTTTCGGCCCGTGCACCGGGTCTTTGCAGCCTATCCGCAAACATGCGCTGCAGGTTGACCATCAGAATATGAAAATAGGAGCGCAACACAGTGACATAACCCGGCTTGCGGGCGCTGAACTCGTTGTACAAATTCTTCATAATTCCGTAGAGTTCAATCTTCTGATCAGAAGAAAGCATGAACATGGGAGAATTGACCACACTATTGAAAAACTCCAGTTCAAAAACACTTTTGACCGGAGCTTCAGGCAACTTCAAAAACTCACCAGTAAAAACCATGACAAAACCTTCAATTTCAGATTCCGGATTCCAGAAATGCAACTGGCCCGGAGAAACAAAATACAGGGAACCGGGAAGAATATCGTAAGTTTCAAAATCGATTACACAACAGCCTCTCCCACTGGAAACAAAATGTACTACATGAAAATCATGCAAATGAGTCTCACGAACATCGCTGATCGGGCATCCGGTGCCATCTGTAAACGGATAAATTTTAAAATTGGATTCAAGACCGAAAAGATCTTCAGCCTTGTAGACGGTACTGTTATCTTTCATGAGTCTTTTTTAGCATTTGCCGGGAATGCACATCAAGGGGTAATAGACGGCCATTTAAGAGAACGAACTTCAAGCCCAAGACAAATAGTGACGCTAAAAAGCAATTAGGCTAAGCTGGCGAATGAATATTTCATGAAACATTAAAGAGATACAACGGCCATGAGCCACAAACCAAACGGAGATATTATGGGAATTCTTGACGGATTAATGGGCAATGCATCTGAAATCAGCGTAGAGGACGTACAGGAAGAACTCTCCCCGATATTGGGAAACACTGAAGAAGTTGAAAGGGCTTTCAAGGTCATCCGCGATATGTATGTTTTTACCTCAGGCAGGCTGATCCTCATTGACAAGCAGGGTTTGACCGGTAAAAAAGTCGAATATCTGAGCATACCATACAAATCCATCTCAACATTTTCCGTGGAAACAGCCGGACATTTCGACATGGATTCCGAACTGAAAATGTGGGTTTCCGGTCGTCACGAGCCTATAATTAAAGAACTTAAAAAAGGTAGTGATGTGGTAGGCATCCAGAAACTGCTTGCCAACAAAGTTCTCAAATAATCATGCCACATGCGTTTTTCAGCCTGCCCTGACCCGGCAGGCTTTTTTACGCCCTATAAAACTTGATTCCCGGCCTGCGAATCCATACACTCTGCCGCACGAACATAACATCTGCAAAGGATATAAATAATGGGCTACAAAAACACCAAAGAATGCCTTGATGCTCTTGAAGCCAAAGGCGATCTCATTCGCATAGACCATGAAATTGATCCCGAAATTGAAGCCGGGGTCATCCAGCGCCGTGTCTTTCAGGCTGGCGGACCGGCCCTGCTGTTCACTAATGTTAAGGGTTGCAAATTTCCCATGGCCGCCAACATTTTCGGCACTAAAGAACGCCTGCAATCCATCTTCCGCGACACTATCGAAACTGTCGAACGGCTCATGAAATTGAAAATGTATCCCATGAAAGCATTCAAAAAACCGTGGCAATATCTCGGTGCTCCTCGAACAGCCTATCACACCATGCCACGCAAGCTCTCTGAAGGCCCGGTCACAGCCAACGAAACTACCATAGCCCAGCTTCCACAACTTAAAGCATGGCCCATGGACGGAGGTGCGTTTGTCACCCTGCCTCAGGTTTATTCGGAAAGCCCGGATAACCCCGGTTTCGCAGGCTCCAATATCGGCATGTACCGAGTCCAGCTATCCGGTAATGAATACAATAACACCGAAGTGGGGCTGCATTACCAGATCCATCGCGGTATCGGACACCACCACGCACAGGCATTGCGAAGAGGCGAAAAACTTAAGGTGAATATCGTTGTCGGCGGAGCACCGTCCATGACGATTGCTGCGGTAATGCCTCTGCCTGAAGGACTGGCGGAAATTTTCTTTGCCGGAGCGTTAGGAGGACACCGGATCCCCATGGTCATGCGTCCAAACGGCCTGCCGGTTCCGGCTGAAGCCGATTTCTGTATTTGCGGAACCATCAGCAACGAGCAGAAACCAGAAGGACCGTTCGGGGACCATATCGGATACTACAGCCTGACCCACGACTTTCCGGTACTAAAAGTAGACAAAGTGTATCACCGTAGTGATGCAATATGGCCGTTCACCACTGTAGGTCGTCCGCCTCAGGAAGACACTATGTTCGGTGATTTTATCCATGAACTGACTTCCGAACTTGTTCCGTCCGTGTTTACCGGAGTCCATGAGGTTCATGCTGTGGATGTGGCCGGAGTCCACCCGCTGCTGCTGGCAGTCGGCAGCGAACGCTACGTGCCTTACGCAAAAGAACGCCAGCCCCAGGAACTGTTGACTAACGGTATGGCTCTGCTTGGAAATACTCAGACCGCTCTAGCCAAATATCTGTTCATAGGCGCCAAGGAAGATATGGATCATGGCGAAAATTGCCACAACATTCCGGTTTTCTTCAAACATATGCTTGAACGGGCAAACCTGAAACGCGATCTTCATTTCATCACCCAGACCACCATCGACACCCTCGATTATTCTGGTAGGGGCTTCAATGAAGGGTCAAAATTGATATTCGCTGCCGCCGGATCAAAGAAAAGGGAGCTTTCAAAAGAACTGCCGGAACTTCCTGCCTTGCCAGAAGGATTCGGTGAAGCAAAGATCTTCGCCCCCGGGATTATGTTGCTCAAAGGGCGCAAAAGTGAGACCGCCCAAGGAGAACAGGACCCGCAGATGGAAAAACTGGGCGAAGCTCTCAAATACGCTAAAGGGATAGAAGGATTGCCCATGATCGTTGTTGTGGATGATCCTGATTTCACCGCCAAAGACTGGGATAACTTTCTTTGGGTAACCTTCACCCGTTCCGATCCGGCAACCGATATTTACGGAGCCGGGTCCTTTACCAAGGCTAAACATTGGGGAACTGAGAAAGCGTTTATTATCGACGCCCGAATGAAGACATATCAAGCACCGCCACTTGACCCCGACCCTGAAGTGGAAAAAAGGGTTGATGCTCTAGCTGCCTCCGGCGGACCGCTTTATGGCGTGATATAAAACAATTGCAATCCCCCCCTCCCCGGTTCAAACGAACCGGGGAGATTCCAAAATCCTGCAGCAAGAACAATTGCCCGACACTTCACGTTGACAATTCTCAATTAGTTATTACTAATATAGATTATAGAAAAATAATCTGAAGATTGTTCAGATCAATTCCCACTCAACTTAAAATATTTTCGGAATAATTCATGCATAAATCCTAGTACACAAAAAAAAGTCAAATTATTGCCTCTCGGGAGGCAGGGTATGGTTAAACAACATCGCAATAATCTCTTTAATGATTGCGAACTAAGCATCATTCTGGAGAATGTATACAACAGCATCATTCCGCAGGTGGAATCTATACCTAAAGAGATATTTTTTTCTGCTTCCGAAACCGAGCTTGTTGAAAAATTGGTTGCGCAAAATTCCATCAAACAAATAACCCTGCGCGAAGATAAGATTACCATGAGCAAGCCCGCCCTCTGTAAGCTAACCCCGGCGGGAAAAATCTACAGGCCCGTGAGTGGACAGGACCCACCAGATTTAAATGATGGAATGACAACGCAAGTGGAAATTCCATTTACCGGTGACAAACGGCTTCTGGTCAGTAGGCCGAGCATGCATTACGCGCACGGAGGCCCCAGCTTCACTATCAAAGAAGACCGCATAATAAAAGATTATGTCAGTCCTCTTTATTCCGATCCAAAATCATTCAAGAGGCATTTCCAGCGTAATTACGAAACAATAAGCAAATATCTTGAATGGCAGGCTCATGATATAAATTTGTTTGCCCAAAGGATGCGCAGACTTGTAATTTCCGCAGTTGCAATCAGAAAAAAAAGAGGCAAGACAATTCCCCTCCACCTTGTTTCCAACCCCGGAGCAAATAATTTTGCATCAGGGCATGTTAACTGCAATCATGCAAACTTTCGCCGTCAAAATGTCAATCCCGAGATGCCTATTATCTCCGATGAAGACTTCACCAAAGCAATACAGGTACTACGCCACACCGGAAACAGCTTTGAACGTACCCCTACAATTTTAGACGTCCACAATGATCATGACCTGCGAAACATCTTGGTTTCAAATCTAAACACCCATTTTTCAGGCAATAATGGGAAAGATATGTTTAACCATGTTGGTGAAAATGGTTTTGAAGTGTCGATCGCAAACCGGCCCGCAATCATAGGCAGATGCTTCACATGGCGATGCGGCGAAGGTTTGACATATACTATCAACACCCTCATTCAAGACACACTCTGCCAATCATGCAAAATAATACTGACTATATTCAATAGAACTGAAAAAAATTTCAATGTATTACTTGAACTAATTAGAGAAACGTTCCTTCAACATCCATGTATGGTAAGGATTGAGAACGAATTTGCTAAAAACGAATGGCACACCACCATTAATACTTTTAATGACATTGAAGATTATCACTGGGTTCACCTGATGGTTTTCAACCTATATACCACCACCAAAAAAAATGAAGACATACATTTAACAGAAGAAGAAAGAAACTTCTTTGCCAAATAAATATCACCTGGCGGATATGGGTATTTATACTTAGGTCTATTGCACTGGCTTCAGCATGCAAGAAACTCCAATCCCCGCCCCAGAATCTGCTGTGCAACACCAAGACTCTCCCTGCATTAGCTGCAGCAAAATTCGGCGAAACCATTGTGGAAGCTTTGAATTAATCCAATAAGAAACGGCAAAAACATCCCAAAAACAATAAAGGCACGGACGTAATCCGTGCCTTTTTCAAATCAGATAAGAAAATTTTACTTATCTTTTTTCCACTCTTCCCACTCTTTTTTACTCAACTTTCCATCCTTATTCAGGTCGGCTTCGCGCATAATCCGTTCAGCATTCAAAGGATAAACTTTGACCACTTCCGAACGGATGATGGTTTTACTGCCGTCTTTATCGATATCCACAAATGCACGGGCAAAACGAATCCTTTCCATCTGGTAGTAGATTGCTTTCGCTTTACGTCCGTTCTCCAAATAATAGAGCGACATGTGTTCTTTACCGTTCAAGGCTCCAAAAGTGTAACCATCTTCATGCTCTGTAAAATAAAGGCTCACACCATCAACCCCGATAATTCCGCTGAAACCCTCGGTTACCAGATTTTCTTTATTGGCGGCAAACCAGGCTTTTTCACCGGTAAAGAGATTTCCTTCCTGTTTTTTAATGATCAAAGCCGCTTTGCTTTCCTTAACAGCACCGTCTTTGCTAATCATTTTAACTAAACCGACCCATGTTCCACGCAACTCAGGATAACCATCGGCATAAGCAAAAGAGCTAACTAGGACCAAAACAAGAAAAACAATGCTGCAACTAAAAAATTTCTTCATTTAATCAGCCTCCGGGAATTCAAAATTAAAGATCTTCCTTTTATTTATCAAAGCAGCAAATACGTCAACCTGTTCCCGTAAAACAACCTGCTACAAAAGAAAAAAAGGCAGCCCCTGAGGACTGCCCTTTGAAATTAAACTTTGATGATCAATTAGATATGGGAAACAACCTTTCCAAGAAAATCCTTCAGTCTCGGATTCTTCGGATTGGCAAAAACCTCAGTAGGATCACCTTCTTCCTGAATAATGCCCTGATCGATAAAAATCAGGCGGTCGGCAACCTCCTTGGCAAATCCCATTTCATGGGTAACCACGATCATGGTCATGCCCTCTTTGGCAAGCTGCTGCATTACTTCCAGCACCTCTCCGACAAGTTCGGGGTCAAGAGCGGATGTCGGTTCATCAAAAAGGATTACCTTGGGCTGCAACGCAAGCGAACGAGCAATGGCAACACGCTGCTTCTGGCCTCCGGACAACTGTTCCGGATAGTTATGGGCCTTATCTTTAAGGCCGACTTTGGCCAACAGTTTCAAGCCGAGTTCATCAGCATCACTCTTGCCTATCTTGCGGACTTTGACAGGACCGAGAGTCACATTCTCAAGAATGGTCATATGCGGAAAAAGATTGAACTGCTGAAAAACCATACCAGCTTCAGTACGCACTTCATTAATATTGGTAGACGGGGACATGATATCATGACCATCCACAATAATAGTGCCGGAAGTCGGCTCTTCAAGCTTATTGATACAGCGCAGTACAGTAGATTTACCTGAACCGGAAGGCCCGATAATACAGACAACTTCACCAGACTCGACCGTTAAATCGATACCTTTAATGACTTCCAGCTTCCCGAAATTTTTATGAAGGTTCTTAATCTCAATCATTTTACTACCTCCGGGAAGTATTCAGCTTTTTCTCAATGCGACGCATTACATATGCAATGGAGAGTGTCATAACAAGGTAAACACAGGCTACAGCAAGATAAACTTCAAAAGCCCGGAAGTTAACAGAGGTGATTTCCTGCCCGGTTCTCATAAGCTCACCGACACCGATGACCATAAGCAGAGAAGTATCCTTGAGGCTGATGATGAACTGGTTTCCGAGAGGCGGGATCATACGCTTAAGCGCCTGCGGCCAGACAATGTAGCGCATGGTCTGAGCACTGGTAAGGCCGATGGAACGGCCGGCTTCGACTTGTCCCTTGTTAATGGACTGGACCGCACCTCGAACGATTTCGGCGATGTAGGCACCTGAATTGACAGCAATAATAATGATACCGGCGGTCATTGGCGGAATACGCATCCCGATAGCCATAGGAACCCCGTAATAGAGAAACATGGCCTGTACAAGCATGGGAGTACCCCTGATGGCTTCTACGTAAACCCCGGCAATTTTTCGGGTAAAAAAATTACGCGATAGCTTCATCAGGCCTGCTGCGCTTCCAAATAAGAACCCGAAAACCAAACCGCCGATAGTGATCTCAACAGTAAGCTTAAGACCACGCATGAGCATGGGAAAAGTGTCCCAGAAAACTGTAGTGTCAAATGCAAATGCCATTAGGACCCCTGTTTAAAAAAGAATGAAGGGCGGCAACAAAGGCCGCCCTATTGAACACGTTAGGAATAATTGAATAAATTATTTAGGCTCAGTGCCGAACCACTTAACGTACAGTTCGCGATAGGTACCGTCCTTGCGCAGGTCCTTGAGAGCTGCATTAACTTTTGCAACAAGCTCGCTTCCTTTGGGGAAAGCAATACCGTACTGCTGGCCGTTGTAAAGAGGACCCACAACTTTAACCTGACCCTTACCTGCTTTGCGCATGAAATCAGCGATAACCGGGGAGTCAAAGATAACAGCATCAGCACCGCCGGTCATGAGTTCCATGAACATGGCGTCGTTGTTGGGGTAAAGCTTGACTTCCTTGGCATCTGCGCTCTTTGCAAAGTCAGCGGAAGAAGTGCTCAACTTGGTGGAAATAATCTTACCTTTAAGGTCTTCAATACCATTGATGGAATTGTTGTCCTTTTTAACGAGAATGAGCAGGCCGGAGTTGTAGTAACCATCGGAGAAATCGACTACTTTAGCACGCTCGGGCTTGATGGTGATACCGGCGATACCTACATCCAGCTGATTAGACTGCAGGCCGGGGATAATTCCGTTGAAATCCATGGGCTGCAGGTCGTACTCTGCACCAATCTTTTTAGCAATGGCTTCCCAGAGCTCAACATCGAAACCGGTATGCTTTCCGGTAGCAGGATCTTTAAATTCAAAAGGAGGGAAGCTGGTATCACAGGCAACAGTAAGTTTACCGGCGAAAGCAGTTCCTACCATGATTGCGGTAATCAGCGCAGCAACGATGAGTGAAAGCAGTTTTTTCATGAATCCTCCAAGACTGAAATATCATTTCTTTAAAAAAATCTTCACCAGAAATAATGAAGATAGACCGATCAACAAGAAAATAATCCGTCGATTATTTGTCGAAGGAGGAAAAATTAGCATTAAACACAACTTAATTCAAGACATTACCGACACTCACACATTATTAGAAAACTTATCAAAAACCAAAATAATGCTAACAAATCAAAAATACACGTATTTTATTTCTACTTTTTTTACTGATTTCTAAATCAATCTACCTGCGACTAAACAACAAATAACTGCAACCGCACACATTAATTATTTAAAATATACTTCATCATTAACTATCAAAAAACCGCTTCGATCAAAGATCGTTTTTCTCAAATAACTGCAAAATCAGCATGCCAAATTCAACTACGAATCATTTTTCAAAATTAAATACTGACAAGCTCAATATATTAATGTAGAAAACAAACGTTCAAAACTGATACGTTCATTCTTTCTCAAGCTCATATTTTACGAAAATTCACCACTTTCCAGATAATAACAGCCCGCATGTGGCAAATTTTATACATTTTTGTAAGCAAAACAAACACCAACACGCAGACCGAGAAAGCCAATTACAATTTTGTAACAAAGATTTATTCGACAACCAACCTATTCTACATTTTTGTAAGAACACAAACTGAACGACAGAACACTTTTTAAATTAAACACTTGAAAAAATAGAAAAAAAGTTATTAGGCACGCTAAATGCTTAGCGAAAAGAAGTTTTGATTAAAGCCCAAAATTCTCCGCCGAGCGGGGATCACCAATAAAAAATATTCAAGGAGTTTTTTCAAATGAGTTCAAACACCTCTCGTCAGGGCGCGATCACCGCAGTAACCGGCTACTCCACCCCTGAAGCTTCCTTCAGCTTTGCCGACACCAAACCCACCGAACTCTTCGGCTGCAATGTCTTCAACGACAATGTAATGAAGGACAGACTTCCCAAGAAAGTCTACAAATCCCTGAAAAAAACCATTGAAGAAGGCGCTGCAATCGATCCTTCCATCGCCGATACCGTTGCAAACGCAATGAAAGAATGGGCACTGGAAAAAGGTGCAACCCACTACACCCACGTTTTCTATCCCCTGACCGGCCTGACCGCTGAAAAACACGACAGCTTCATCTCCCCTGACGGCAAAGGCAACTGCATTGCTGAATTTGAAGGCAAGCTGCTCATTCAGGGTGAACCTGATGCTTCCAGCTTCCCCAACGGCGGACTGCGCGCCACCTTTGAAGCACGCGGATACACTGCATGGGACGTAACCAGCCCCGCATACATTCTTGAAAACCCCAACGGAACATTCCTGTGCATCCCCACCGCATTCATTTCCTGGAAAGGTGAAGCACTCGATAAAAAGACTCCCCTGCTCAAAGCATCTCAGGTAGTTAATACTTCCGCTCAGCGTATCCTGAAAATTTTCGGCGACGATTCCGGCAACCGCGTTGTCTCCAATGCCGGCCCCGAACAGGAATACTTCCTGATTGACCGCAACTTTTTCTTTGCCCGCCCTGACCTCATGATGGCCGGCAGAACCCTCTTCGGCGCTAAGCCCGCCAAAGGCCAGGAACTGGACGACCATTACTTCGGAGCAGTTCCCCGCCGCGTCCTCTCTTTCATGATGGACGTTGAACATGAGCTCTACAAACTGGGCGTTCCGGTCAAGACCCGTCACAACGAAGTAGCTCCCGGACAGTTCGAAATTGCTCCTGTATACGAGCAGTCCAATATTGCTACCGACCACAACCAGATGGTTATGACCACCCTTAAAAGTGTAGCAAAAAGACACGGCATGACTTGTCTGCTCCACGAAAAACCTTTCGCAGGAATCAACGGTTCCGGTAAGCACCTCAACTACTCCCTGAGCTGCAACGGCCACGGTTCCCTGTTTGATCCGGGCGACAATCCCACTGAAAACGCACAGTTCCTCGTTTTCTGCGCAGCTGCAATCCGCGCAGTGCACATGCACAGCAAACTCCTGCGTGCAGTAGTTGCCACCGCTTCCAACGACCACCGCCTCGGTGCAAACGAAGCCCCCCCGGCAATCATGTCCGTCTTCCTCGGCGACCAGCTTTCTGAAATTTTCAGCAAGATTCAGGAAGGTAATTCTCCGACTCCTACTTCCACTGGTTTCCTCAAAGCAGGCGTAGACACTCTGCCTCCCCTGCCCAGAGATGCCGGTGACCGTAACCGCACCAGCCCCTTTGCTTTCACCGGTAACCGCTTTGAATTCCGTGCAGTAGGTTCTCACCTCTCCATCGCCGGTCCTCAGGTTGCTCTGAACACCATGATGGCTGAATCTCTTGATTTCATCGCTGATGAAATGGAAAAAATCATGGGCGGCGACAAATCCAAGCTCAATGATGCGGTTAACAAAGTCATCAAAGACATCATGGACACTCACGGTCAGGTTGTCTTCAACGGTGACGGTTACTCTGACGAATGGCACAAGGAAGCCGTTGAAAAACGCGGCCTGCCCAACCTGCGTACCTCCGCAGATGCCATCCCCGAAATCGCTTCTCCTGAATCAGTAGCAATGTTCACCAAATACGGTGTATTCACTAAGGAAGAACTTGAAAGCCGCAAGGAAATCTACCTTGAACAGTACAACCAGGCCATCGTCACCGAGGCAGCACTGGTTACCAAACTCGCCAAGACCCACATCCTTCCCGGCGCTGTTCGCTACCAGAAAGAGCTGGCTGAAACCTGCGCTGCAATGAAAGAAATCGGCGTTGAGTTCACCACCGGCACTCTTGAAGACTTGACTGCAAAACTTCGCGGAATGCAGACTGCCAACATTGAGCTTGAAAAAATTATGCAAGCCAAGCCTGAAGGCGACGTTCTGAAAGAAGCTAGATATCTCTGCGATACTGCTCTTCCCGCAATGCTGGAAGTTCGCAAGTACGCTGACCAGCTCGAAGAAGTTGTTGCAGACGACCTCTGGTGCCTGCCCAGCTACTCCGAAATGCTGTTCATCAAATAAGTATCAATTACTGCCATATCCTTAAGCTTAGAAAGGCCCTCGTTTCGAAAGAAGCGAGGGCCTTTCATTTTACCCCCTCTTTACAAATTTTTAATTTCATATATATTTTTAAGTATTAAGTCGGGGCAACAATCCGTATGGAGGAATAATGCTTAAAAAAATACTGATGCTGATCGTTTTAACCTTCCTTTTCGCATTCACTGCCAATGCTGCATCACCTTTAACTGGAGATCAGGTTGAAAGAGTAATTAAAACGCTGGAACAACTTGACCCAATCATGGACCAGATGGATGCGGAAATAGAAGAATCTGGAGAAAGTGATGCAGACCCGCTTGACCCGGAGATGCTGCACAAGGAATTTGCCATGCTTTACGGCTACACCCCACAAGCCAAACGAATCATTGAAGCTAATGGCTTTACCTATAAAACATGGCCTGAAACAGCAGGACGTGTGGTCAAGGCGTTTGCCTCAATAGCAATGGAAGCTGACGGCAACGCCGGCATGGCAGAGCTTGAAGCAGCTATAGCCCAGATGGAAGCCGACCCCAACATGAGCTCTGAACAGAAAAAAATGATGAAAGAACACATGCTTTCATCCATGAAAACTGCAAAAGCTATGATGCAGGCTTCGGATGAAGATGTGGAGGTTGTACGGCCATATTTTGATAAATTATCAAGTACGCTGGAATAAATTAAATTTGGTACCCACTTTAAGAGGCCGTAAGGCCTCTTTTCTATCCATGGGTCCTTATGACACAGCGTATCTATCCTAAATATAAGGAGCAAAAGCAGCAACCAGCACTGTTGTAACCAAAATGTAACCTTTTGATCCACTTTTTACGCATAAACAGCATCATTAACACTAACCGAACCGGACTGATCGTTGTCAATAAACACATGGCATTGAATATGCTTATTAAATTCAGGTACTAAACTTGATTCAGGGGAGATGATATGAGCAGACGTCTATTTGCAAGTATTGCAGCCATTGCCTTTCTACTTTGTACAACATTTTTTTTCGTTCACAATCAAGTAGCTGTAATTATAGTAGCAGTTTCCATTGCAGCACTGTTACTCTTTGGTTACGTAGTACAAAGCCATTTAATTTCTCCCATCAATGATATTATCGATGAGATACGAAGAATCGCAAAAGGTGACTTCAACCCCATTCCGCATCACAACTACTTAGCGGAGCTTGGAGTTCTCGCCTCTGAGATAGAAGGTCTCAATAATATGTTAAATGAAAAAGTAGGCATGAGCGAGTCCATGCTGAATAACATCATGACCCCTATGGTAGTAGTCGGTAATGACGGTAATATCCGTTGGTTAAATGAAAGTATTGTTAAATTAGTAGAAGAAGACGGAGATACTGAAAAACATATAGGTCAGGACTTCTCAACCTTTTTCTACGGAGTAAAACAAGAAACGATTTCCGAGAAATGTATAAAGGAAAAAAAGAAGCAATTTCATAAAGGTCAGGTTGACGGTCGCAAAGGGACTACAAAGTACATTTCAGTTGCATCCTCTCCTATTTTTGATTCCAGAAAGAATCTTATGGGCGGATTCACCACTATTATGGATTTCACCAACATCAAACTGAAAGAAGATTTCATTACCGCCCAAAACGAAAAAATCGCAAAAGGGGTAGCAGACGCAAGTAAAGTTTCAGAACAACTTGCCGGCACTTCGGATGAAATCAGCTCTGAAGTTCAAAATTCCAGTAACGGTATCCATGAGCAACGGTCACGAACTGAAGAAGTTGCAACAGCCATGGAACAGATGAATGCTTCCATACTTGAAGTTTCCAAAAACTCCAGTGATGCAGCGCAAATGGCCAGACAAACTCAGGAAACTGCCAGCGACGGATCTGGACTCGTCGAAAATGTTATTAGCGTCATGAATGAAGTAAACACCAAGGCCGGCAACCTCAAACAGGAAATGAGCACCCTTGAAACCCACAGTAATGGCATAAACACCATTATGCAGGTTATCTCTGATATTGCGGACCAGACCAACCTGCTGGCTCTCAATGCTGCAATCGAAGCGGCACGGGCTGGAGAAGCAGGACGCGGTTTTTCCGTAGTCGCTGACGAAATCAGAAAGCTGGCCGAAAAAACAATGCTCGCCACTAAAGAAGTGGGCGAGTATATAAATGCCATTCAAGGCAGCTCACACAAAAGCACCACCGCAACAGAAGATACTTTGCACAGCATCCAACAGGCCACAGAACTATGTGGAAAAGCAGATGCGGCGCTCAAACAGATTCTTGAAATATCGCGAGAAACAGCCAGTCAGGTGGAAGGAATTGCCACCGCAGCTGAAGAGCAATCTGCAGCAAGCGAGGAAGTAACAAGCGCAATCGAAGCGGTAAACAGCATTGCGGCACAGACATCCGACTCCATGGAAATGGTCGCCGAAGCTGTTGCAGAGCTGGCTTCACTGGCAACCAGTCTAGACGAATTTATGAACAAGATGCAGATTGAGGAAGCTTAAAAAACAAAAAAGCCGGACCAGTTGGTCCGGCTTTTCTTATCTCGCCTAATAGTAAAACCTTAATCTTTATTCTCTTCAATCTGCTCCACATCTTCCCTCTTGATTGTAGTCTGCTGTCCATCAACATTTTCAAAAGTATATGTGTTGGAATCCTTGTCGAACTGTGGAGCACCAACGCTGACAATACTGGAGCCGTCGGTCTTAGTAATAGTATGATGTTTTGCACCACATCCAGCAAAAACCATCAGTCCAGCGCAAAGCAAACCCGCAATAAAAATATTTTTCATCTTACACTCCTTTTATGATTTAGCGACAGAATAACAAATATCCGGCTACACAACAACGCGGATCAAAAAGAATCACCTTTTTATACTCTGCTGCTATAAATACTGAATAAGAGGAGTCTACACCAAACTGGGTGGAGCCAGCCAGATTGATCAAATTTCCAACCGCTAATTATAATCTCGACTACCCAAAAGTTTGACGCATTTTTTCCACCAACGCGGAAAGCCTGTGTTCATAGGTATGTTCAGCCATAATCCGTTTGCGAGCCGCAGCAGTCACCCTGCCCCGACCGGCATCATCGACCAGCCATTTTTCCAGCAACGGGCCGATTTCAGCAATATCATTGTACGAAATAATCTCACTTCCCGGCTCAAAAAGAGCTTCCATCTGCTCCCGGTGGTCAGTAAGGACAAAACCGCCACAGGCCGGAACATCAAAAACACGCT
The DNA here is from genome assembly GCF_963678865.1 of Maridesulfovibrio sp. Classification (NCBI taxonomy): domain Bacteria; kingdom Pseudomonadati; phylum Thermodesulfobacteriota; class Desulfovibrionia; order Desulfovibrionales; family Desulfovibrionaceae; genus Maridesulfovibrio; species Maridesulfovibrio sp. The sequence goes on along the minus strand of NZ_OY787459.1, from coordinate 107,849 downwards.
GGTTCACTGCCCCCTTCATCTGCCTGCTGGTACAATTAAAACCGATTTTGGACATAGGATAAAAACCGGGCAGGTCATTATAATAATCCAGAGAAGGCAGGTAGCGCCAGTTCCCTTCCCCTAATAATGTTTTCCAACCTTCATCGCCTACAATAAGTGGCCTAAAAGGCAGCAGTTCGCGCACGCAAGATAAACGGTAATGCCGTGTGGCCTCCCATGTGATCAGGGCTTCAAAAGAAAGCCGGTGTTCATCAGTCGGAAAATTTTCCATCCTTTGCAACAAATCAGGATACGAATTACGCAAGAACTCTTCTACCGAAAGCTCAACACCTTCACCGAATTCCGCTGCCAGTTCCGGCACTCGACGCTGTAACCCCGCATCAAGTTCACTCAAGTGCAGATACTTATCAACCGCATGAACCATGGAATTACCAAGAAATGAAACTTCCGCCCTCCACTCTTCGCGCCCCGGTTGTCCCGGTCTGAAACGCTCAATGTCTGTTGCCAGCGGGAGATAGAAAATATTGCGGTAGCCTTTATCCCGCATTATACCGAGATTTCCGGCATCATAAGTGAATATAGCCGTCAAATCAGGCAAAACATCAGCATAACGGTAAAGGATCAGGTGGGGATTATCCACAAACCATGAGGCCAGCGGCAACTTCATTTTCAGCAGCAGATCGGTCAGACGCCCTTCCCGGTCCACGCCGAAATGGTTAACGGTCAAAGCGAAATCAGGCTTGAATTCAAGAACAGTTCGCAGCAGATCTTCGACAAATCCATCACGGACAGTATCTCCCATGCCGATATCAATACTGCAAAACTCAATATTCAAACGCTCAAGTGCAGCTGTAATTTCGCCTACTAAAAAATATGGCCGGTGGAAAAAAAGAACTCTTGGCTTTTTGTTTCTGAATTTCGGATACGCAACCTCAGACCAGAAATCCACAGAAACAGGCTCAGACTCATCTTCAAGAGTATTGCCGATAGCAGAATACCATTCCCGGTCCAGACGCTGGTATAGTGGTATCTTTACCAATTTCAGAGGAGCGTTGCCATTGGAAGCCCTCCATTCACGAACCTTGTTCAGAACCTGTAACGGATCACCGCTAAGCCATAATACCTGAGGATGATTCCGATACTTATCTGCCCCGGAAGATTCTGCAATCAACGGATCATTATCCAGCACCGCCACAGGACCTGATTTCAAGAGTTCAGCAATACATACGCCAAGCCCGGAACCGAGCAGCACAGGCAGATTTCCCGAAGCCACCGTGGCAGCAAGGGCCTTTTCACGCTCCGCCCCACTGCGGCCCCAGAGGTGCCACTTCTTGCCGTCCACATGGATGCGTACATCCACCACCTGCCCCTGATTCAGCAAAGGTTCAACATTGTAGGTTCGTTTCGACATTCTGATTATGTATGTCATTACAGCATACTGTGACAATGCTTGATTGGTATTTTTTTAAATCCGTAATGAACAGTTTACTACCCGGCCCTTCATTCGCTATAGCTCTACCAACAACATTCACCTAACATTTCAAATATAATGAGATAAGCAATGGATATCATGAACAAAGCCCTGACCCCCCAAAGCAAAATGGAATTGCTTGACATGGAAACCTGGGAACGAGCTGAACACTATCTTTTTTTCAGCTCGATGAGCAACAGCCAGTATGGCTTCACTGTACAGCAGGATATTACCGGGCTTTGCAATTACCGCGAAGGGATTAACAATGGATCCACCAAAATCCGCTTTTCATCCATGCTTTACTACCTCGCAACCCGTGCGGCCAATAAAATCCCCGAATTTCGCACCCGAAGAGTAGAAGGCAAGCCTGTTATCTTCGATGTGATCCACCCGGCTTTCACCTATATTCCCAAAGGACGCAACCTGCATGCAAACTGCCTGTGTACCTTTGATAAAAATTTCAAAGAAACGGCTGCCAACATTGAAATAGCCCGTCATGCTTCAGATGAGAATCCTACCCTAAACCCAGCAGGCGGCGACAAACAACATTTCTTCTATTTCAGCGTGGTAAACGGAGTTGGCTTTACCGCCGCAAGCAACCCCTGGGGCGATACTGAAGATTCAGCACCGCGAATACTATTCGGAAACATTGTCCAAAATGAATCCGGCCAAAAGATTATGCCCGTATCAGTAGAAGCCCGTCACGAATTCATGGACGGCAAACATTTCGGAGAATTTTTCAGTAGATTCGATACGATGTGTAAAGATCCGGGGAAGTACCTGTAGGTCAACAGGCAACCGGCAAAGGATAGTTTATAATATACCATGCAAAAACCGGCTTAAGCTGCATTCAAATCAATCTTTAGTTGCTAACTCTTTTAAAAAAAGAACTTTCTGCCCAGCACGCTTTTGCTTAACAGCGTACTCAGCGCGATAGGCAGCACGCTTATCCGGAAAGGCTTCGTATGCTTCCATGGTCGCCGGAAGACGGCAGCGGGTGTATTTGGCCCCGGTTCCGGCATTATGTTCTTTCAACCTGCGCTCAGGATCAGTTGTGACTCCGCAATAAAGTGATTTATCGCTGCAACGCAGCAGATAGACGTACCATGTGCTCATGAATTGGCAATAACGTCCTCAAACAGTTTGGTCAAAGACAAATAAAAGCCGGCAAAGTCCTGCAAACGGCCTCCGTTCAGGACATATTTTCAAGCCCTGCACTAAAGGTCTATCCATAATCCACGGCAGAGGAATTATTGACAAAATTAATAACAAATACAATTGAATCTGCCTGCACACAAAAAAAAATCTGAAGCCCGATTTAACTTGCTTTCTAAGCTGCATACATATAATTTCTTCCGCTTACCCAGTCTATGATCGCAACTGCCTCCTTTTCTGAGGCTCGTGCATATATACGCAAAATATCATTTAATTTTCTGCCTTTTATGAAAGAGACGGCAGCCCTGCCCCCGGAGACAAGATGCCAAAAATTACTATTTCATCCCTTGAAAAATCATATAACGGCGAAGATCTTTTCAGCGATCTTTCATTTGAAGTAAGCGCCGGGATGCGTCTTGCTGTCGCCGGACCAAACGGTTGCGGTAAATCCACCCTGCTCAAGCTGATTGCCGGTAAGATTGAACCGGATGCAGGTGTACTTTCCATCTCCAAAGGCGCTCGGCTTGGCTATGTTGCACAGGAACTTACCGGGGATATTCTTGAAAACAACCTGCTCAGCTGGGTTCTTTCCGCCCTGCCCTCGTGGAACAATCTCTGGGAGCAATGGGAAAAAGCCGGGCAAAAAAATGATCAGGCGCTTATGGAAAAACTTTCCGAAAAGCAGGCCGAGCTTGAACACCAGTTCGGCTATAACCCTGAACATAAAGCCCGCACCATCCTGACCGGACTGGGCTTCTCCGAGCACGACCTGCTTAGCAAAATCAAGGAACTCTCCGGCGGCTGGCGGGAACGCGCCAAACTTGGCCGGGTGCTGCTGCAGGGTGCGGACCTGCTCCTTCTGGACGAACCAACCAACCATCTTGATTTGGAAGCTGTCGAATGGCTGGAAAGCTACCTGCTATCCTTCCGTGGCGCGGTAATTTACGTGGCCCACGACCGTATTTTTCTGGATAAAGTCGGAACTCACGTACTTTTCCTCGGCTCAGGACGCCCCACTGTGCGGCGCGGTAATTTCACTGAATTTCTTAAATGGCAGGCGGAAAACGCAGAACAGCGCAGCCGCGAAGCAGCCAAGCTTTCTGCACGTATCGAAGCTGAAAACTCATACATTAACCGCTTCCGGGTCAAAGCCCGCAAAGCAGCTCAAGCCCAGTCCAAGATCAAAAAAGTTGAAAAGTTGTCCAAAGAGCTGAATAAAATTCAGGAAGAAGCCGACCTCAACCGTTCCGGCAGGACCCTGAGTTTTCGTCTCCCGCCAACTTCACGTGGCGACAAAGCCGCTATCAACGTAGTTGATCTTGAATTCTCCTATGACGGAAAACCGCCGTCCATCTGGCCCCTGCTCAACTTCCAGCTGTTCCGTGGCAAAAAAGTTGCTTTGGCTGCTCCCAACGGAGCCGGTAAATCCACCCTGCTTAAGGTTATTATGGGAACTCTGAAGCCTAATGCAGGCTTCGCCAAGATAGGGCAAAACACGTCACTTGCCTATTTCAGCCAGCATCAAAGTGATATTCTACGCGATGAAGCCACAGCTCTTTCCGAAATCAGGCGCCTCTGTGACCCGGACACTACCGAGGAACAACTCAAAAGTGTGCTCGGACTCTTTCTGCTGGGCGAAGGATACTTCGAACGCAGGGTTTCAGCCCTTTCCGGCGGTGAAAAAAACAGGCTGATCCTCGCATCCCTGTTCCTGTCACGGGCCAACCTGCTCATCCTTGACGAACCCACCAACCATCTGGACCTTGAAAGCCGTGAAGGTCTTATCCGGGCTTTGAAAGACTATGACGGAACCCTTTTCTTTGTAGCGCATGACCGTTACCTGCTTGGAGAAGTCGCTGACGAAATCTGGGCGTTGACTGATTCGGGAATCGAAACTTTTTTTTCTTTTGAAGAGTACGATAATTATCGTAAAGAAAAACTTGCAGCACCAGCTGGCCAATCTGAATCAACAGGATCAGACGACAGCTACAAACCTGCCAAACGCAAGCTGAGCAAGGAAGATAAACGCCGTCAGGCTGAGATTCGTAATGCCCTTTACAAAGAGCTTAAGCCAAAGAGTGCCGAGTATGAAAAGCTGGAAAAAGACCTTGAAAAGACCTTGCTAGATCAGGCAACCATGGAAGAACAGCTAAATGATCCAGAACTGTACAATGACGGCGCCGCGGCAGTTGAATTAAATTCCCGATATACCGAAACCTGCGCCTGGGCCGACGAGCTGATGGAAAAAATGGCTGTGCTTGAAGAAGAAATCGCCGAACTGGAAGAACGTAAAAAGCAACTTTTGGAAGAGGGTTAGCCTCCGGTGCACTCCGGGATCCCAATAACCCTTTGAAAAGGTTTCTCTGGACACTCCTAAACTTTTTATCAAGCTTCGCTGTGCAGCTTTTTGAATTAACGCATAATGAAAAAGACACAACCCATCAAAGTCGTTGCGGGAATTATCTGGAAAGAGAATCTTTTCCTTTCCGCAGAACGTCCAACTGGTAAAGATTACGCCGGGTGGTGGGAATTTCCCGGTGGCAAAGTTGAAACCAGTGAATCCCTTGGTGAGGCACTGGTGCGTGAGCTTCAGGAAGAGCTGGGCATAACTCCTACAAGCTTTGACTTCTGGATGGAAAAAACTGTAGAGTACCCCGAATACACGGTGCGCTTATATTTTTTCGACATCTGGGAATTTAGCGGACAAGTTAAATCACTTGAAAACCAGCACTTTGACTGGTTTGATCTCAAAAACATGCGTGAAGTAAAATTCCTGCCAGTAAATTACGAAATCCTCGAAATGTTAAAGAAAAGGGAATTTAACAAATAAATCCCCTCCCCGCACAATCTGTCATACAACACGGCGAAACCTTATTGAAATATTTGGGACAATTAAGCCCTTTCCAGAGAGCTTAAGCCGCCGGAGGCATAACCAAATTATTAAAAGCGCGAAGCGCATCAAATTGGAGCAAGCATGAAAATTATTGATCTGATTAATAAAAACGGACAGTTCATCTCGCTGGAATTCTTTCCTCCCAAGGACCGCGAATCGTGGCCCAAATTCTTTGAGGTTGTGGAGAAACTGAAGGCTCTGAATCCCCTTTTCGCATCAGTTACTTACGGCGCAGGTGGAGGAACACAGGACAATTCACTTGAAATTGTCAAAAGAATGAAGCAGGATGCCGGTATTGAGCCTCTCGCACACCTGACCTGTGTCGGTGCCAGCCCTGAAAACATCAGTGAATTTGTTTCCGCTCTCCAGGAAGCGGAAGTCGAAAACATCCTTGCCCTGCGTGGCGATGCCCCGGCAGATGACAAAGATTTCGACTTCAACACCCAGACCTTCAAGCACGGCTCCGACCTTGTTACTTATGTAAAGGAAAAACATCCCGGCGTAGGCATTGCTGTGGCCGGATACCCGGAAGCCCATCTTGAATCCCCTTCCATCAAGGATGATTTCAAATGGATGAAATATAAAATCAATGAAGGTGGTGAGTTTATCATCACCCAGCTCTTTTTTGATAACCGAGTCTACTTTGACTTCTGCGACAGACTGAAAGGGATGGGCGTTAATGTGCCGGTACTGCCCGGAGTTCTCCCAATCATGAGCCTTAAGTCTGCTAAATTCATCCTTTCATTGTGCGGAGCGGCAATTCCCGGAAAATTCCTCAGTGCATTGGAAAAAGCACATGCGGAAGGCGGTGATGATGCTGTCTACAAACTGGGGATCGAGTTTGCCACCAAACAAGCGCAGGAACTGCTTGATGGAGGCGCTCCCGGTGTGCATCTTTACACACTGAACAGAGCTAAGGCCTGCCTTGAAATCGGTAAGGCATTGAAATTTTAGTTTTAAAAAATATTGGTTTATCATCTCCAACAACATCATGATGAAGTTGGATGTATTTATTATAACGAGGCAATTGAACCGGCAATTTTTACATTGACGGATGAAATCAACACAAAAACCGGGCTGCCGATGGTCCGGGTCTAGAATATGGAGGTTTAGCTATGAGTACCAAAAATCCCAAAGTTGCTGTTGTAGGGGCCACTGGAGCCGTTGGCCGTGAAATGCTTAAAGTGCTTGAGCAACGCAACTTCCCAGCTTCTGAAGTTGTTCCTTTTTCTTCCTCCCGTTCCGCCGGGACCAAGGTTCCCTTTAAAGGCGAAGAGCTGACTGTTATCGAACTTAAAGAAGATTCCTTTGAAGGTTTCGACATTGCTCTTTTTTCCGCAGGCGGCGGTACCTCCGAAAAATTCGCTCCCCTAGCTGCAAAAGCTGGTTGTGTAGTGGTTGATAACTCCAGTGCTTGGAGAATGGATCCTAAAATCCCTCTCGTAGTACCTGAAGTGAACCCCGAGGACCTCGACTGGCATCCCGGCATCATCGCCAACCCCAACTGTTCCACTATCCAGATGGTCGTAGCTCTTAAACCCATCCACGATGCAGCTAAAATCAAACGTATCGTTGTTTCCACTTATCAGGCAGTTTCCGGCACCGGCCAGAAAGCCATCACCGAACTGGAAACTCAGGTCAGCAGACTTTTCAACGGCAAGGAAGTTGTCCCCAATGTCTACCCGCATCAGATAGCTTTCAACTGCCTGCCGCACATCGATGTTTTCATGGATAACGGCTACACCAAAGAAGAAATGAAAATGGTCAATGAGACCAAAAAAATCATGGGTGATGATTCCATAAAACTCACTGCCACCACAGTGCGCGTCCCCGTCTTCTACAGCCATTCCGAGTCCGTTAACATCGAGACCGAGAAAAAGATTACTGTTGAAGAATGCCGTAATCTGCTTTCAAACTTCCCCGGTGTGACCGTTGTTGATTATCCTGAGAAGAATCTCTACCCCATGGCTGTCGACTGCGCTGGCGAAGATGATGTTTATGTAGGACGTATCCGTGAGGATGAAACCATTGAAAACGGCCTGAACATGTGGATCGTTTCCGATAACATCCGCAAGGGTGCAGCCCTGAACACCGTACAGATAGCCGAAACACTCATTGAACGTGATCTGGTTCGTGTAAAATAAAAAAACTTTGTAAATCACAACCACCTTTAGGTAGTTAGATCATTGCAAAGTTTATAAAAGGTTCCTTTCATAATTAAAAAGCGGTGAAGTCGTCTTTCGGCTTTACCGCTTTTTTTAACGCCTATTCCCTCTTGCGAAAGTCCGCCCTTTGGCGGTAATGTAACTCCGCTTCACGGAAGTAGTTTTTCCTGAAGATTATGGCGGTGATGATCCCTGACGGGGTTTTAATAATTATACGGAGTCCGGAATTGATCAGAAAAGTAGACAGTAACGAATATATTGATGCCATGCTTTCAGCCATGCGTGCGGGGACTGAAAAAGTGTGCGCTTTCTATGAACACCGCATCGGGCTGGTCTGCACAGATCCCAAACTCATGCTCATGCCGTGGGACGACCACCTCGTGCATCGCGGTGACGGCGTATTTGAAACCATGAAATTTGTGGACGGCAAGCTTTATCAGCTTGAACCGCACCTGCGACGCATGAAACGCTCCGCCCGCACAATCAGCCTCGAGCCGCCCTGCTCATGGGATGAATTAGGCAATATCATTCTGGAAGTTGCAGGAGCATCCGGGGTTGATTCAGGTCTGGTGCGGGTGCTGCTCGGTCGTGGCCCCGGCGGATTCGGCATTGATCCTTACGAATGCCCGGTACCTTCCCTGTATATCGTAGTCTACAAATACACCCCGAAACCGGAATCATGGTACGAAAAAGGAATAACCGCTTTCAGAAGCAAGGTTCCGGCAAAACAACCATATCTGGCGACCATCAAATCCATCGATTACCTGCCCAACGTATTGATGAAAATCAACGCCAAAGAGGAAGGGTTCGATATACCTTTCTGTTTTGACAGCCTGAGCTTCCTTGCAGAAGGAGCCACTGAAAATGTGTGCATTGTCAGCAGTGACAACAAACTCTATACCCCTAAATTCACCAACTCACTGGCCGGGACAACCATTGCCCGCGCCATCCAACTCATTGAAGATGAGATTGAAGTGGATTTCCGGGCCATATCAGAAGACGACATCCTGCTGGCTAAGGAAGTGATCATCTGCGGCACATCCATTGATGCCGTAGGGGTTGTCCGTTTCAATAAAAAACCTATCCACGATGTCCGCCCCGGTCCCATCTGCAAACGCATGCGCGAATTATTGCAAAAAGACCTTCAGGAAACAGGGACACCGATCATAAAAAGCTAAAAATAAGGCCGTGAATCCGATAGATTCACGGCCTTTTCAAATAACAACCTGCAATATCAACTATTTTTTAGCCGTAAGCAACATAAGCGAAAGATAGGTCGTTTTATCCGGTACCTCGTTGATATCGAGATAGATAGCTTCCCCATCCAGCCCCAGACGGGTATAAAATTTTACATCCATATTCTCCATCGCATTTACTCTCTCACGTAATTCCGGGAAATTACGGTAGGCTTTAAGAATCACGGCGTTATCTACATTCTCCAAGGAATCAGCGAACTTTCCTGCATCAGCAACACCGGAAGTAAGCAGTAGATTCTGCCCCGATTCCACCAGTACCTGCTGTGATCTTGCAGCGGCAGCCTGATACGAGGTAATGCCGGGTACAACTTCAAATTCAACTTTTGGAAAAAGCCGCTTCATGGTCTGCATCATGTAGCCGAAAGTGGAATAAATCAACGGATCGCCAAGGGTAAGAAAAGCTGCAGTCCTACCGCCCGTCAGCACTTTGCAGGCAATGCGGCAATTTTCTTCCCACGCTCTATTAAGTACATCTTTATCACGGGTCATGGGATAGCCAAGCTTGACCACTTCACAATCCTCGCGCACAAATTCGGATGCTATTTCAAGGGAATGTGAATATTCATTCTTGGTGGATGAGGCAGCAAAAACCACATCAACTTTCTCAAGCACACGGACCGCTCTCACGGTCAGCAAATCAGAATCACCGGGACCGACCCCGATTCCATATATTTTTCCGGAACTATTCATTTATTTCTCTTTTTGATTGAGCAGGAAGTCCGCCAGAATTTCAACGGCCTCTACATTTCTGGGTCCGGGCCGGGAAAAAACCGACTCGTCCACATTTAAAATTTTTTTATTGCGCACCGCATCAAGAAATCTGAGATGACTGCGCTCATCCGGCCTGACCGGGGACGGATTCATGCGCCCGGTCTGGTAAACATAATTTTGCGGGTTGAGGCGCATTAACTCTTCCTCGCCCAGACGCACAATCTTTTTATGATTGTCTACACAATTAATTCCCCCGGCATGACGGATAATATCATTTACTATTGAGCCTTGTCCGGCTGCCAGAAGATTGGGATACCGTATTTCGAAAAACACCGACGGTGCGGATTCGGATGAGGATCTCACACATCGCTCCGACACAGCATTAAGCCGCGCATTCATTGAATCCACCAGTTTCTGCGCTGCTCCCGGCTTCCCGGTGAGTATACCCAGCCTGCGGATCATGGAAAACATTTCCTCAAATGAAGCAACTTTGAACATTGCGCAGGGGATACCCCTTGTACGCAAAGGTTCAAGTGCGCTTGCCGCTTTCGAACGCCCGGCCATCTGAAGAACCAGATCGGGCTTCATAGCCACGATCAGTTCCGGATTGGGACGCATATGGGTACCGATTGAAGGTAGAGCTGTAATCTGTTCCGGGTAATGATCCGCAGCTGTCCGGGCTACCAGCCTGTCTCCAAGATCCATGGCGCAAAGAATCTCATTAAACGATCCGTAAAGGGCCACAATGCGTTTTGCCGGAGACTTCAGGGTCAGCTCATTGCCGAAATCATCAACAATGGAAACCGCAGCCTGTGCGCTGCTTGAAAAACTAATCAGCAGCAGGAGAAAAAAGAACCTGCGGAACGCCGAGACTGGGATGCTCAACAACCGCGACAGATGTTTCATAAACATTTGAAATATTCTCCTCTGTGATCACTTCCACAGGTGAACCGTCAAGTGCCACGTTTCCACCGGAAAGAAAGACCAACCGCTCAAAATAAAGGGCAGCCAGATTAAGATCGTGAATTACGCAGACAATAGTTGCTCCACCACGATTCATGCTTTTCAACAGATCAAAAAGCTCAATCTTACCCGCAACATCCACACCGGAAGAGGCTTCATCCAAGACCATTATCCCAGCCTGCTGGGCAACTGTGCGGGCCATAAGCACTCTTTGGAACTCACCACCGGAAAGTTCTGCAACTGACCTCTCGGCCAGATGTTTAATGCCGACCCGCTCTATAGCTTCCGCCACAATCCGCTCATCTTCGGCATCATAACCGAAAAAACCGGAACCATGAGCATAACGGCCCATCATGACCATGGATTCAACGGTCAGCCCGAAAGCCGGATCGACACGCTGCGGCAATACAGCCATAATTCCGGCCAGTTCACGGGGACGGTATGCATCAACTCTCCTGCCTTCAATCTCAATGCTCCCGGCCAGAGGCGAAAGTATACCTGAAATTGATGAGACGAGGGTGGTCTTGCCGCTGCCGTTAGGACCGAGAATCGCGGTCATGGACCCTTTGGCAAACTCGAGGTTCAGACCATGCAGGACCTCATTCCCTGCGTACCCTGCTTTTAAGTCCGTGATCCTGATCATAAGCCGCTTCCCCCGCTTCCACTGCGGAAACCGGAACGCAGCACAATGCAAAAAAACGGTCCGCCTAGCAACGCAGTTACTACACCCACTGGAAGCTCCTCGCCACCGGAAAGCAGCGAACGGGCAATAACATCGGACCATACCAACAGCAGTCCTCCCAATAGGGAAGACGACAGCAGGAGCGGCCTGTGTTCCGCACCCTGAAACATACGCACCAGATGCGGTACAACCAGCCCTACGAATCCGATAATCCCGGATACGGCCACCGCCGCCCCGGTCAAAAGCCCGGAACCGATAAGCAAAGCCATACGTACTCTGGAAACATCCATGCCCAGATGACGGGCCTGAGTTTCTCCGAGTGAAAGGATATCCAGTTCACGGGAGTAGTAGATAATAGGCACTATTCCGGCGATAAAATACGGCAGAAACAGCTGCAAATGGGACCAACCACGTCCTTGGAAACTACCCATAATCCAAAAAACAATAGAGGATACGGATTCTTCATCAAGAGACTTGAGCAGGGAAATGAGTGCAGAGAGGAAAGTCGCCACCACGATACCGGCAAGAACCATGGTTTCGCGGCGAAGCCTTCCTCCGATCCTGCCCAGCATAAGAACTGAACCAAGTGCGGCCATAGCCCCGGTAAGGGCTGCAAGCGGCAGGAACAGATTTCCGAATCTGGCCCAAAGCTCCGCACCGAGTACGGTAGATCCGAAAAAGATAGCCAGACTGGCCCCGAAAGCCGCCCCGCTGCTCACGCCCAGAGTGAACGGATCAGCCAAAGGGTTACGCAGAATTCCCTGATAGACAGTCCCGGCCACAGCCAGCGACATACCCACCAAAAAAGAGAGACAGACCCGGCTCAAGCGCAGATCAGCGACAATAAAGGATAAAGCCTGATCAACTTTTGCTGTGCTGACTCCAAGAACGGATTTGAAAACCGCCAGCACTTGGGCAGTTTCTGTACCGTAAGCCCCGAAAAGACAGGCGGCAAAAATGGAAACAGGTACAAGCAAAGACAAGACTAGAACGGCCTGCGTCCTTCGGTTACCTGAAGATTTCATCCTTACCGCCCGGTTTAATTGCTAATGGTCACCAAGGTGCTTGAACGCAACCTTGAGATGGTCAACCCAGATATCAAGAACCTGCGGAAATTCAGCGGTACCCTTGAGTACGGGAACACACTTGTAACCAAGCTTGGTCAGCTCGGATTTCCATGAATCAGCGTCTGCACCGGCCATATCATTTCGGGCATGATCTCCGGCTACAGACATGTAAGGCATAAGGTAAACCTTCTTGGCTTTGTTCTTCTTGAGCAATACTTTTACATCATCAAGAGAGGGAGTACCTTCAACGGTTCCGACAAAAATCATGGGATCAACTTTGGAAAAGTAATCCTGAGAAGCCGGATAGTAGATATTGGCGACATGGTGAGTTCCATGGCCCATAAGCACTACGGCATCTTTGGCTTTACGGTCCTCGGGGATGTTGGAAATAATGGCTTTTACGGTACGCTGCATATCTTTATTGGAATAAAGAAGCGGCTTACCTACAGTCACTTTGCTCATACCCTTAGGCATGCCTTCGAAAGCTTTCACGGTTTCAAGGATACCACAATATTCTTCACCGGGAATGGTGTGCAGGGACTGAACAGCAACATGGGTGAAGCCTTCGTCCATCATTTTGGTCATAGCCATGACCGGTGAATCAATGTTGCGGCCTTCTTTAGCCAAAATATTCCTGATTATGGATGAAGAGTACGCCCAGCGAACAGGAACACCGGGGAAAGCCTTTTTAACAGCCTTGTCAATAGCATCAAAGGAGGCTTGGGCTTCAGGCATGCTGGAGCCGAAGGCTGCAAGCAGAATTCCTTTTTTAACAGGCTTCGCATCGCCGTGTCCGGCCATGGCAAAGGAAGGGATCAGCAGAAAACAAACCAGAATAAATGCGGGGATGAACTTGATTTTGTCCCCAAAACGGTACTGCATAACAGTCTCCTCAAATTTGGGGGGCTTAAGAATAGCGGAACCGTGCACGCGAAAGCATGCACAGCCTTTTCTGACAGATAAAAGCCCCGTTATCCGGCAGAATAATCGTGATTTGCACCTAGGCAGGTCTTCCGACTCGTCCCATTTTACCCGGCCTTCCCAAATATGAATTCAGTGGCACAACGTACCGGAATTACTCCGGACACAAGGGGTAAAACTTTAGACAGGACTCACGGCGGCGGGTCCGCTCCCGACTTTCACGGGATTCCCTATTAAGCTCATGAGAGCACCTTAGGCAGAAGCTTGATATGATTCTTCTTCTTTTATGTCAATATGTGCTTACTTTCAGCCTAATTTCCTATTTTTTCAAAACAAGCGGTCCGGCACCGACTCCGGGCCAGATGCGAATCATACCGAACAGGGCTCGCAGGCTGGTCCATATTCCGGCTACAATCCAAATCCAAAGCAGCATGTGTTGCGGATGAAAATAGTCTACCACAAAAAGAATTGCCGAGCTCGTCAGGACCGCGGCAAGCATGGCATTACGCAGATAACGGAAATCCCCGGTTCCCAGATGGATTCCGTCCGTGGCAAATGAAAGAGCGTTTATAGGCTGCAAAAATGTAACCGCCAGCCATGCCGGGGCAAAAACCATAGCCGACTCCTGAGGCACCAGCAGCCAGGCTACAGGCTGCTGCCCCAAGTACATACCGATGGTCAGCAGAATTCCGGTGCCGAAGCTCCACTTACAGACCAAAGAAGCGACTTTACGCGCCGTCTTCCGGTCCGCACGGCCCACAAAGTAGCCCACTAGAGACTGACCGCTGATGGCAAAAGCATCCAGAAACAGAGCCAGAAAAACAAAAAACTGGCGGATGGCCTGATGCGCCGCGCCGGATTCGGCTCCGGCCTTGGTTGCAAAGCGGGTACAGAGCATCAGAAACATGCACACGCACCCGGTACGTACAAACATATCCCCACCAATCACAAAAAGCCTGCGCGCATCAGCAAGACTGAACCCGGTATTGAATCCGTAATGCTTACGAACCACCAGCACTGCCCATACCGCGCCGATCCACTGACTGATTGCACTTGCAAGGGCAGCACCGCCCACGCCCATAAGCGGAAAAGGACCTATGCCGAAAACCAGACCCCAATCCAGAACCACGTTAATCGCATTCATGCCCACCGCAATCCACAGCGGGGAGCGCATATCCTGATAACCGCGCAAAGAACCGAAACAGGAGAGCACCACCAGCACCGCCGGGGCTCCAAGCAAGCGGTAAGTCATGTAATCAACAGCCAACTCACGGACACTTCCCTCTCCACCCATCATTCCGGCAATACTGCTTAAAAAAGGAAAGACAAGGAGCATCAGTAAAAACCCCAAAACCGCAGAAATCCCAGCAGCCATCCAGCCCAAAGACGATGCCCGTTCCAGATCGCCCTTTCCCAGAGCGTGTGAGACTTCGGTCTGGGTACCGATACCGAGAAACCCGAAAACCCAGAACACGGAGGAGAATACAATTGTCCCGATTCCCAGAGAGGCCAGCGGTTCCGGGCCGAGTTTGGCAACAAAAGCGGTGTCTACCAGCCCGGTCAAAGGCTCGGCTACCATAGAGAAAAGAACCGGAATCGCCAAAGTCAGCAATGTCCGGTTCGGATTTATTTCAAAAGGATGTTGTTTGTTTGTCATGTGAGATGCCTCCGGAGGCATCATTAAATATTCTTATCAAACCACTCTTTAAAAATTTCCATAGCCCGTTTACCGTAAAGCTCTTTACGAGCACGTTTGGGTGCGCGCTTCTTGAGGGCAGGCATAAGTCCGAACTGAACATTGGAAGGCTGAAAATTCTTTTTCTTTTCACGCAGATGTCCAAGCAGCGCACCCATGGAAGTTTCCGGCGGCGGTGCGGGCAACTCTCTGCCCTTGGACTGCTCGGCAAGCATACGCCCGACCCAGAGACCGCAGGCTGCGGACTCAAGGTAACCTTCCACTCCGGTAATCTGCCCGGCAAGATGGATACGCGGATCGGCCTTGAGAGCCAGCTTATCGTCCAGCACTTCGGGGGCGTTGACGTAAGTATTGCGGTGTATTGAACCCATACGCAGGAACTCTACATCCTCAAGACCGGGGATCATGCGGAAAATGCGCTTCTGTTCCGGATACTTGAGCTTGGTCTGAAAACCTACGAGGTTGAAAGAGGTCTTTTCCTTATTTTCTGCGCGCAACTGCACCACGGCATAAGCCTGTTCTTCAGTGC
This sequence comes from Maridesulfovibrio sp., assembly GCF_963678865.1. Taxonomy (NCBI): domain Bacteria; kingdom Pseudomonadati; phylum Thermodesulfobacteriota; class Desulfovibrionia; order Desulfovibrionales; family Desulfovibrionaceae; genus Maridesulfovibrio; species Maridesulfovibrio sp. The sequence goes on along the minus strand of NZ_OY787459.1, from coordinate 92,340 downwards.
GCGGATCTATAAGTCCTACGGGTTTAAGCGGACCGAAGGCAAGGGTCATTTCACCACGGTCTGCCATTTCCTCAATGGGCAGGCAACCTTCAAAATGAATTTCCTTTTCAAATTCGCGTGGCACTACCCGATCGCCTTCCTTAAGTTCCTTAATGAACGAATTGTACTGCTCCTCGTTCATGGGGCAGTTCAGGTAATCATCATCTTCAGGCTTGTAGCGGGAACCGTAAAAGGCAACATCCATGTTCACGGAATCACGACTGACGATCGGCGCGATAGCATCATAAAAATAGAGACGCTGTTCTCCGATCTTGGAAATCAAACTCTCGGTCAGCCCTTCGGAAGCCAACGGCCCGGCACAAACAACGATCTTAGAAAAATCTGCAAGTTCAGGATCATCGAGGGAAGCAATTTCCTTACGCACCACGGTGATAAATTCATTCTGCTCAATTTCCTCGGTGACAAGTCTGGAAAAGATCTCACGGTCCACGGCCAGCGCAGAACCTGCGGGGACGCGGGCCTGCATAGCCGCTTTCATGAGCACGGAATCAAGGGCTTCCATTTCCTTTTTGAGCACTCCGATAGCAGTATTCAATTCACCGGAACGCAGTGAATTGGAACAAACCAGCTCAGCCAGACCGGGCAGATGATGAGCCTCGGAATATTTATCGGGCTTCATTTCATAAAGAACTACCGGAACTTCCGCCTTAGCCAGCTGCATTGCACATTCACAACCAGCCAGCCCGCCACCGATTACTGCAATTTTATCCACGTATATTACTCCAAAGTCGATTGAATTTTTCAGTTATCTCAATTAATAAATTATAGATGTGCTTCGCGATCCTGCAAAATTATACATAACTCACCATTTATGACCGCACCAATCTTAAAAATCAAGAATCTGACCACATCTTTCGCCACACCGGGCGGAATCGTCAAGGCTGTGGATAATGCCAGTCTGGACTTAGGGCAAGGAGAAACTTTAGCCATTGTAGGAGAATCCGGTTGCGGAAAGACCGTACTATCCCTCTCGGTAATGGGCCTTATCCCAGACCCGCCGGGAAGGATCACTGCAGGACAGGTTCTTTACCGAGACCAGGATCTTGTGCAGCTTTCCGAACAGAAAATGCAGAAAATTCGTGGTAACCAACTGTCCATGATCTTTCAGGAACCCATGACATCCCTTAACCCGGTGTTCAAAATCGGAGACCAGATCGGCGAAACCCTTAGGTTGCATAGAGGTCTGGATAAATACCAAGCCGCCGAAGCTGCAGTGGAAGCCCTCAAACTGGTCGGCATCCCCAATCCCCACAAACGGATCAACAACTTTCCCCACGAACTGAGCGGCGGAATGCGCCAGCGGGTCATGATTGCCATGGCTCTGGTCTGCTCGCCGGAAATCCTCATTGCCGATGAACCGACGACCGCACTGGATGTAACTATCCAATCCCAGATTTTACGTCTGCTTGATGAACTCAAGCAAAAAATGAACGGCTCTCTTATGCTCATCACCCACGATCTCGGCGTGGTAGCAAGAGTCGCAACACGGGTAGCAGTCATGTATGCAGGTCAGATTGTAGAATCCGCACCAATTCTGGATATTTTCAAGAGACCTCTGCATCCGTATACACAGGGCCTGCTTAACTCCGTACCCAGATTGGGATGCCGCACCGAGCTTACCCCCATCCCCGGTAATGTTCCGGCCCTGCTGGATCTGCCGAAAGGCTGCCGTTTTCATCCCCGTTGTACTCGTGCTTTTGAGCTCTGCCGCGAACAGGAACCGCAACTTTTAAATAAAGAAGGCAGGCAGGTGCGCTGCTGGCTGCACACTTAAATTTCTGGATAAAAAATGAGTGAAAACATACTGGAAATAGAAAACATAAAACGCCACTACCCGATCAGCAACGGAATGTTCTCCTTGTCCAAGGCTACGGTTAAAGCTGTTAACGGAATCTCACTTGAAGTAAAAGAAGGCGAAACCCTCGGCCTTGTAGGCGAATCAGGTTGCGGTAAATCCACTCTTGCCCGATTACTGACCGGGCTTGAAAAACCGGATGACGGCAACATAAAATTTAAAGGAAAAAAACTTTCGGACTGGACCGCAAAAGAACGCAGCACCATGATCCAGATGGTCTTTCAGGATCCATACTCTTCGCTTAATCCGCGCCAGCGAATAGGTAAAATCATTTCCGAATCCATGCGCATCCACAAATCCGGCAGCAAAGATGAAATTCAACAACGGGTGGAGGAACTGCTGGTTCAGGTCGGCTTAAGGCCGGAGCATCACAAACGATACCCCCATGAATTTTCCGGCGGGCAGCGCCAGCGCGTTGCAATTGCCAGAGCAATCGCCATGAATCCGGACCTTATAATCTGTGATGAACCTGTTTCCGCACTGGATGTATCCGTGCAGGCACAGGTCCTCAACCTGCTCAAATCGATTCAGCAGAAATTCGGCCTGAGCTACGTTTTCATTTCCCATGATCTTTCGGTGGTCAGCCACATCAGTGACCGGGTAGCCGTCATGTATCTCGGCCGGCTCATGGAAATTACCTCATCCGAAGAACTGTATCGCAACCCGCACCATCCGTACACGCAAACCCTTCTTGATGCCGTCCCGGTCCCGGACCCAGAACTACAGAAGGAAGAAATAATCATCAGCGGAGATATGCCCAGCCCCATTTCACCCCCGGCTGGGTGCCCTTTTCACCCCCGCTGCCCTAAGGCAATGAATATTTGTTCGCAAGAGCAACCGAAACTCAAAGAAACCGCAATCGGACATAAAACAGCCTGTCATCTCTATTGACTTCCATTAAAAAAAAGGCCGGAACCATGAGCAGATAGCTCTGCGCTGGTTTCAGCCTTTTCACATTGGCGCTGCAAAGGATGCTGTATCAATATTCTAAGTCCGGTGCTTGAGCCCCGGACTTTCGTATTCCAGATAACAATTCCTATTTACCTGGCACGCTCATTATAAGCTTTTGCCAGACCGCCACCGGATGTCTCACGGTAAAGGCTGGGCAGATCATGCCCGGTCTCCTTCATCACTTCCACAACCTCATCAAACGGGATACGGTGGGAACCGTCTGAAAGGATAGACATCTGGGCACGGGCAAGAGCACGGGTGGAAGCACAGGCATTACGTTCAATACAGGGAATCTGAACCAATCCGTCCACGGGATCACAGGTCAGGCCCAAATGATGTTCAAGCCCCATCTCCGCCGCATATTCTATCTGACGCAAAGTTCCACCCATGAGCTGTGTAGCGGCGGCGGAAGCCATGGCGCAGGCCGAACCGACCTCTCCCTGACAGCCGACCTCCGCCCCGGAAATTGAGGCATTGGTTTTAATCACATTTCCAAAAAGACCGGCAGTAGCCAATGCGCGGAGCAGATCATTATCCTTAAGGGCCTGAGTATCCTTGAGGTAACGCAGGGCTGCCGGAACTATACCGCAGGAGCCACAGGTCGGTGCAGTCACAATCTCACCGCCACCGGCATTCTCTTCGGAAACAGCGAGAGCATAAGCGGTAGTCATACCGGTCAACTGCATATCCGGTCCGGCAAGCTTTGTGCGGCGGAAATAAGACTTGGCCTGCCTACGCAATCCGATAGAGCCGGGCAGCACGCCTTCTGCTTCAAGACCGCGCTCGAGGGACGCTTCCATCACTTCCCATACTTCACGCAGGAAATCCCAGATTTCAGGGCCTTCACACTGCTCAACATATTCCCAATAGGTAATGCCTTTGTTTTCGCAATGGGCCATAATTTCAGCAATAGTGCCCAGTCCGTAAACCTTTTCCACAGCAGATACGGAAACGCCTTCCTCACGAATGGCTCCGCCACCGACACTGTATACTTTCCAACGGTCTACTACTGATCCAGAACTGTCCAACGCCTCGAACAACATCCCATTCGGATGTTCAGGCATTTTATCTTCCGGTTTCCAGACCAGTTCAGTCTTTTCATTGCCCAGTACGCTGAGAACAGCCCAGTCAGTGAGATGCCCCTTGCCTGTAGCGGCAAGACTCTCAAAAAGGGTAACCCTGAACCGGGGTGCATCGGTATTTTTTTTCAAAAACCTTTCCGCTGCCATACGCGGACCCATTGTATGACTGGAAGAAGGCCCCACTCCAATACGGTACAACTCTCTTAAAGACTCCATCACTCCTGCCACCTTGTAAAGATTACATATCCCCTGAAAGCACCCTCTGTGCTTTAGCCTTATCTACAGCCACCCATATTACGCAATAACTAAAAAAGACAACAAGAAAATACTAATTTCGCGACCAAGTCGCGGCTAATTCATATAAATAGAATATCTTGTCAGTTCATAACCTTTGTTTACATGACTTGAAAAACATGAACAACAATTAAAAGAAAAGCCCCCATTAAAATAATGGAGGCCATAGTAATCCATATTATCCTGATATGTTAATCAGTCAGAGCTTCCGGCAAAGTTTCCACATAGCTCCTGATTTCATCCCTGACTTTGCGGAAACAATCCAGTTGTTCGTCATTTGAACCGCCCTGCTCTGCAACTTCCCTAGCCATACGCGGCGGATCATCGAAACCGACATGGACGACCTTGCTTCCACCGGGAAAAAAGGGACACGTTTCATGAGCATGATCACATACGGTAACCACATAATCAATCTGCACATCCCGAAGCTCATCAATGTGCTGTGATTTATGACCGGAGATATCCACCCCGGCCTCATCCATCACCTTTACTGCATTGGTATTGAGGCCATGGGTCTCAATACCGGCGGAGTATACATTGATCAGGTCACCTTTGAGATGGCGGGTCCACCCCTCGGCCATCTGGCTGCGGCATGAATTTCCTGTACACAAAAAAAGAACATTTATCTTGTTTGTCATTTTCTCACCTGTTTGGATATTTTGCCAAAGAGAAAACTACGTATCGAAGCATTAAGTTTGAATCAAGTAATTCAGCACAGTGTAACGAAAATGACACAGGACGCCTGCTACTCAAGGATACGGGCCTGCCTTTTTATATAACGCGGAAGCAGAATCTTCCATCTGTCCAGCTCGGACCTGCTGAAAACAAAAGCCCCTTGGGTCGGAATAATCGGATTTAGGGTGCCGATAGGTTTTCCATGAAGAATCTGCAGCACAATTTTCCCGGCTGCCTGTCCCTGCACTTCTCCACTCAGGACCATTCCCCCGACGGCCCTACCTCTACCGACACTCATTTCCCAAAAAGCAAATATGGGGACCGGAGAATTCTCTGAAGTCCAACTCAATACTTTTTCGCCATCAATATTGACCCCATCATCAAATAACCTGTGATATAGACCGACGATGATAGCCTTATAGCCATTTTTACGAGCATTTTTAACTGCTTTTTGCCATTCACTATAATCAGAGCAAGACCAGACATCGGTTTTGATGCCACTGATAAGCAGGCTTTTCCTATCCTTAAAGACAACCTCCTTGAAAACTTCGGAAGTAGTTCCCTCATCCAACAAAATAAGAACCTTGCCGTCATCAAGATTAAGCAGCTCCTTCAAATACTTAACAGTCCTTTTATAAAGGGGACGTTCAAGAACTCCGGTAATATTGTTTCCCAACCGGGAATAAATCCGGGGGTTATCATTTATCCCCATATATACAACCGGAGTGTCAGTTTTCGAAAAGCGCCCGGAGAGCAATTTCATGGCATTATCATCCGAAAGAACAACCAGATCAGGATTTACATCAAGATAATACCGCCATGCCAGATCTGCACGTTCCGAATACTCAGAAACAGGTAATCGCTTTGTGTCCAGCTGAAAATTAAAGAGTTCAACCTCATCTTTCAAAACAGACTTGAATCCTCTGGAAAGTTCCTGATCCCACTTGTAACCGATATGATAACTCTCAATATAAAGCACCTTCGGCTTCGCCTGCGCAACAGCCGCACAAACAAAAATAAAGACCAGCACAAAGAGAATGCAGTATCGTTTCAAAAGAACTCTCCCTGATTTAGAAACCGGAATATGCAGCAATTAATTCACAACCCAGACAGTACATCCCACTGCAGACTGGACGACCTTGGTCGAAACCGAACCGAACAGGAATTCCTCTGCCTTGCTGACTCCGCGCCTGCCGATAACAATGGTCCCGTAGCCACCCTCTTCCCGAATACGCAGAATATCCATCCCGATACTGCGTCCGGTGGAACAAATATCTGTTTCATGAAACGGAGACTTGCAACTTGCAAAATACTCCGTCTGCACCTCTTCAGGGTGAACACCCATGGAAACAAGTTTTTCAGCAGCTTCAGAAATCTTCAGCTTAATATTCTGCTCGTTCTCAGCACACTGCTTTTCCCATGCACTATCATCGGGAAATCTATCCTTGTCAGGCAGCCTTTCCACATAAAGCAGAACAATTTTACAACCGGAGCAGTTACGGGCAATATTACCGACATATTCCACTGCCTTTAATGAGTTATCAGAACCGTCAAAAGCAATCAGCATCTTCATGGTTTCCATCACGACCTCCCTCCAGCTTTGACCTGAACGAATTTACCTACAAGCCACGTATTTCATTTAATATCCGAGACATATCGTTTATCAATTCATCAACACTCTCATAAAACACTGAGCTTGAAGATGAAAAATGCATAAGAATATTATTTAAGGAAACAGGAATGTACTCATAAATCTTACGCAAATTTACGATCCTGTTTCCGATGATTACCGAATAGTCCCCTAGGGAAAGAGAGGAAAGCATAGCCGGATCAACACCGTGTTCATGCAGAGTCTGGGGAGTAAGGTTTGCCTTGCCCACCAGATAAATCAATATACTTCCCAAACCGAAAACATCCAGCCCGAAAGGATTTTCATAAAGTTCAAACGCATAATCAAAATCTATCCAGCGGTAATCCTCAGTTCCATACTCAACCCAGAGATGATCCCGGCGGATATCTCCATGCTTCTCATCATTATCGTGCAAAAATTTTATGGCTTCACAAGCCCCTATATACTTTTCTAAAATTTCCGGAAAATATTCATGAAAATAAGTGCGGTGATCAACTGGAATATTATGAACCCATACATCAAGGCGCTTCCCGCGGATAATATCCAGCACCCGGACATTGTTCCCGGCGGAATCGCTCTTGGAATACCCCTGCATAAAACGCATATCGCCACGCACCAGATCGAGTATACGGGCTTCCTTGCGGGGACTGCGATAACATTCAATTTTGAAGGGACCGATGTTCATGGGAAATTTTTCATAAAAAACGAGCTTTAAAATCTGCAGCTGCCCGTTTTCAAGCCTTTTACATCTCTTCACCCAGTACTTGGGGTCGGAAAGCCCGAACCTGCGCTCCATTTCGTTCTTTGAAACAAGGAAATGCTCATCACCCAACTTAATAACATCGCTGAAATCAATATTCATGAATTCAGTGGTATCGGTATACAGATTTCCGAATCTTGAACTACTGTAATCCGGCAGATATTTCTGGATCAAATCCCGGACTTCCTTGCTCATATGCAACTCCCGCGATTGAAACTGTTCGGCAAACCCACTTCAGTCCTTACTCAAAAATTAACACACCACCAAAAAGAATGAAAGCAAAACAGACAAAAGCAGCCCCGCTTATACCCCAATTACAATATATTCCCCGCCAGCTCTTGCCTGTATGCCATTTGTATTTTACTTCTCTGAGTTGAACAAAACACTTTAACCGCAATGTCATCCATAGAGGATTACTTGAATCAAAAACATTACTCCCTGAATGAACTGGGCTGGAAAGATAACTTCAAAAAACAGTTTGACGCGGAAAAAAGCACAGAGCTGCTCCCGGCACGGGTTACCATGACTCACAAAGGACATCTTGTTGTTTCAACAGGAGAGTCCGAACTGCTGCTGAAAATTGCAGGAAAAGGCATAGGCAGCTTGAATGAACAGCCTACAGTAGGCGACTGGCTGCTCATGGACCGGGAAACAATGGTCCCGGTAAAAGTGCTTGAACGCACCAGCCTGCTCCAGCGCATGGCTCCCGGTCAGGAGGTCAAGCTGCAGCCCATTGCCGCCAACATCGATACTCTTTTCATTGTTTCGTCATGCAACAACGAATTCAACCTGAACCGCATTGAAAGATACATTTGTCTTGCACTTGAGGCCGGAGTGAATTTCGTACTGGTACTGACTAAAGAAGATTTGACCCCAGAAGCGCAGGAATACCGCAAACAAGCCGAGCATCTTTTTGAATCCATGCCAGTCGTAACCATCAATGGTAAGGACCCGCAAAGCGTGGAATGTCTGCAAAAATGGTTCGAACCAGGTGAGACCATCGCTTTATTGGGTTCCTCCGGAGTCGGCAAGACAACCCTGCTGAACACCATAAACGGCACGGAAAAAGAAAAGACCGGCTCCATCCGTGGAGGGGACGACAAAGGACGTCACACCACTACCACGCGTTCCCTGCACGTAATGCCGTCCGGGGCGCTGCTCATTGATGTACCGGGGATTCGAGAACTACAACTGCATGACTGCCATGCCGGTATTGATCGGGCCTTCAGTGAAATAGTGGAAGCAGAAGAGATGTGCCGTTTTTCCGATTGCAGCCACGAACGGGAACCGGGCTGTGGAATTCGCGAAGCCCTGGAAAATGGGGAGATTACCCGCCGCAGGTTGGAAAATTACCTTAAACTGAAAGAAGAAGCTGAAAAAAATACTGAAGAGATAGCGGAACGGGCCAAACGCAAGTCCGGAAAAAAGAAACAATATTCCCGCAAGTGGAAGAAATAAACGAAAAACGGCCTTCTTGAAAGTCAGTGCGAAAATCCGTAAGTATTTCAATGGATCCACGACAGCATTTAAAAGAACGGTGTGATCTATATCACACCGTTCTTTTAAATTTCTTAGTACAAACTGATTTTCTTGGGCAATTTTATCAACCAGAACCCGGCTTTTTCTCCGGTAGGTACCAGCTTGAAAGAAGTAGCAACTTCCTGACCGTCATATGTCATTTTCTTACCGTCGATCACGTAGCTAGATGCTTTCTTGACTGGCTTACCATCTTTGCCTGTAGCGGGATCAATAGTTTTGGAACCGAAACCAAAATCATTATCTGAGCAGACAGCAATTGTACGCATATCAGGCAACAGGGCCAACCCTTCAGCTTTGCTGGGCTTCCAGCCATAATCACGCAGGCTGATAATTTTCTTCTTGGTTGCCATTCTGATACCAAGCGATTCAAGTTCTCCAGCACCGGAAACAGCTTCAAGCTCTTTACCTTCAGCAGTCTTTTTGCCGGTGAGATCAGTAGCTTCGCTAATATCGATAAGGTAAATCAGGTTACGCAGACCATCCTTGCCTTTACCCTGCTCAACAATCAAAAATTCAGTATCGCTCACGGCGTGAAGATCGCCTATCTTTACATCCTTACACCTCTTGTAGGCTTCAACATCCACCGGATAAGCGAACATTTTCGTCTCCCCGGTTTCGGGATCAAGAAGGACAAGGCGGGTAAAAGGAGCCTTACTATCTTTCACATTACCGTCAATGTCACATATAGACTGAACTGCGCCAAGGACCTTATTAGAAGGAGTAACGGCTATACCTTCCATGCCTCGGTTGGGCTGCCGCTTACCCACTATTTCAGGCAGTCCTTCGCCGGGACCGTATTTTTTGATCAGACGTCCGGTATTGGCTTCCATTTTGGCAATGAACGGACCGTATTCATCACAAATCCAGAGATTCCCATCCTTGCGATCAATAGCAATACCTTCAGTATCAAGACCTTCCGAATCGTACGGGAGAACCTTGTAGGAATCATTCAGAGGAATCTCACCTGTAGAACCTACTGTTCCGGGAGGAATGGGACGGCCGGAAATTTTCCTTCCCTTGGTATCCTTGATTTCAATGGTACTCATAAGAGTAACTTTACCGTCTTTAAGCCCAAGAGCACCGTAGGAAGGATTATAGTCAGGGGCCGGAAAAACCTTGGAAGATACTTTTTTACCGTCCACCAAAACCTTGGGACTGTCAGCATTAGGACCACGGTCCCCGATGGCGTAGAAAAAACGGGTACCGTCCTTGCCCACACCGATATAGGTCATGCCGGACCCGATCCCTATGGGAAATCCATTCGAAAATTCAGCAGCATACTGTCCGTTATAAGAGACATTGTACTTCAGGGGGGTATCAATTTCATACTTTTCAATTTCTAACTCAGACGCAAATGCAAGGCCGGAACTCAGCACAACGGCCGCACCTGCTACAATCAACTTTTTTAACATAGTAGCCTCCAATTTTTATTACATGGAGCTACACTTTTTGTCGGCAAAAAAAGCCACACACAGGTTACAAACAAGTCACCCATGAAAAAATTTGAAACCGATTTAATTACATTTTCTGAATTTCCTAAGCTACACCCTGCTATTTTTCTTTAATAATATCCCGTAGAGCTTCTTCTGCTTCAGGAAAATTAAACTTGAATCCGGCAGAAACGAGCTTTTCGGGCAGAACAAACTGCCCGCCCAAAAGCACTTCTTCAGCCATTCGGCCCAAGGCAAGCTTCAGGATAAAAGCCGGGGCGCGTAACCGAACTTTTTTACCAAGGACCTTACCAAGGGTATCTGCAAATTTATTGAACGTCAGCGGATGAATGGAACTGAGATTAAATACTCCGCTGCACTTTTCATTTTCAATCAGATAAATAATGGCACGAACCTCATCCTCAAGATGAATCCACGACACACCCTGATGACCGTGTCCAAGATAACTTCCAAAGCCTGCCTTGAACGGAGCAAGCATCTTTGCCAGCGCTCCGCCGCTTCCCAGAACCATTGCAGTCCGGATAATCACCCTCCGCACGCCGTAGCCCTCTACCGGATCAGTGCTCGCTTCCCATTCTTCAACAACACCGGAAAGAAACAAATCTCCTTTAGGCGCTCCTTCGTTAACAGGTTCAGGTCCGCAGTTACCGTAATATCCGATAGCTGAACCCTGAACAAACACTTGCGGCTTCACCTTCGCCTTAGCCACTGCCTCGGAGACTGCCCGACCTGCATCAACCCGGCTGGCAAGAATAGATTTCTGCTTTGCTGCACTCCAACGACCGGAAGCTATATTTTCCCCGGCGAGGTTGATTATGGCTGCAGCACCGTCGGCGTGATCCACCCAACCGGCGGAACTCTGTCCATCCCAGACAACATTACGCACCCCGGAAATATCTGAAGGCCGGCTGGAGCGGGTCAGACAAACAACCTGATAACCTTTTGCAACCAGTTCAGAACTCAATCTTTTCCCGATAAATCCGGTTCCCCCGGTAATAACTACGCGCATGGTCCCTCCCTGCCGGGCTGGCAACAAGATTTCAATTACTTTTTCGTAGGTCAATATTACCGACTTTTGCCCAAATTTCCAATAAATCTCACAAAAATAAAACCCCGGACAACTTTAAGCCGTCCGGGGTACTAAAAACAATATTGAGCAAAAGCTATGCAGCTTTCAAAGCCCTGCTGATAAATTTCAAAATTTCATCGTAAAGACTGGGAGGGCTGTACGGTGTAAGAAGATTGGTCCTGACAGCACCGACAAGGTTGCAAAGGACAACGGAAGCTGTTTCAGAAACAGGCAGGGCGGGGATGGAACCGTCACGCACTCCACGGGCTACACAATTTTCCAGCAGCACGGGAATCTGGACAAACTTATGAACCATGGCATCCCTGTCTTCCCCGGTCTTCAGATCGCTGTATGGTGAACACCTGATCAGCACCAGAAAGTCTTCATCAGGATCAACGGAAAATTCAAGATATCGGCGAGCAAACCTGTACACAGCATCAAAACCGTTATCTGCCTGCACAACTTCATCCTGCAAGGCGAGAGTCAACCGTTCTGCCACGTCAAAACCGGCCGCACGGAAAAGTTTTTCCTTGTTCCCGTAATGGTGGGAAAGAAGCCCTACAGCAACCCCGGCACGGTCCGCGATCTTCTTGAAAGTAGTACCGCTGTACCCCAGCTCACCGAAAAGCTCCTTGGCCGCCTTTAAAACTGTATCCTTTTTGCTCATTACAAAGTCTCGTTATTTCAATTTGTTGAAATTTATCGACACAAAAAATCTTTACACGTAAAAACAAACAAAGGTCAACTCTGAAAGTGATCACACCTCTGATATCAACCCTTGTTACTAGTGATTCCCTTTTCCCTGAGAACGCATACCCACTAAACTTTGCCGTAAAGAACAAAAGCCCCTCCGGTGGTGGAGGGGCCTATGCTTTAAGGAATGGAAACGGAAGGTGTTTTACTAAGCTGATCTATAAAAACCGGCATTCGGTACGTCTCCGAAGCCCAGATTTTTTATTGATCAAAAGCTGATGTCCATCATACTCGGGGGAGAGATGCGGGCTTCTCCCCGTGTTGTGTCAAAGTAGTTCTTGCAAATTGCTGCTGCGGTTGAATCGTCATCCAACTTTATCAGGTGAAGCTTTCAAACTCTCTTCCGAAGACCCCTACAGTCACCGGAAGCAGGAAACTTGCCAGACCCGAAGGCTACATCCGCCTCTTGCAGACATCTACTCTGAACTCTTCTGCAGAGCGACATCAACTGAAAACAGTATCTACGTTCAGTTTTGGCTCCTGTCAACAACTTTTGGACACTTTTTGATTTTTCAATCAATTAAGTTTTTAACATACTGAATTTTATTGACTAAAACTTAGATATTTTTTTCATTAAAGCAGAATTAACTCCTAAATATACAGGGCAAACCTACCACAAATAAGGCTGGTCGTTCATTCAATCGTAACAAAAAAAGGAACTTATGCAATAGATCAAACAAGCGCTATTGCAGCTAATGGCCGCTTAAAGTAGTATTCCTCAAACACTCAGAAGGAGAAAAATCATGATCTTCAAAAAAATACTGATTCCCGTTGACGACTCCAAACACTCTGAAAGCGCTGTCCGCTATGGAGCGTCTCTGGCAAAAATGTCGGGAGGAAAAATCATTATCCTCCACTGTCACCGCCCTGTTCCTACCGGTCTTGGCGAACCGAACTTTCAAAAAGCTATTGATAACGCCACCCGTGAGTCCTATGCGATTATAGAAAAAAAATCCGCCCTGCTGAAAGACGAGGGAGTTGATTACGAAGAAAAAATCATCGGCGGCTCTACAGCGAAATCAATCAAAACCATTGCTGAGACTGAAGGTTGCGACCTGATTGTCATAGGCTCCAAAGGCAAATCAGACCTTGAAGGACTGGTTGTGGGCAGCGTTACACATAAGGTCCTGCACATTGCCTCATGCCCGGTTCTGGTCATCAAATAACCTTTGCGATATTGCAATCTATAAATAAAATGGCATTGTAATTATGCTTGTTTTCAATTAAGTATTGCAAAAATTATTGCTGGATTTTTAACTGCCATTCCCAGAAGACGGAGTTTTTTAATGCGGCTTTTGACACGATCAGACTTTGACGGCCTTGCCTGTGCAGTACTGCTTAAGGAAATAGGAATTATGGACAACTGGATGTTTGTCCACCCTAAAGACGTACAGGACGGACGATATCCCGGCGACCCCAATGATATTGTTGCCAACGTTCCTTATATTGAAGGGTGCGGATACTGGTTCGACCACCATTCCAGCGAAGAGGAACGCCTCACCATGGATCTGGACTACAAAGGAATGTCCAAGCAAGCCAAAAGTGCGGCCCGCGTTATCTGGGAATACTTCGGAGGCCACAATAAATTCGGCGACAAATTCGATGAGATGCTCCACTACGTGGACAAAGTGGACAGCGGAGACCTTACAGCCGAAGAAATCGCGGACCCTAAGGGCTGGATTATGCTCGGCTTCATTATGGACCCGCGCACTGGGCTAGGCAGGTACAGGCATTTCAATGTCAGTAACTACCAGTTGATGGAACACCTCATCGATTACTGCCGCGAGTTGCCCATTAGCGAGATTCTTGCCCTTCCGGATGTCAAAGAGCGCGTGGACCTCTACTTTGAACGGGATAAACAATTCCGCGAGATGCTGCAGCAACGAACTGAAATGTTCGCCAACGTGGCAATTCTTGACCTGCGCGAACAGGAAGAAATCTATCCCGGTAACAGATTCACCCTCTACTCCATGTATCCGGAATGCAACATCAGCATCCAGATTATCTGGGGTAAAATGAAGCAGAACACCGTTTTTTCAGTAGGACACAGCATCCTCAACCGCACCAGCAAGATCGACGTGGGCAGTGTAATGCTCAAATTCGGCGGTGGCGGACACAAGCAGGTCGGAACCTGTCAGGTCCCCCATGATGAAGCTGACGCAGCTCTCGGGCAGATGGTAGCCATGTTCATGGACAAAAAATAATTACGAGAACCTGACCACACTGGTCAGGTTCTTTTTTAGACATATTGTTTATTTAAGATTGACATAGTGCCATAAAAGTAAATACCAAGTAAACATGAATTCAACTTACGCAGAAATACTTTGCCCAGAAGCAGCCAGCAGAATTGAACTCCCCCTGCTGTTGTCCGAAGTTATCGCAGGTTTCCCCTCCCCTGCCGACGACTACATCGATAAAAAAATGGACCTCAATGAACAGTTAATCAGCAATAAAGCGGCTACCTTTCTCGTCCGGGCCTATGGGGATTCCATGCTTGATGCCAACATCAGACAAGGTGACATATTGGTGGTAGACCGCTCCATGGATGCCCATAACAACTCTATCATTATTGCAGTAGTTGACGGAGAACTTACAGTAAAACGAATCAAACAGCAGGAAGGACGGCTCTTTCTTATCCCCGAAAATCAGGATTATTCAGCACTTGAAATCACCGCGGAAACATCATTCGAAGTCTGGGGAGTGGTAACCTACATCATCCACAAGGCGACGTGATGAGAATCTTTGGCCTTGTGGACTGTAATAATTTTTATGTTTCCTGCGAAAGACTTTTCCGGCCGGAAATCAGAAACAGCCCGGTGGTTGTTCTTTCCAATAATGACGGCTGCGTAATAGCCCGTTCACAGGAAGCCAAAGCCATAGGTATTCCCATGGGCGCCCCGGCTTACAAGTATAATAATTTTTTTCTGCACAACAGTGTGCAAGTCTTTTCTTCCAACTACGCCCTCTATGGCGATCTTTCACAACGGGTGACCGCCACTCTTGCCACCATTACCCCTGATCTTGAAGTCTACTCCATTGATGAATCATTTCTTGAACTTCCGCCCTGCATGTTGAAAGAACTGCCGTCCATCGGCCAAGAGATCAGGGCCAGAATCTTTAAATGGACCGGGATTCCGGTTTCCGTAGGCTTCGGTTCCACCAAAACACTGGCCAAGGCTGCCAGCAGATTTGCCAAAAGATATCCCCCAGCCGAAGGGATATTCAGCCTCTGCGGACGCAATGATATGGACCGCCTGCTGGAAAAAATCCCGGTCACTGATATCTGGGGAATCGGCAGAAGGCACGGTAAACGGTTAATTGCCAGAGGGGTTAGCACTGCCCGCGCATTCAGGGACCTGCCCAATTTATGGCTCAAAAAAAACATGTCCGTAACCGGACTGCATACAGCTCTTGAACTGCGCGGCACGCCCTGCTTTGAATTGGACAACAGTCCGCAACCCAAGAAGACCATATCCTCGTCCAGATCATTCGGATGTCCGGTTTCCACTCTTACCGACCTTGAAGAATCGGTTGCCGCCTATGTAGCCCGGGCCGCCGAAAAACTTCGCGAACAGCAATCCCTTACCGGAGGAGTTATGGTCTACCTGACCACCAACCGCTTCAACAATCTCCCGCAGTACTCCAACTCCGCCACCCGCCTGCTCCCCATTGCCACAGACTACACCCCGGAACTTATCAATGCGGCAACACGTTGCATCCGCTCTATTTATAAAGAAGGGTACAGGTACAAAAAAACCGGGGTCATACTGCTGGACCTATGCGGGAAATACAACCGCCAGTGCAACCTGCTGGAACTGGAGCGGACAGATAATCCCGGAAAAAAAGAAAGAGTTATGAAGCTTCTTGATTCAGCCAACATCCGTTTCGGAAGGCAAACCCTAAGCTATGCTTCTGAAGGAATTAAACAACCGTGGCAGATGAACAGGAAATTTAAATCACCCGCCTACACAACATGCTGGGACGAACTGCCTAAAATCGGGTAATCGCCTGAAATCACAGGCCCGGCAACAGCTTTGGCTCAGCGCGAATCTCTTTTCCGAACCGCAGAAAATAAAATTGCCCACCGATCCAGCTTGCCCATTCGAAAACTTTAGGGCATTAAACGGATTGAAAGTAAAACTCAAAAACCCAGTTCGGGATAAACAGGATTACTGTCTACAAAGCTATGAAAAAAACATTTACCAGCATCAGGACCAAGACAACTTTGATAGGAATGTCCCTGATCGTCGCGGCCCTTCTTACCGGCTGCGGCACAAAAAACGAAGCCGCAGGGCTTCATCAGACCGGAACTGTCGCCTTCATGCTCAATAAGGACAAGGCAGCCTCCGTCTATTTTGAAAAGGCAATCGCCAGCAACCCGGAATACGGCCCCAGCTATATCATGCTCGGCGACTGTTACCTCCGGGAAGGCAAATACAAGGAAGCTGTTGAAAGCATCAACAAAGGCCTCCAGCTTGAGCTGGACCAAGGACACATAAGGCTGGCCCACCGCAAGCTGGCCCGGGCCTATAAAGAGCTCGGAGATTCCGAAAAGGCCTTGGAACACATAACCATATACACCCGCATGTCCGTCTGGCAGGACAAGTTCACCCCGCAGAAGATTTCCGAAACAGAAACCTTCGTGGCCGAACTTAACCTTCCTGAAGAAAAGAAAAACCTTGCGGTCGATAAAATCGTACAGGAATCCGCAAAAGCCAAATCAGGACCGGCAGCTGCAGAAAATCAGGAAGACGATAGCGACTTCCTTGATATGATCAGTTTCGGCCTCATTTAATTTTTTTGGGCACGAACAATTTAATCCCGCATTTTAGCAATAAAATGCGGGATTTTCTTTTTAGAACAAAAACCGCAATTTATTTACAGACAGCGGGTAAAAGAGCAGGATGCATAACTTTTTTGCAGCTCAAAGCCTGAAAATTTATGCCCTCGCTAACCTCTCAGCAAGAGACGTAAGCATTCTGTCATCAGCAGTCTGAAAATTTGACTAAGAAGGTGAGTTTGTTTTATCAGGGCAAACTGAAATGAATTCTGGCGGAGTTCATGTCCGAAAAATCGGAACGTCCTTAAAAGTCAACTTTCAACAAAACCACCAAGCTAACGCTGCGTACCGGTTATAATTTTGCCCTTGCAAACCCAGCGGGCCGCATTATACCTACGTAAGTGTTAGTTATATTTAACTTGACAGAAGCCTTATTTGGCTTAAAACGGTTGCGTATTTTTTGGAAAAAAATTCACAAAATTATATATTGAAATTAACCAGAAAGACTCAGGAGAGTCATTTTGAATCCCAAAACAGATAAAGTACTTATTGCTAACCGAGGTGAAATTGCAGTCCGCATCATGCAGGCGTGTAAAGCTCTCGGACTTAGTTTTGTCAGCGTATACACTGAAGAGGACAAAGACTCAGGGCACATAACCATCGCCAAAAAACTTGGCGGAGAAGCCGCAGTCTACAAAATCAGATCTTATAACGATGCCGGGGACATTCTCTCAGTTGCGGACGAGACAATGTGTACCGCAGTGCATCCGGGATACGGTTTCTTCTCGGAAAACTTCCGTTTTGCTCGCCGGGTGACCGAGCGTGACCGTCCCATGACCTTCATCGGACCTTCATGGTGGGTAATCCGCGACCTTGGTGACAAAATCAACACCAAGCGTCTAGCCAGAAAGCTTGGTGTTCCCACCATCCCCGGCTCCGACAGGGCCATCTACGATGAATTGGAAGCGGAAGAAATCGCGTCCAACCTGTTCAAGTTCCAGGAGGAGCAAGGTGTACGCAACCCCGTTGTCCTTGTAAAAGCATCCGCAGGCGGAGGTGGAATGGGAATCGATGAAGTTTATTCCATCGAAGAATTCCGTCAGGTATACCGCCGCATCAGGAACTACTCACTGCGTACCTTCAACGATGAAGGTGTTCTCATTGAGCAACGCATCTTCAACTTCAACCACCTTGAAGTACAGATTGTTTCCGAACGCTCAGGAAAACAACACGTCCATTTCGGCACCCGTAACTGCTCAGTGCAGAGTCCGGGCCGCCAGAAAAGGATTGAAGTTGCACCCGGATTCTGTCCTGAAAGCATCGCCTATTCATTTGATGCCAAAAAAGTTCTCAACGACATTGTGGAGCACTCCCTGAACATGGCCCGCGAAATCAACTACGATAACGTGGGAACATGGGAATGGATTGTAACTCCTAAAGGCGACCCCTTTCTCATGGAGGTAAACACCCGTATTCAGGTTGAAAACGGTGTTTCTGCCGCAATCTCGCGCATTAAAGGCAACCCGGACGTAAACCTGATCAAAGAACAGATCAGGCTCGCGCTGGGTGATGATCTGGGCTACACTCAGGAAGACATTACTTTTGAAGGTGTGGGAATCGAATACAGAATCATCGCCGAAGACACTGATGAGAAATTCGCTCCATGGGCAGGAGAAATTGATAACCTCCGCTGGAATGAGCACGACTGGCTCAGGATGCACACCCACATCCCCAAAGAGCTGCCCTACCAGATTCCCACAGAATTTGACCCCAACCTGGCACTGGCCATCATTTGGGGCAAGGACCTTGAGGAATCCAAAAAACGCGGACTTGAATTCCTCGATGAATTCGTTCTGGAAGGCAAAGACAGAAAGGAAGTATCCCTGAAGTCCAACCTTAAGTTTCTGGCCAAAAAAACAACAAACATACTGGAATTCTAATAATACATTATGGATATAGAAAAAAAACTGGACGGGTTGGTCAAGCGGGTCCAGTATGCGCGTGATATTCTCGGTGATTCCGAGGACAGACGCCTTACTGCGTTCGCCAACAAGCTTGATTCCTTCCTGGAAACCAGCATAAACAAAACTCAGGAAGAACTGTGGGATAAGCTCAACACTTATGATGAGAGCCTCGCAGTACTGGAAAAAGACATAGACAAAACCCTGTCCGCCATGGACAAGGTGCGCATCGTACGTCATTCCGAACGCATCTGCCTCGAAGACATTCTTGAAAACGTATACGACAACTACACAGTTGTCGGCGGCAAGGATGACATGAGCATCGACCCCGGCATGGTCATTGCCCGTGCCTATATTACCCGCCGCGTGGGCAAAAAAGTTCACAACCAGCCGGTCATGGTGGTCGGTCAGGAGAAAGGCCACGGTCAGGAATTCCGCAACGGAGGCTGCATCAAGCCCTGGGGTAATGCCAACGCACTGCGCTACATGAAGGTTGCCGCCCGCGAGAACATCCCCATCCACACCTATGTCTTCACCCCCGGTTCCTATCCCGTGGAGGATTATCCCGGTGCGGCCCAGCAGATTGCGGAAAACATATACGAAATGTGCGGTCTTGAAGTTCCCGTTATTTCCGTTATTTCCGAAGGCGGTTCCGGTGGAGCCGAAGCAATTGCCATGGCCGATAAACGGCTCATGCTTTCCCACGGATACTACTCCGTTATCTCCCCCGAAGGTGCTGCCGCTATTGAAGGCCGTATCCGAGGCGGAGAACGCGCTCCTGCCGAGCTGATCGAAACCTGTGCCAAGTCCCAGTGCATTACTGCGGATGACAACCTGCGTTTCGGCTATATCGACGGCATCATCCGCGAACCTGCTCTTGGTGCGCGTCCCGAACATTTTGATTTCTACAAGATGGTTCGTGCAGAAGTTATCCGCGCCACCGATGAAGTTGTGCTGAGCGTTAAGGGTTTCCGCCTCTTCAGTAAAGCAGCCATAAAGAACCGCAACAAAAAAGATATCACTGACGAATCCGTATTCGTACGCTGGCAGATCAGCCCCAATGCCAAGGACAGACTGCTCTGGAAGCGTTACAAAAAATACCGCCGCATGGCTCAGGACAGCTTCGAGGACAAACGGTCATTCCTTGAAAAACTCAACTCAGCAAAAGTTGACGCCATGGCTGCAGCCTACTCTACTGTTCGCTACGACATGATCAGGAAGTACCAGTCCAAGATTCAGGCCCTTGCTGATGAAGCCAAGGACGAAATACACGTGGTGACCAACAAATTCGACAAGCTTAAGCATATGCTCATCGGCAAGATGGGTGCAGGCTCCAAGAGCGTGTCCGAAGTTGAAGCAGCCCTGACCAAACTGTCTGAAGACGCAGAGCCGGATATTCCACCGTCTGATTATCGCCACTACGTCAGCCCCCGTGCCAGTGAAGATAAAGAAATCACCTGCCCCAACGCTGACAAAAACGGCTGTCTCGAGATCTGGTCCCGTGACCTGTTTGACGAATTTGCCGGGGTCTGCCCCACCTGCGGACACCATTTCCCTATGGAATACCGCTGGTACATGGCCAACCTCTTTGACTGGGGCACAGTGCGTGAGTTCAACAAATCCATCTGCTCCGCCAACCCCACCGGATTCCCTAACTTTCAGGAACGGCTTGACGCAGCAAAAGCAAAAACCGGACTGCAGTCCGGCTGCATCACCTTTGAAGGTGCCATCAAGCACACCAAGGTTACCTGCGCAACTCTTGTCGCTCCTTTCCGAGGCGGCTCCGTGGGGGCTGCTGAGGGTGAAAAATTCATCCGCGCCCTTGAGCTGGCAGGCAAGAAACGTTACCCCTTCCTCGCATACGTACACGGAACAGCCGGAATCCGTATTCAGGAAGGAACCAACGGCCTGATCCAGATGCCGCGCGTAACCATGGCGGTACGCCGTTACATCGAGTCCGGAGGGCTGTACATCGTCCTTTACGATACCAACTCCTACGCCGGACCGGTGGCAAGTTTCCTCGGCTGCTCCCCTTACCAGTACGCTGTGCGTTCTTCACGTATCGGATTCGCAGGGCCGGGTGTTATCAAAGAAACCACCGGCATGGAAATTCCGCCGGATTACCATTCCGCATACAACGCGCTCTCCAGAGGTCACATTCAGGACATCTGGGACCGCCGCGATATCCGCCGCAACCTGCATCAGGCATTCCTGACGGTAGGCGGACGCAACCTGTATTACCGCTAATACACCTTGCACCCCTCATATACAGAAGGCCCCCTGTTCCAAATGGAACAGGGGGACTTTTAGCTGAATGCTTTTTTCAGGCTTCAGCGCCTGTTTACTTTCTTTTTTTCACAGTTGTCATGGTAGCGGACACATCTCCTGAAGAATCTACTGTCTTGCAAGACACACACGCGAAACAGATCATAAGCCCGACAACCAGAACAATTAATTTTTTTTTAGCAAAAACAGCATGCTTGGACATCACTTCTTACCCTTCTTCTCCTGCGCTATGCGCTCCATATCTTCATCATAAGAGGCAATATTCCATGGGAAAGACTTTCTGGCGGTCATGACTGCGAAATTTTCCACTTCCTGTACCCACTGGCGGTAATCCTCCAGTACACGCTCCCCCAAGGGAGTCAGACTACAGCCTTTGCGTCCACGGGTCTTGAGAACAAGAGAATCTCCGAGTACCTCTTCGGTATTCTTGAGCCTGCCCCATGCTGCACGGTAAGACATGCCGAGTTCCTTGGCCGCCTTATTCAGCGAGCCCTGTTTTTCTATCTGCTCCAGCAACTGTGCCCTGCCAAGACCAAAAAGCATACCTTCTTCTGTCTCCAGCCACAAATTCAGCCGCACCCTAGGGCAGAAATTTTCATCACTCGACATTATCCAGCCTCCTTATATTTACAATCTCATTTGGCTCAATGTTTTTGATAGCATAAACAAAGCGCGGCACAAAGTACAAGAGGCGAAAGCATGAGAATTAATCTATAACCTACAAAACCGGATTCAAATCAAAAATAATATTCCTGTCACTCAATCCTTGCTTTTCCTGAAACTGTAACTAAACTCCTAGCTCCGCAGCAGAATCCACCTTTCCTCTGATTTAATTCCACCGGATTTGCACTAAGTAGCTGCATACGATTTGAATACTTACGGAGTTTTTCCCGCTTATGAACATTACCACAGCAGACATGACCAACGCTCCATATAGAACTATATGGAACCTGTCATGGCCGCAAATCCTGATGATGATTTTCCACCTGATGATAGGACTTGTCGATGTCTGGGTGGCATCAAAACTGGGCCGAGAAATTCAGGCATCAATGGGCATGATCAGCCAGTCTCTGGTTTTCTTTCTAGTGATTGCCATGGCAACGGCAAACGGAGCAGTCGCAGCCATAAGCCAATCCATAGGTGCGGGACTGCTTAAACGGGCGAGACGTTACGTAGGGCTGTGCATCATCCTAGGAGCACTGCTTGGTTTAACCATATTAATAATCGGATTCCCTTTTCGAAACGGCATTCTGACCATTTTGCAGGTTCCACAAGAAATGCGTTATGTAATGGAATATTTCATTGAAGTATTCCTCTACCTTGTGCCGACCTACTACATGCTCATTATTACCAACGCCATTTTCCGAGCCCAAAAACGGGTCATGCTGCCACTTTACAGTATGATTATTGTCACCATGCTTAATACAATCGGTGACCTAGGTCTCGGATTGGGCATGTGGGGATTGCCGAATCTAGGCTACAAGGGTCTTGCATGGGCTACATTCGGCTCCATCACCGCCGGAGCAGTGTTCAATATGCTTACCCTTTTCCGTATGGGGCATCTACGCCGCAAAACCATGGCTCCTTTCAGATGGATGAAAAGTGCGTTTCCATATCTGTTCAAAGTAGCGTGGCCCAGCGGATTAATGCAGCTGGTCTGGCACTCTGGGTATATGGTGCTTTATTCCATCACAGCCAGTCTGCCGGAGAACAATATTATCGCTCTGGCAGGCATGACCGCAGGAATACGCATTGAATCAATTCTATTTCTGCCCGCATTCGCCTTTAATATGACCGCCTCCATCATCATCGGGCATTATCTTGGAGACGGCAAAGCTGACGAAGCCAAAAAATTCGGTTATAGAATATTGTTTCTGGCAATCGGGTTCCTGAGCATCAGCGCGCTGCTGCTCTGGCAGGTTATATATCCGGTGACCGCTATTATCGCCCCTGAACAGGTAGTACTTGATGAAGCTGTAAACTACCTTTTCTACAACATGCTCGCTATTCCGTTTACCCTGACTTCCATGATCATGGCCGGGGCATTGAACGGAGCTGGAGCGACCATCTACAACCTGTTCATTTTTGCTATCACAGTCTGGGGCTGCCGACTGCCGCTGGCCTATGTACTCGGCCATGAAGTAATGCACTCAGCCACAGGAATCTGGATGGCCATGCTCATCTCGCAAGGGATACAGGCATCCATTATATTTTACACATTCTCGTGCAAAAACTGGCAGAAGTTCAGTATGATCAAAAAAAACAAGAAAAAGGATCAGTAATGACTAATAATTTCAACCCAATAACCCTTGACTGTCAGGATAAATTTGATGAAGCCCTTGCTGCCTGCCCGCAGCACACCTCTGACTTCACTTTTGCCAATATATGGGGCTGGACCGAGCATTACGGCCTTGAACTGCGTTGCGGAGAATCAGGACTCATCCATATTCGCCAGACCAAACCTGAAGTCATCCACTGGGCACCTATCGGGGACTGGTTCAGTACGGACTGGACCAAATGCGAACTAATGAACACGCCGGGCACCAAATTCACCCGCGTACCGGAACAATTGGCCCTGCATCTCAAGGAAATCTTCGGCGATAAAATCGAAATCAGCGAAAACCGCGACCACTTTGATTACGTATACTCTGTTCAGGAACTGATCGAACTTCGCGGCAACCGTTTTCACAAAAAAAAGAATCTTTACCGCCAGTTCATGAAAAAATACGATTACGAGTATCGCGAAATAACCCCGGACTGCGTAGAGGAAGTGCTCGAAATGCAGTTGGAATGGTATCGCTGGCAGGAAGAAAACAACTCTTCCCCCGCGCTAGTTGCCGAGAACGAAGCCATCGCCAAAGTGCTGAAGGAAATGGACACCATCAAGAATCTCACCGGAGGCACCCTGCGCATCGGCAACCGCATCATAGCCTATACCATTGCCGAACCGCTTGGCGAAGACACAATCGTTATCCATTTTGAAAAAGGGAACACCTATTTCAAAGGCGTTTATCAGGCCATTAACCAGATGTTTCTTGAAAACAACGCCAGTGACAAAAAATTCGTAAACCGCGAACAGGATCTCGGAGAACCCGGCTTGCGCAAGGCAAAAGAATCGTACAATCCCGTACATTTTATGAAAAAGTATGAGCTTGTAGTACTTTAATTTTGATTTGATGCGCTTCGCGCTTTTTTTTAAAAGATTTCGCCTCCGGCGGCTTAGCCCTTTTTGGAAAAAGGGCTAAGAACCCCAAAAACTTTTAACAGTTTTAATCATGGGGTTACATATAGATTTTGTATCCAACATGGCGAAGCCTAGTAAAAAAGTTTGGGATTCGTATGCTTTTTAATCATACAGAACGTAAAAGATTCGTAGTATTGGGGCTGGATGGACTTCCAGCCTCTCTCGCTTTGAGATGGGCAAAAAAATTGCCCAACCTAAGTCGCATTGCAGGCAAATCTGAGCCGATCAATGCTGAACTGCCGGAACTTTCCCCGGTAAACTGGACTTCCTTCTTTACTGCCCGGAAACCGGAAAAGCATGGACTTTACGGTTTCACATCAATAGATCCGCAAACCTATACCCTTTCCATAAATAATTTTGCGCAGGTGCTCTGCCCGACAATTTTTGATGCACTTGGCGAAAACAATCTGGTTTGCAAAATAATTAACCTACCCAACACTTACCCGGCCAAACCGCTGCGGGGTATGCTTATTTCCGGTTTTGTAGCCGATTCATTAGAACGTGCAGTTCAACCGCCTTTCCTGCTCGGCCCGTTACGCGATGCCGGTTACCAACTGGAGGCGGATACCAGCCGGGGCATTTTAGAACCGGATTACCTTTTCAATCAGGTTGCGCACACCCTTGATTGCCGCTTGCATGCACTTGAAATGCTCTGGAATGACCTTGCGTGGGATTTATTCACCATTGTCTTTACGGAAACAGACCGTCTGTTCCATTTTTTTTACCCCGCATTCGAGGACGAAAACCATCCACTATACCCCAAGGCTGCCGAATTCATGTACAAATGGGACAGGGCTATTGGCATTGTTCTGGATAAATTCGAAGCCCTGCCGGGGGAAAAAAAACTGATTTCATTCGCGGATCACGGCTTTGCCGCCCTTGAAACCGAAGTGGATCTGAACACTTTTTTAGCCCAGCAAGGCTACCTTGGATACACCCACCGCCCCAAGAACCAATGGGATTCCACGATCATTTCCCCAGTCAGTAAAGCATTTGCCCTTGATCCCGGAAGAATATATATCCATACATCTGATTTCGCGCGCGGGCAGATTGATCCGGCACACGTTGAGGCAATAGCTGCTGAAATAGCAGATCAACTCATGCAGCTGGAGTTCAATGGACAACAGGTCATGGATAAGGTTCTCACCAGACGCGAAGCTTATGGCGAAAACCCCGTCGGCAACCCGCCGGACCTGATCTGCACCGCAAAGCCGGGATTCGATCTCAAGGCCAAATTCGACCGTGCAGAAATCTTCGGATTCCATGGCAGGACCGGTATACATACGGTGCAGGACGCATTCTTCTACAGCTCAGACGGGCAGCAGATAAGCACTATGCACCAGACCGGACAAATCATACTTGACTGGTTTAATATTACTTTGACAGATTAATTTAATGCGCTATCGCGCTTTTTGATGAATAGATTTCGCCTCCGGCGGCCCTGCCGGGGGCCTTAAAACCTTTTGTTAAAGCTTCACCGTCTCTTTATTCAAAGAACGGATTAGCAAGCTACAAGCGAAGCTTAACTAAAACGTCTTTGAAAGAGAGGGGATGGGGTCTGGGGAAGGGGAGAGAAAACTTTGGGCGTTAGCAAAGTTTTCTCTCCCCTTCCCCAGCCGCCGGAGGCACAAAATATTATGATAGATTTTAAAAATGAATTAAATGCTGCTCAGTATGAAGCTGCTACCCATCCTCAAGGTCCGGTGCTTGTTATTGCCGGAGCGGGAAGCGGTAAGACCAGAACCATTGTATACCGCCTTGCATGGCTGGTGGAACAAGGCATTCCGCCTGAGTCCATTCTGTTGATGACCTTTACCCGCAAGGCAGCGCATGAAATGCTGCAACGTACGGAATTAATTCTGGGCAGGCCGCTACATGGCACTCAAGGCGGGACATTTCATGCATTCGCTTATTCAGTTCTACGCCAGAACGCGGCAGAGATAGGCTTTCCAAACGGCATCACCCTCATGGACCGCAGCGACAGCGAAGCAGCTGTCAAAGAAGTAAAAGACAGCCTGAAATATGGTAAAGGTGACCGCTCCTACCCGAAAAAATCCACTCTGCTGGATATGATTTCCAAGTCACGGAACAAAGAGGTCTCCATTGATACATTGGTCAATTCCGAAGCTTTTCATCTTGCAACCTATGCTTCCGAGATGGAGGAAATCGCCAAAGGCTATGCTGTGTATAAAAAACAGCATGGGCTGATGGATTACGACGACCTGCTCTTCTACCTTGAGAAACTGCTGCAGAATGATAAATTTCTGCGTAATTCCCTGCGTTCGCGCTACCAATACATTATGGTAGACGAGTATCAGGATACAAACCTTGTTCAGGCCCGCATCGTCGGATTACTGGCCGGAAAGAACGGCAATGTGATGGCTGTCGGGGATGACGCTCAGTCCATTTATTCCTTCCGAGGCGCGGACGTTACCAACATCCTTAAATTTCCTGATATTTTTGAAGATGTTAAAATCGTACGCCTGGAACAGAACTACCGTTCCACCCAGCCGATTCTAGACCTGACCAACGCAATTCTGGACGGAGCGGAAATCAAGTTCGATAAAAAACTTTTTACCGAGCAGACATGGGGCAACAAACCGCAACTCATGGTCCCGCTCAGTGATTTCAGCCAGTCAAACCGCGTGTTGGACCGGATCATTGAACTGCAGAAGAAACACGGTCCTGAAGAAGTAGCTGTACTATTTCGCGCCGGATACCAGAGTTACGGTCTGGAAGTGGCCCTGAAACGTCTGGGGGTTGGCTTCAAAAAATACGGCGGGCTGAAATTCAACGAAGCCGCACATATAAAGGACGTACTGGCCTTCATGCGTCTGGTCAGCAATCCGGCGGATATTATCGCATGGCAACGCACTCTCGGACATATAAAGGGAGTCGGTCCCAAGACTGCCACCAAAATTGCCCAAGCGGTCATTTCCGCAGACCAAAAGTCTGTGGCAAAATTTACCAAGAAGTACGAACTGCTGGGAGACATCCTGCGGGATCTTGACGGCCTGCGTAAACAGAAATCCACCCCGGCAACCTGCCTTGAGGTTATTATCCCTCTCTACAGGCCGCTGCTGGTAGCCCAGTATCCCGATGATTATCCGCGCCGCGAGGCCGGAATTGAACAACTGGGGCAGATTGCTTCAAACTATGATGATCTGGAATTTTTTCTCACCGACCTCTGCCTTGACCCCGATCAGCACAGCGAAGAAGAAAAAAAAGAAGATGTGGTAACCCTCTCCACTATCCATTCCGCCAAAGGATTGGAATGGAATGCGGTCATCATCATTGATCTGGTGGAAGACCGATTTCCCTCACGCAAATCCATGCAGAAGCCCAATGAGTATGAGGAAGAACGCCGCTTGCTCTACGTGGCCTGCACCCGTGCGCGCAAGGAGCTGATCATGTGCGCCCCGGCTTCAATCAACCGAAAGAACACCGATTTTTCAGAACCTGCGGTACCCAGCCCTTTTCTGCGTGAACTGGATACCGATCTTTTCGAAGAGTTGCAGGAATCTTATTCCGGCGGCATGAGTGTCAAAAAGAACACCCCGGTGCAACCCGCAAGTTACGCCGATTACACGCCTTCAGCAACAGCTTCCAAGAAACCATCTCCCATGAAGCTGGGACATTGCAAACACAAGATATTCGGACGCGGCAAAATCATCGAACGCATCGAACCCAATAAGCTGCGTATCAATTTCCCCGGCTTCGGCCCCAAGGTTATTGTCGAAGATTTTGTTGAGATGCTGTGATGCCTTCACCGGACGCCATCCCCTTCAGAACCTTTTAGTTTGCTTCGCATCTTTGTATTAAACTGCAAAAGATTTTTAATAGACAAAACATCCAAACCAACTCGGCAAAGCCCTAACAAAAAGTTTTGGGATCCCCGAAAGGGCCGCCTGAGGCATTAATGACAAAACTAAATTCTGAACAGGATTTCCTGACGTTAATAGATAGATATTTTCCGTCCGAAAACGGTCATGTCACCCTTGGACGCGGGGATGACTGTTCAATTCTACGCACAGGAAAAGACTTGTGCATCAGTAAAGATTTGTTTCTGGAAGATGTTCATTTCAGGAGATCATACTTTTCACCGGCAGACATCGGCTATAAATCCCTTGCGGTAAATATCAGCGATATTGCGGCCATGGGAGGTCAGCCCTGCGGTTTCGCACTGGGATTGATCGTACCGCCCAGTCTGGAAAGTGAATTCTGGGAACCTTTCTTTCAGTCCATGTCTGCCCTTGCGCGACAACACGGACTGATTCTGGCGGGAGGCGATCTTTCCGGGGGACAATATCTTGGTATTTCGGTCACCGTCTGGGGTGAATCTGCCGGAGGACGATTTCTTTCAAGGGGCAACGCCGGACCGGGTGATGTTTTATTCCTGCACGGCCCGGCAGGGATGGCCCGAACCGGATTACTTGCACTTGAGGAATCTGGCCCTGAAGCTGCAGATATTTACCCTGAATGCGTTCGAACCCACCTGCGTCCGCCCATGCGGGTTGCCGCAGGGATCAAGCTGGCAAAATCTCCATATGTAAAAGGTCTTATGGACCTGTCAGACGGTCTGGCCCGTGACCTGCCCCGTTTTCTGGGCTGTTGTAAGGGAAATATGGGTGCTGAAATTCTGCTTGATGAATCGCAATTGCATGAAGAAATAGTGCGTTATGCAAAATCAAAATCCATCTCCGCAACTGAACATTCTTTTCTCGGCGGTGAGGATTATGCTCTTTTCGGAGCCGCCTCAGCGGAAGGATTTGAAGAACTGAAAAAGACAATCCCCGGCTTGCACCAGATAGGCACAATCACCGGGGAGAATAAAATCATGCTCAACGGCAAAGAATATACAGCCGGGGGATTTGATCACTTTTCCAGCTAACAAAAATCTAAAGCAAATAACTCTCTGCTTGCCCTGATTGAGATTCCAAATAGATTTTGGTTCCTTTGACCGCAGGGTAATATTCTTACATCAAAAGCGCGATGGCTCATTCAAGCTAACTCCACCCCAGTTCCGTAATATACTCATACATAACCCAGAAATGGCAGAAGCTTCCGGCCATGACAAAAACATGAAAAATTTCGTGAAAGCCAAAAAATTCGGGCCACGGATCAGGATGCTTTGTGGCGTAGATCACCGCACCGATTGAATACATGACCCCACCGGCCAAAAGCCAAAGTAAAGCACCGGTCTGCAATGCCTGAATCAAAGGATAAGCCCCTACAATCACCAGCCAGCCCATAGCAAGATAAAAGCCTGTGGACAACCATCGCGGTGCATGCAGCCAAAGCATTTTGGTTATGATTCCGGCGACCGCCATTCCCCAGATAGCCCCGAATAGCGACCACCCCCAAGCGCCCTTCAGACCAACAAGGCAGACTGGCGTATAAGTTGCGGCGATGTAGACATAGATCATGGAATGATCGAGCTTGCGCAGCCACATTATCCCCCGCTTGGACAGGGGCAGCCAATGATAGAGAGTACTGGCGAGGTAAAGCAGAATCATCCCGCCGCCGAATATCGAAAAAGTAACCACATGCATCACACTTGTGGGATTCACAGAAGCAAGCAGCAGCATTACCAATCCGGCAATAGCAAGGCAAAAACCAATAAAATGTGTCAGCCCACTCATGGGGTCCCGAACATATCGAAACATTGCTGATTCTCCTGCAAAAGATGCAATTTAAACGTTTGTTTAATAAGTCAGCATCAGCTTACATAAAAAAAGCCCGTAACACCAGAGGTGTTACGGGCCGTTAGCATCTTAGTATGTACAGAGCGGCTCTAATTCAAATTCAGGATTATTCAGAAAGCATGCGTACAGCGCAGAATTTTCCGCACATAGCGCATTCTTTTTCGTCTTTATGGTCTTTTCTACGAGCACACGCCAGTGCGGGGTCAATTGCGAGTTCGGCAATACGATCCCAGTCAAGTTCCTTACGTGCTATGGAAATATCCCTGTCACGCTGAACAGCATCTTTACGGCCCATTCCGACTTCACCGCACTGAGCGGCTACGAGGGAAGCCTTGACGCCGTTCCAGACATCATCAATCTCAGGCAGGGTCAGATGTTCTGCGGGAGTAAGATAGCAAAGGAAGTCAACACCGTTCATTACGGCAATAGCGCCGCCGATTGCTCCGGCAATGTGATCGTAACCGGGAGCGGAATCGGTAACCAGAGGTCCGAGGACGTAAAGGGGAGCGTTGTAAGTAGCTGCCTTGATACCACGGATCTGGGTTTCAACGAGATTCATGGGTACGTGGCCCGGGCCTTCAATCATAGCCTGTACGCCGTACTCATGCGCGCGCTTGGCAAGCTTGCCGAGGACAAGAACTTCTTCCCACTGTGCGGCATCGCCTGCATCTGCACCGGCACCGGGACGCAGGCCGTCACCGAGACTCAAGGTAACATTGTGTTTCAGGCAGATTTCAAGAAGTCTGTCGTAGTTGGTCAGCAACGGATTTTCCTCGTCGTGATCACGCATCCAACGGGCAAGGATGGACCCGCCTCGGGAAACAATACCCAGCAGACGCTCGTCTTCAGCTGTTGCCCAGTCTGCTCCGCGACGGGTCAGGCCGCAATGCAGAGTCATGAAATCAACGCCCTGTTCTGCTTCTTTTTCCACTTCGACAAGAAGCTCATCAATAGAAAAACCGGCAGGATCTTCATCACGGGCAACGTATTGCTGCGCCATGGCATAGATGGGAACAGTACCCAGCGGCAGGGGGCAGCTGTTCAGCATATCGGTCCTGATTCCGTCAAGATCACCCGCAGTGGAAAGGTCCATAACGGCATGTGCGCCTGCCTTCCATGCGGCATCAAGCTTCTTCATTTCTTTTTCACGGTCATTCTTAAAAGGAGAAGTACCGATGTTAGCGTTTACTTTTACCTTTGCGGGCTGCCCGATAAGGGTGGGAGTTACATTTTTATGGTTGGGGTTCCCGAGCAGAACCATGGTCCCGTCTTCAATGCCCTGAATAATGGTCTCTTTGGAGAGCCCTTCGCTCTTGCAAAGTTCATCAATGCTGGAATCAAATATGCTTTTGAGAGCTTTATTTTTTGAAAACATCTGATTTCCTTATATTTTATTTAGAATTGTGCATTTATCGTATTATCAATGGTGTCTGTACAGGCAAGTGCATACCCCAAATTGTAACAGGGTACAATGGTACTTTTACCCCCGAAAGCAAATAAGAGTGAGACTAACCGATTTTAACCACAACCAGCATAAATTTGTTTTTCATTAATTTTTTTAAGCTAAAGTCTGTCATTTCATAATTTTATCATGGAAAATTAAACAGATACAAAATCAAATTTGCATTTATGTAACAAATCTAGTAGATGAGCAGATCATATTTTTTGCGACACTAATATTTCAAGGGGGAAATTTAAAATGCGCAAATGGAGTGGATTTTTTATACTCACGGTGTTGTTTACACTGCTTTGTCAACCGGCCTTTGCTGCTGACTCCAGCCTCGGACCGGCCAATGCCAAAATTTACGGTTTATTCACACTGATTCCACCACTGGTGGCAATTGTTCTTGCCTTCATTACAAAGAACGTTGTCCTGTCACTTTTCATCGGTGTGTTTTCCGGTGCTTTCATGCTGGAAGCCAAAGGATTTGACATCTACAACGGATTTATCGGCGGCTTCCTGCGTCTTTCAAACGAAATTCTCGCTTCTCTTGCCGACTCATGGAACGCGGGTATCGTACTCCAGTGTCTCGCCATCGGTGGGCTTATCGCACTGGTATCCAAGATGGGCGGCGCAAAGGCAATTGCCGATGCTCTGGCAAAAAAAGCCAGAAGCCCGAGAAGTTCCCAGTTTGTGACTTGGGTGCTCGGGCTTTTCATCTTTTTTGATGACTATGCGAACTCTCTCACCGTCGGCCCGATCATGCGTCCGGTAACTGATAAAATGAAGGTCTCCCGTGAGAAGCTTGCTTTTATCATCGATGCCACCGCAGCACCCATTGCAGGCATCGCCCTGATCTCCACCTGGGTTGCCTACGAAGTTGGCCTGATCCGCGATGGCCTTCAGGGTATCGGCTATACCATGAATGCATACGGAGTTTTCGTGGAAACCATTCCGTACAGATTTTACAATATTCTTATTCTGGTTTTCATTCTCGCCACCATCTGGCTCATGCGCGAATTCGGCCCCATGTACAAGGCTGAACACCGCGCCCGCACCACCGGAAAAGTAATTGACGACAAGGCCAAACCCATGGTCGCGGATGAAGCAACTGAACTGCAGCCAGCGGAAAACGTAACTCCCAGCATCTGGTATGCAATCATCCCTATCGGAACACTGATTGTTGCAGCTTTCCTCGGTTTCTACTTCAACGGTTACAACGGAATTATGGGCGGTGACGATGCCGCGCTGAAAAAGATTTTCGAGGACGCACCCATGAGCTTTGTGGCTATCCGCGAAGCATTCGGTGCATCAGATGCATCAGTTGTACTTTTTCAGGCTGCACTCATCGCAGGTGTTGTGGCTCTGGCCATCGCCATCGGCAAACGCATTCTGACTGTGGACGAAGCAATCTCCACTTGGATTCAGGGTGTTAAATCACTTAACATCACTGCGGTAATCCTGCTGCTGGCATGGTCACTGTCCGGCATCATCAAGGAACTCGGAACTGCCGCCTACCTCGTAAACGTGCTCTCCGACACCATTCCGACCTTCCTGCTGCCCTCCATTATTTTCATAATGGGTTCCATCATTTCCTTTGCTACAGGAACATCTTACGGAACAATGGGTATCCTCATGCCGCTCTGCATCCCGCTGGCCTACGCGCTGGTACCTGAGCAGGGATACGTAATCCTGAACATCGGTGCGGTCCTTACCGGAGCTATCTTCGGCGACCACTGCTCTCCCATCTCGGATACCACAATCCTGTCCTCCATGGGTTCCGCATGTGACCACATCGACCACACCAGAACACAGCTCTTTTACGCCATCCCGGTGGCTCTCATCTCCATCCTGTTCGGATACATTCCCGCAGGACTAGGAATGCCCGTATCAATTGTCCTGCCCGCCGGAATCATCGCAGTTCTCGCAGTAGTAAGATTTCTGGGTAAGCCAGTTTCCAATTAGCGCGAAGCAGAATATACGTATTAAAAAAATCCCACCCCCGTTTAAAATCGGTGGGAGGGATTTTTTTCACATCGGTAAACTTTGCTATTACTACTTTTAGCACAAACCACCCACTATCCATCCTTCAAATTTCAATTATTACGCTTGACTTGCTCAAACTCTGATTTACTCTGATAGAGTGGCGAACATAAACTGATCGTCCAATCACTCAAGGAGTAATTACAAGATGAGCGTCAAATATAAGGACTATTACAAACTTCTGGGGGTTTCCCGCTCCGCAAGCAAGGATGAGATAGCCAAGGCCTTTAAAAAACTGGCCCGGCAGTATCACCCTGACTTGAACCCGGATAAAGCGGAAGCAGAGCAGAAGTTTAAAGAAATCAACGAAGCTTACGAAGTTCTCAAGGATCCGGAAAAGCGTAAAATGTACGACCAGTTCGGTGCGGACTGGGAGCACGGACAGAATTTCCGTCCGCCTCCGGGCTACGAAAACATGAACTTCGGCGGTGGCGGATTCGGAGGCTTCGGCGGAGGAGGTGCCGGAGGCGGTGATTTCAGCGACTTCTTTGAAACCATCTTCGGCGGAGGCGGTGCAAACTTCGGCGGTGCCAATTTCGGTGGCGGAGGATTTAGTGGACAAAGATTCCAGCAGCGTCCGCGCAAAGGTGAAAACTCAGAAACCACCCTGCTGCTGACTCTTGAAGAAGCCTACAAGGGCGGACCGAAATCCGTGACAGTACAGGAAAGAGCAACCGGTCCGGGCGGGCATCCCATGGTCCAATCAAAGACTCTGGATGTTAAGATTCCCGCAGGTATCAAGGAAGGCCAGAAAATCCGCCTTTCCGGTCAGGGATCACCCGGCCAGCATGACGGACCGCGCGGCGACCTGTACCTGAAAATCAAGCTTGCAGCGCACAAGGATTTCAAGGTCGAAGAAAGCAATGTTATCCTTGACCTGCACCTTGCCCCGTGGGAAGCGGCGCTCGGCGGAAAATTCAAGCTGCCCACCCTTGACGGAATGGTTGAAATGAATATTCCCGCAGGGCTTGGAAGCGGCAAGAAACTTCGCATCAAAGGACGCGGACTTGGTACCGGATCCAAGAAAGGCGATCAGTTTGTACGCATCATGATTCAGGTGCCCAAGGCCGAAACAGACGAAATAAAAAAACTTTGGGAAGAACTGGCTGAAAAGTCCGACTTCTCACCCCGCTCATTCTAAAGGAGGTTCGCCATGGACATTAAACAAAGGACCGAAGCGCAGCCTCCATCCAGCTCCAAACGACTGGTCATAACACAGGTTATGGAAATGACCGGACTTGAAGAGACCGTGGTTCTAGAGCTGATCAGCATAGAATGGGTGCGGCCCGGAACCACTGGGGACGGACATTATCTCTTTGAAACACGCGATCTTTATCGCATGACCAAGCTCTCGAGGCTCTGTAAGGACCTCGAAGTCACTCCCACAGGCGGGTCCATCATCGTGGATCTGCTTGAACGGGTTGAGAAACTTGAGTCTCAAATCGAAGAAATGAAAAAATTGATTTAAAAACAAAATGACTTGCGATCTTTCTACAGGATTCAGACTCCTGCCTAAAACGCAGCAAAAACTCAGGGGGAGGAAACGCCCCCCCCTTTGAGAACAGTAGAAGTGCGTCCGGATTTCAGGCATATTAACTGAAATGAGTTGTGAATCTTGAATGCAGGTCAATTAAGATAAAGCAAAAAGGAGACTGAATATGGATCCGAACAAATTCACACAAAAAACCAACGACGCAATTGCTGCGGCACAATCTCTGGCTGTTAAAAACGGCCAGCAGCAGATAGAAGTGGAACACCTCCTCCTCGCGCTCATTGAGCAGGAAAAAGGAATTGTTTCCAAAATTCTCGAAAAATCATCCATTGATCCCGCAGACTATAAAAAAGCTGTAGAGGATGAAATACGCAAACTTCCGCAGGTCAGCGGCCCCGGCGCACAGCCAGGTCAGGTCTTTGTTACCCAGCGGCTGAACAGGATTATTGTTGCCTCTGAAGAAATTGCCCAGCGCATGCAGGACGAATTCATCAGCGTGGAGCACCTTTTCCTCGCCATAATGGACGAACACGGCTCAACCGGTGCAGGCAAGGTCAACAAAAAATTCGGCCTAACCAAAGACAAGGTGCTGGAAGCCATGACCTCCATCCGCGGCAATCAGCGCGTGACCACTGATAACCCGGAAGCCACCTACGATGCTCTGAAGAAATACGGACGCGATCTGGTGGAAGAAGCCCGCAAAGGCAAGCTTGATCCGGTCATTGGCCGTGATTCAGAAATACGGCGCGTAATCCGCATCCTTTCCCGGCGCACGAAAAACAACCCGATCCTCATCGGTGAAGCCGGGGTCGGTAAAACCGCCATCATTGAAGGACTGGCTCAACGCATCGTCAAGCAGGATGTGCCCGAAGGTTTGAAAGACAAGACCGTGTTCATGCTCGACATGGGTGCGCTCATTGCCGGAGCCAAATATCGCGGAGAATTTGAGGAAAGACTCAAGGCCGTGCTCAAGGAAGTGCAGGAATCCGACGGACAGATCATCATCTTTATCGATGAAATCCATACCATTGTAGGTGCAGGTAAAACTGACGGCGCAATGGATGCCGGGAACCTGCTCAAGCCAATGCTGGCCCGTGGCGAACTGCACTGCATCGGCGCGACAACTACTGACGAATACCGCAAGTATATTGAGAAAGACCCGGCCCTTGAACGCCGTTTCCAGACCATTATGGTTGAGGAACCGACCATTGAGGACACCATCTCAATCCTGCGCGGCTTGAAGGAACGTTTTGAAGTTCACCATGGTGTACGCATCAGCGACAGTGCGCTTGTTGAAGCAGCCGGTCTTTCCGCCCGCTATATCACTGACCGCCAGTTGCCTGATAAAGCCATCGACCTTATTGATGAAGCGGCAGCCATGATCAGGACCGAGATCGACTCCCAGCCCTACGAGCTGGACAAGGTCAACCGCCAGATTATGCAGGCCGAAATCGAACGCGAAGCACTGCGCAAGGAAGATGACGCTGCATCCCGTGAGCGCCTTTCAAAGCTGGAAGACACTCTTACCGAGATGAAAATCAAACAGTCTGAGCTGGTCGAACAATGGGAAAAGGAAAAAGGTTCCATCGACACCGTCCGCGATATTAAGGCCCGGATCGAAAAAACAAAGATCGACATTGAAGAAGCCCAGCGCAAAGGAGATCTTGGTCGGGCATCTGAGTTGACCTACTCTGTGCTGCCCGATTTGCAGAATCAGCTGGAGGCAATCTCCAACGACATAGAAGGCGAAGAGGACAAAGCCACTGCGGACAGCAAACGCCTGCTCAAGGAATTTGTCGGTCCCGATGATATTGCCGGGATTATCTCCCGCTGGACCGGAATTCCGGTCAGCCGCCTTGTGGAAGGAGAGCGGGAAAAACTGCTCCGCCTTGAAGATATCCTGCATGGCCGCGTAATCGGGCAGGATGATGCGGTACGGGCTGTATCCGAAGCAGTGCTGCGAGCCCGTGCGGGACTCAAAGATCCTTCAAGGCCTATCGGCTCATTCATATTCCTCGGTCCCACCGGTGTCGGTAAAACCGAGCTGTGCAAGGCCCTTGCGGAAGCGCTCTTTGACAGCGAAGAAAACATCGTACGCATGGACATGTCCGAATACATGGAAAAACATGCGGTCGCACGGCTCATCGGGGCTCCTCCGGGCTACATCGGTTACGACG
Source organism: Maridesulfovibrio sp. (assembly GCF_963678865.1). Classification (NCBI taxonomy): domain Bacteria; kingdom Pseudomonadati; phylum Thermodesulfobacteriota; class Desulfovibrionia; order Desulfovibrionales; family Desulfovibrionaceae; genus Maridesulfovibrio; species Maridesulfovibrio sp. The sequence goes on along the minus strand of NZ_OY787459.1, from coordinate 55,092 downwards.
AAGGCGGGCAGCTAACCGAAGCCATCCGCCGCAAGCCGTACTCCGTTGTGCTCTTTGATGAAATCGAAAAAGCGCACAGCGACGTCTTCAATGTGCTGCTGCAAATCCTTGATGACGGTCGAATCACTGATTCACAGGGCCGCACCGTGGATTGCAAAAACACAATCATTATCATGACCTCCAACCTCGGTTCACAACTCATGCTTGAGGGAATCAAGGACAACGGTGAGTTCAAGGATGGAGTTCAGGACGGCGTAATGAACGTGCTGCGCGGACATTTCAGGCCCGAGTTTCTGAACCGTGTAGACGAAACAGTGCTGTTCAAGCCGCTGCTCGAAAAGGATCTTGTCCAAATTGTGGACCTGCAACTGGCAGGCTTGAAAAAACGTCTTGAAGAACAAAAAATGTCTATGGAAATAACCGACAAGGCCAAGGCATTCATCGCCCATGCGTCTTACGATCCCATCTACGGGGCAAGGCCGCTGCGCCGGTACCTCCAGTCCCATCTGGAAACCCCGCTGGCAAAGAAAATCATCGGTGGAGAGCTGCGTGAGGAGCACTCTGTCAGCATTGATTCCGGTGATGATGGCTTGGAATTTAAGACTGAATAATTAAGAACCCTCCGGCGGCTGTGGAAGGAAAACTTTTACAAAAGTTTTCCTTCCACAGACCCCATCCTTTCAAAAGCTTTTAATAAGGCGTCCCTTCTGCTCACCTATATCAGTCATTTTTTTAAGCCCGCATGAAAAACTTCATGCGGGCTTAACTTTTGGGTTGACATCAAATACGAAAATAAATAGTAATAATTATCAACAGTAATAATTAAGGAGATTAAGAATGCAAAATAAAGTTCTCGAAGCAATGAAAGAAGCAGGTAAACCTGTTCGTCCCGGTGATGTAGCCAAGGCACTTGGTATTGAATCCAAAGATGTTTCAAAAGCCATCAAAGCTCTCAAAGAAGAAGGAAAAGTACACAGTCCTAAGCGCTGTTACTACGAGCCTCTTTAAAAATTTCTAATTACCTCATAACCACTCACACCCCACGCATAAAGGCGGAATGTTCGTTACCACCCGAACATTCCGCCTTTATGCTGTTTTCACTTCATAAAAAGACCGCAATATCATTCAAGATATTGCGGCCTTGGTTCTAAGCTAAGAACAGAAGCTACACAGCGAAGCTTATTGAAAGTTTTTGGGCGAGTCCGAGCACCTTTTTCCCAAAAGGTGCTTTGGCCCCCGGAGGGACCGCCGGTAGGCTCCCCGAAGGGCCAGAAGCATTCTTATATCAACAAATTCCCTACCTGATAAATCACCACAGACAGTGAATAGCCAAATGCCAGCGAACCGAAAACCGAGAATGTTGCCCACTTCCAGTTGGTCTCACGGGCAATGACCGCAACCGTGACCATACACGGTACATAGACCATCAGGAAAATGAAAACCGACCAGATTACCGGGGTTGTCCAACTCTTGTCAGCTGCAATCCTCTCGCTGAGCGAAAGGGCACCTTCAGGAGCCTCATCGCCCAAAGAATAAGCAGTGGACATGGTCGAGACAAAAACCTCCTTGGCTGCAAATGCGCCAATGAAAGCAATATTTGCCTGCCACGGGAATCCGGCCACATCCGTTACGGGGGAAATGGCTTCACTCAAACGTCCGGCATAGGAATGCTTGAGAGCGGCCTCGCCTTCATTGTAACTGATCTCTGCAAGAGCCTTGGCAACCTTATCTTCCTTTTCCTGTGCGCTGCCGGTCCATGTGGAACTCTGCTCTACAACTTGAACTCGCTGAGCTTCGAAGGCTGCAACCTGTTCAACAGGCATTTGCGGAAAAGTCATCAAGGCCCACATGAGAATGGAAATGGCTAGGATTACGGTCCCGGCCTTTTTCACGTACTCCCAGACACGATCCCAAGTATGGATGAAAATCCCGTGCAAGGTGGGAATCCGGTACGGCGGCAATTCCATGACAAAAGGAGTGGATTCGCCCCTAAGAGCAGTCCAACGCAACAGCCGCCCAAAACAAAGAGCCAGCAACCACGAAACTAAAACCAGACAAAACATAACAGTAGTGGCGTTGTCCGGGTAGAATGCCCGGACAAGCATTAAATATGCAGTTGTCTTTGCACCGCAAATCATGAACGGGGCAGTCAGGATAGTGGCAATACGTTCCTTGGGGCTGCGCAGGGTTCGGCAGGTCATAACACCGGGAACAGCACAACCGCCGGGAAGTCCGCCGGACATGATAAAAGGCATGATTGACATACCATGCAGCCCGAATGAACGAAATACACGGTCAACCATGTAGGAAACACGGGCCATGTATCCTAAATCTTCCAGAAAAACGAGCATGGCAAACATGATCAGGATCAACGGGGTGAACCCCATGACCGCGCCAACTCCGTCAATTACCCCGGAAGTGACCATGGACTTGATCAGGCCGTCAGGCAGCAGAGAACCGATGGTATTGGAAAGCCACGCAAAACCATCTTCCACCCAGCCCTGAGGAATGGCCCCCACAGTAAAGGTAACGTAAAACATGCCGTACATAATTAGCAGCATGAGAATCGGGCCAAGAAATTTATGGGTCAGTACAAGGTCTATTTTGTCGGAAAAATCGAAACGCAGGTTATCTTCACGACTGATAACGCCCTGCTTGAGGATGGAGTTGATAAAGCCATAGCGGTAATCGGCCAGCACTGCCTCAGGATATGTGTTCAGGGTTTTCTGAATGTGCTCGGAAACTTTCTGAACCTTTTCCTCCAACTGCTCGGCGAGAGGACCTGCATTACGGCCGTTCTTCATGACAATTTCATCTTCTTCCAGATACTTCACCGCCAGCCAATGCGGGTCGTAACGGTCTGTCATGAATTCATTTTCCTTGATCAACGCGGTCATTTCTTCAATTACCGGATCAAGGTCATGGCCATATGAAATGTTAACCGGACTCCACTCACCCTGTGTTTCTTCCACAACCTGCTGAACGGATTCCATAAGCTCTTCTTTACCCACTCCCCTGCGGGCAACGCACTCCACAACAGGAACGCCCATGAGCTCGGAAAGCTTTTGCGAATCGATACGGATGCCTTTTTTGCGCACCTCGTCCATCATATTCAGGCCGAGAACGACCGGCACACCGATCTCCATGAACTGCACGGCAAGATACAGAGAACGCTCAAGGGAAGTGGCATCAAGCATATTGATAACCACGTCAGGCTTCTCATCAACAATAACATTACGTGCAACAACCTCTTCCATGGAATAGGAAGTAAGGGAATAGGTTCCGGGCAGGTCGACAAGGTTGGCGCAAAATTCAGGAGTACAATAGCGTCCCTCAGTGCGGTCAACGGTGATACCGGGGTAGTTGCCTACTCGCGCGGTTGCCCCCGTCAGACCGTTGAACATGGTACTTTTACCACAATTGGGCTGGCCGGAGACCGCTACAAAATATTCCTTACCCATAGCCTACTCCTCCGGCTTGACCACGATGAAGTCAGCTTCGTTATTGCGCAGGGTCAGGGTAAAACCTTTCATACGCAAGGCTACAGGGTCTTTAAGGGGCGCACGGCCCACGACCATGAATTCAGTGCCGGGCACAAGCCCCATATCCCGGATTCGACGTCCAAGCTCTCCGCTGGCGTTAACCGAGACAACTACACCTTTCTGGTCCTTTCTCATTGTTCTGAGTGATACAGACATAATTCCCCTTACATCGTATATCTTTTATCTTGATTATGAATAGCATTTTCAACAGCAGCCAGTCTATTCCAGCCACAATTAGAATCCGTTACTTAGCCATGCTCATGATTGAAAGTCAATCTCAAACACGACAATTAAATCTATTATTTTCAACACAGCCAATATCATACTAAATAAGTATGCATAGGCCGACGTCAAGCTGATATAATCAATTTTATTGTGGATTTGATTTTAGGGAAATATTACACTTCACAAATAAACCTAGAGCATAAACCACAGCAATATTATATGAAAAACATAATCCCCTACGAAGATCTGCGCCAGTATTCAAAAGTTCTGTTCTGGGCTCTGAACAGCCGGAAAGAAAACGGACTAAAAAATAGAGATGTCATCATCATTAAATATGATTACCTTGCCACCCCGCTTGCGGAAGCTCTTTTTGCCCTGCTCATAGAAAAACACCTGCATCCGGTCCTGGAGACGCCTCTGACTCCAGCCATGAAGGCAGAGCTGTATATCAATTCCAGCTACGGACAACTGACTTTTCATCCTCCCGGCAAAGAAGAACTGTACGCAAACGCCGCCGGAGTAATCCGCATCCATGCCCCGGAAGAATTAGAAGCCATGACCGAAGTGGACCCACGCTCCATTATGGAAAACCGCAACAGTTCACGTACCTTCCGGCAGGCGGTTGAGAAGCGCAAACTATATGGAAAGCTGGCCTGGACCGAATGTGTATATCCTACTGCGGCACTTGCGGCAAAATCAGGACTTTCCCTTGCAGAGTACACCACACGGCTAATGCGGGCCTGCTACCTTAACATGCCGGCCCCTGACCGCGAATGGGGAAAAATATCAGAACGTACCAGCGAAATCGCCCGCTGGCTGACTTCGCTTGATATAAAAAACATACGCATGCAATCGGAACTTTGTGACCTGTTTTTCTCTCCCGGAGACAACCGCCGCTGGCAATGTGCTGCCGGAGACAACATCCCCGGCTATGAAATATATATTTCCCCCGACTGCCGCACAGTAAACGGAATCTATTTCGCAGACCTTCCTTCATTATATATGGATAAGGCAACCTACGGGGTGCAGCTCGAATTTATGGACGGGATAGCCATACGCGTGAAAGCCATGGGCGGAGAAAAGTTTCTGCTGGATCAACTCCGGGCCGATGGAGGAGCGCGCCGGGTTGGAGAATTTTCATTGACCGATGCCTCCATATCACGAGTTGACCATTTCATGGCCCAGACCATTCTTGATGAAAATTTCGGCGGGGAACACGGCAGTTGCCACATTGCACTGGGCCAATCCTTGAGCGAAACATTTGCCGGTCCACCGGAAGTCCTCGATAAAATGATGATGGATTCCCTCGGCTTCAACACTTCTTCCATTCACTGGGATCTTGTAAATACTGAAGAAAAAATTGTGACTGCAAACCTTGCCGATGGTAAAAAAGTAACTATTTACGAAGACGGACAGTTCAAAATGCCCTGAATGTGCATGAATTGAAAAAAATTAACCTTTGATCCCCTTTCATGTGTTGACAAGATATGCGGGATGCTTATTTGTCTAATTGTGCGGTCTGACTGTCCTTTTTTAAAGGGCTCAGGCCGCTAATTCATGACACCGGAGAGTCCATGTCTGGAAAAGAAGATAATAAAGAAATGAACGAACAGGAAACCGCGGCAACTGAAACTGAAGAAACCGCGGAAGCTGAGAATGAAGTGACCTTAAGCGAAGATGAGCTCAAAGCCCTCTGCCGGGAACACGTATGCCCCGCATGCGATGTGATGGGAGAAGCCAAGGAAGAAAGGCTCCGCGCATTGGCTGAAACGGAGAACATTAAAAAGAGACTGATCCGCGAGACTGAAGAACTGAAAAAGTTCGCGGCAGACTCCATCCTTTCCGATCTGCTGCCCGTGCTCGACAACCTTGATCTCGCCCTTGACCATGCCCAGAACCTTGATGCCTGCAAGGATTTCGTGATCGGCGTAGACATGACCAGAAAAATGTTTCTGGAGACCCTCGCCAAACACGGCCTTAAAGCTGTCGGCAAAACAGGCGATGAGTTCGACCCCAATTTTCACGAAGCCATGGGCATGGCACAGGTTGCGGATCTTCCCGACAACTCTATCGCCCAGATTATGCAGCGGGGTTACGTACTCAAAGAACGTGTTATCCGTCCTGCAAAAGTAATGGTTAATAAATTATCCTGATTTTTATAACCTGAGCTCTTTACAAGCTGAAATCAGGTATTAAATCATAGTTCATAAATTCGAAAATATATCTGGAGGAATTTATATATGTCTAAAATTATCGGAATTGACCTCGGTACTACCAACTCCTGTGTTTATGTTATGGAAGGTAAAGACCCCAAATGCGTTTCCAACGCAGAAGGCGGACGCACCACTCCCTCCATCGTAGGCTTCACTAACAAAGAACGCCTCGTTGGTGAAATTGCTAAACGTCAGGCTGTAACCAACCCCGAAAAGACCGTATTCGCTATCAAGCGTCTCATGGGCCGTCAGGTTAGCACTCCTGAAGTAAAAAAATGGTCCGAGCACTGCCCTTACCCCATTGTTGACGGTAAAGGCGGAGATGCATGGGTTGAAATCGACGGCAAAAAATACAGCCCGTCCGAAATTTCCGCCATCATCCTGCAGCAGCTCAAAAAAGATGCTGAAACATACCTCGGCGAAACTGTTACCGAAGCAGTTATCACCGTACCGGCATACTTCAACGACTCTCAGCGTCAGGCCACCAAAGATGCAGGCCGTATCGCAGGTCTCGAAGTAAAACGTATCATCAACGAACCTACTGCAGCATCTCTTGCTTACGGCTTTGACAAAAAAGCCAACGAAAAGATCGCGGTATTCGACCTCGGTGGCGGTACCTTTGATATTTCCATTCTCGAAGTTGGAGACAACGTTGTTGAAGTTCGCGCTACCAACGGCGACACCTTCCTCGGCGGCGAAGACTTTGACAACGCTGTAATCAAGTACCTTGTTGAAGAATTCAAGCGTGAAAACGGCATTGACCTTTCCGCAGACCGCATGGCTCTGCAGCGCCTGAAAGAAGCTGGAGAAAAGGCCAAGAAAGAGCTTTCCACTTCCATGGAAACCGAAGTCAACCTGCCCTTCATCACTGCTGACCAGAACGGACCTAAACACCTCATGGTCAAGATTTCCCGCGCTAAGCTGGAAAAGCTGGTTGAAGACCTCGTTGACCGCACCAAGGCTCCGTGCCAGAAAGCACTGAAAGACGCAGGCCTGACCGCTTCCGACATTGATGAAGTCATCCTCGTCGGCGGTATGACCCGTATGCCTCTGGTTCAGCAGAAGGTACAGGAATTCTTCGGCAAAGAACCCAACCGCTCCGTTAACCCTGACGAAGTTGTTGCCATGGGCGCATCCATTCAGGGCGGTATCCTCGCCGGTGACGTTAAAGACGTTCTCCTGCTTGATGTTACCCCGCTGTCTCTGGGTATTGAAACCATGGGCGGTGTTTTCACCAATCTCATCGAGAGAAACACCACAATCCCCACCCGTAAAAGCCAGGTGTTTACCACAGCGGCTGACAACCAGCCCTCTGTATCCATCCACGTTCTGCAGGGTGAACGTCCCATGGCAGCCGACAACATGACCCTCGGACGTTTCGAGCTGACCGGTCTTCCCGCAGCTCCCCGCGGCGTACCCCAGATCGAAGTTACCTTCGACATCGACGCCAACGGTATTGTAAACGTATCCGCCAAGGACATGGGTACCGGTAAAGAACAGTCCATCCAGATCACCGCTTCTTCCGGTCTTTCTGAAGAAGACATTGAAAAGATGGTCAAGGATGCCGAGTCTCACGCTGAAGACGATAAGAAAAAACAGGAACTCATTGAAGCACGCAACCAGGCCGACTCTCTGGTCTACACCACTGAAAAGTCCCTGCGCGAAATTGGCGACAACGTGGATGCAGCTCTCAAGTCTGACATTGAAGCCAAGATTGAAGATCTCAAAAAAGTTCTTGAATCCGATGATCCTGAAGCAATCAAGCAGGCTACCGATGCTCTGGCTCAGGCTTCACACAAACTGGCTGAACAGCTCTACGCCCAGCAGAATTCAGGTGCTGAAGGCGCTGCAGGCCCCGAAGGTGCAGCAGATGCAGGAGCAGCAAACGCAGACGAAGACGTAGTTGATGCGGACTTCACCGAAGTAAAAGACGAGAAAAAATAATTCCTGTCCAAGCTTGCATAGCTGATTAGTAAAGTATAATTTAATCCGGCCTTCCTTATTTAAAGGAAGGCCGGATTTTTTTTACCTTCCCTTGACGAATTTACTTTCATGGGCCACAAACTTTGCATGGAAAAATCAATGAATAGAGATAAGGCCGTGCGCCTTTCAATAAATATTTATGCTGTTACGCTGCTGACGATTTTCATCTTTGCAGCATCAGGCTGTGTTTCTCTCCAGAAACAGCCGGTCAAAATGCCTACCATTTCCACTGAGATGTTGACCACACAGGCCCTTGTCAGCGTGGCGGACAAGGCATGGCGCTCACGGGACTATATCTCCAGCGAACTCTACTATACCAGATTGCTGGAACGTAGCGACATCCCGGAACATGAGATTCCCGCGGCCACGGAAAGACTGGCTATCAGCTCCTTCAAATCCGGTCATTACCACGAGGCTGAAGCAAGACTTGAACAGTGGAAAAAGCTTTCTGACGAAGCTATAAGCTCACCGGTCTGGCAACAGTATTATTTCGAAACCCTCACTGCCATCAAAAGTTTTCCCAAACTGAGAACTCACCTTTCAGCAACCATGGAAGACCCCTTCCTGTCTTGGGATATCCGTTCCACTGCAGGTAAAAACCTTTCCGGTATGGAGCAGGATGCGAGTTCGTTGACTGCACTTGAGCGGCTTTACGCCATTGCGCCCGAAGATTCCAACAAACAGGAACTGGAACAATGGTTCATGCAGGGGCTTGAAAAAAAGACCAAAGCCGAAATTGAGGCCATGAACGGACTCGTTCCCAGCGAAGCCAACCTGAAATTTCCCTACGAACTGCTGATCTTCGAGAAAGCGGTTCGTCAGTCCGGAGACACTGAATACTGGCCTATGTCATGGCGAGCCATGGCCGGGATCATACAGAACGGGCAGATAGCAGACAAAGCATACTTCAGCGCTATCCTGAGTAAACTTGAAGGTCAGTACGGCATACCGCGAGTAGGGATTGCCCTTGTGCTACCCATTTCAGGCCGCTTTCAGGAATACGGCTGGAAGATCGTTCGCGGTGCCGGAGCAGCCCAGTGGGAAATGACCAAGGCCGGACTCGATGTCGATGTGCAGGTAATCAACACCGAGGCACCGGACTGGTTGGAAAGACTCCAGAATCTGCCCCCGTGGTACACCACCATCGGCGGACCGATCAGTGTAAAAGCTTTCAAACAGCTGGAGCAGGCCGGGACATATGCGGATAAAGTAACCTTTTCCTTCCTTGCCAAACCCGGCAACCTTGAGGAAGGCAAGCAGGCATGGAGATTCTTCTCCAGCCCCGAGGACCAGATCCGCTCCACCCTTGACCTTGCGGTCAATGATCTTGGCATTACCAAACTTGCGGTGCTCTATCCGCAGGAAAAATTCGGGCGCCAGATGTCCAAAAAATTCTTTGACCTCGCAGCGCAGCGCGGAGCAAGAATAACCGGTATGGAATCATATCCTCCCCGCGATTTTCCCCAATGGGGCAAAGTCGTCGGCAAACTGGTCCGCGCACCCCAGAAAAAAGCCCAGAATGAAGCCGAAGGACTGGGCGAGGACGCCCCCCTGCCGGAAACTGATTTCGGCGCGGTCTTCATTCCCGATACATGGCATCAGGCACAGTTGCTGATCCCGCACTTCTTTTTCCATGAGGCTGACACTCTCGTCTTTCTCGGGCCAGAACTCTGGAGTCAGGCCCTGAACTCCGCCCGTGATGTGGAAGCGCGCAACCTGCGTCTTACCGTTGCTCCCGGAGCATGGTGGCCGGCCAGCGACGGTGCCGGACGCCTCAAGGAAGTAATGGATAACGAAGGTCTCGGCACTCCCGACTTCTGGGTTGCACTGGGATACGACTTCATCAAGTTCGCAGGCAAGCTCGGAACCTTTTCCGAAGGTTGGACCGCTGATACCGTCAATGACCGCATCAGCGAGGCCCAGCATATGGATTTCAGCCTTGCCCCTATAAGTTGGGATGCTGACGGCAAAGCCAGCCAGAAGTTATATCTGTTCCGCCCCGAGCAGAACGGCAAGACCCGCATTGATGCGAATCTGGTCAGCTCAACCCTCGCCAAGGCCAAGGCCAGACGAGAAGCACGTGTGAAGGCATGGGAAGAAAAGCAGGCAGAACTGAAAGCCAAGAAAGAAGAGGCTGCTGCGCTTGACGGATCCAAGACTGAACAATAAATTGCCTTCGGCGAGCCTCCCGGCGGACGTAAAACCTTTTTGCAAAAAGGGTTTGAGAATCCCCAAAACTTTTATTCTGGCTTCGCCATGTATATTTTATAATTCGCACATCCAGCACCATTGGATGTTAGGATAACAATCTAAATTAAAAATAAATATTCTGTCTCCAGCGGCGAAGCCCTGATAAAAGGCTTTGAAAAGTTTTCCTTCTCCTGCCGCCGGAGGCACCATAAAAAGGAGATATTCATGAGTGATGAAAAACTCAATTTAGAGGAAGTAGCGCGAGTTGCGCGACTGGCCCGTCTTGACCTTTCAGAAGAAAAAACTGAACTTTTTGCAGGACAGCTTAATAACATCCTCTCATATATGGACAAGTTGAACGAAATCGATACCTCAGAAGTGGAGCCTATGTTCAGCCCGGTGGAACACACCACAGTTCTGCGCAAGGATGAAGTCAAGAAAGAACACACCAGAGAAGAAGTTCTTTCCAATGCCCCTGATTCTGACGGTAAATACTTTGTAGTTCCCAGAATAGTTTAACTAAAACGTTGAAAAGCAGCGATCTACTTCATCGCTACGGAAAAAGCTGAAACTTGCACATGTTTTAATATGCTTCGTTCCAGCCTTTTACTTGCTCCTCGTATCTCATTCTTTTTGAACGTTTTAAATCTTTGAGGATAAAAATGTCCGCACTCATTGAAAAATCACTCACTGAAATCCACGCCATGCTCATGGCAAAAGAAGTGACCGTCACTGAAGCTGTTAAAGCCTGTCTTGATCAGATCGCAAAAAGTGAACCCGAAACAAAGGCTCTGCTGGCTGTCTGCAATGAAGAAGCCCTCAAGCAGGCAGAAGAAATGGACGTAGCCGGTCCCGACGCTTCCAAACCGCTCTGGGGTGTTCCGGTAGTCATTAAAGACGCACTGGCAACCAAAGGCGTGCCGACCACTGCAGGGTCCAAAATCCTTGAAGGATTTACCCCCTTCTATGATTCCACAGCTGTTGCCAAGCTCAAAGAAGCAGGAGCCATCATCGTAGGTAAAGCCAACATGGACGAATTCGCCATGGGTTCCACCACCGAAAACTCCGCTTACCAGACCACTACCAACCCATGGGACCCCAGCCGCGTACCCGGCGGTTCTTCCGGCGGCTCCGGTGCAACTATCGCAGCAGGTCAATGCTACGCAGCACTCGGTACCGATACAGGCGGCTCTATCCGTCTTCCCGCATCTTTCTGCGGCTGTGTAGGTGTTAAGCCCACCTATGGCCGTGTTTCCCGTTACGGACTGATCGCCTACGGTTCATCACTCGACCAGATCGGCCCCATGACCCGCACAGTAGAGGATGCTGCCCGTGTGCTGAACGTAATCGGCGGACACGATCAACGCGACTCCACTTCCGCTGACAAGCCCATGGAAGATTTCGTAGCCGCTCTTGAAGAACGCGACGATCTTTCCGGACTGACAATCGGCCTGCCCGAAGAATACTGGGGCGAAGGACTTTCCGAAGAAGTAGCCGAAGCCTGCCGGGCCGCAATTGCCAAGGCCGAAGAACTGGGCGCCAAGACCGTTCCGGTTAAACTTTCCATGACAGAATACGCCATTGCCACCTACTACATTATCGCAATGGCTGAAGCCAGCTCCAACCTTTCCCGTTTCGACGGCGTACGCTACGGCCACCGCACCAAGAATCCGCAGGAACTGGCAGACCTCTACACCAAATCCCGTACCGAAGCTTTCGGTGACGAAGTCCAGCGTCGTATCATCATCGGTACCTACGTACTTTCCGCAGGTTACTACGATGCATACTACCGCAAGGCCGCCCAGATTCGCCGCCTGCTGCGCCAAGACTTCAACAAGGCCTTCGAGTCCTGCGATCTCATCGCCGGACCGGTATGCCCCACCACCGCCTTCCCCATCGGGGATCTTACTTCCGATCCCCTGCAGATGTACCTGCAGGATATCTTCACCATTTCCCTCAACCTAGTGGGAATGCCCGGCATGTCCCTACCTGTAGCAATGGGCAAGGAAACGAACATGCCCGTAGGTCTCCAGCTCATGGCCCCAGCCTTCGACGAAAAGACCATGCTGCAGGCCGCAAACGTACTTGAAAAGAACCTTCCTGGACTGCCTAAGGTTAAGCTCTAAAAAGTAAGCAGCTAAAAGATTGAAAGCCCCGCGCTCGTATGAGTCGGGGCTTTTTGTTTGAGTTATGCTCTGCGCGCTTATGATCGGTGTTTTCGCCTCCGGTGGCTTAAACCCTTTTTGAAAAATGGTTTAAGAATCCCAAAAACTTTCATTTGTATTTAAGTAAAACTGACAGCCCTACCCTTTTCCTCTGGATTAATCACAACCTTATACGTTATAAAACCATCACTTACTGAAATTAGTCATTTAAAAGAGGTACACATGGGCTGCTGCGTTGGAGCTAAACATAATAATTGGTGCGAAGATTACGACATTGTCTATATAGATGCCGATGGAAAAGAATATTGTATTTTTCATGCTCCTGTAGAGTGTAAGTTTGATGTGCCGAAGGGTAAGCCTTATGATGAACGTGCAGGTGGAGACAAGCCCGCTTTGATGGGGGCTGAGCAGTTTAATCAGTTGGTTTTTGCGCGGATTGATGAGGTTATTGAGGCTGGGGAGGATGAGGAGCGTGATAAATTGGATCCTTTTCAAGCAGTTATCGGAGATGGATGGAACCCTAGATGTAATTTCAGTGGAACAATATTTCCTTATGAGATTTCATTTTCTGAATATGATGGGCAGAATGATAAATATTTACCTCCAATAAATTTCAGCAGATCACAGTTCCGCGGGGACGCGTATTTCAGCAGATCACAGTTCCGCGGGGAAGCGTATTTCAGCGACTCACAGTTCCGCGTGGAAGCGTATTTCAGCAGATCACAGTTCCGCGGGTACGCGGATTTCAGAAGCTCACAGTTCCGCGGGAAAGCTTCTTTCCTAAGCTCACAGTTCCGCGGGGGCGCTTCTTTCAGCAGATCACAGTTCCGCGGGGACGCGGATTTCAGCGACTCACAGTTCCGCGGGGAAGCGTATTTCAGCGACTCACAGTTCCGCGGGTACGCGGATTTCAGCGACTCACAGTTCCGCAGGGGCGCTTCTTTCAGCAGATCACAGTTCCGCGGGGAAGCGTATTTCAGCAGATCACAGTTCCGCGGGGACGCGTATTTCAGCAGCTCTCAGTTTCGCGGGGACGCGGAGTTCAGCAGCTCACAGTTCCGCGGGTACGCGGATTTCAGAAGATCACAGTTCCGCGGGGACGCGGAGTTCAGCAGCTCACAGTTCCGCGGGGACGCGGAGTTCAGCAGCTCTCAGTTCCGCGGGGACGCGGAGTTCAGCAGCTCACAGTTCCGCGGGTACACGGATTTCAGAAGCTCAGTAACAGAAAAACAAACTAATTTTGATAAAGTCAAATTTGGTAAATCTACATTTAACCAAATGGAATTCAAAGGACCTGTTTATTTCGATAATTCTTCATTTGAAAATAAAGCATCATTTCATAACACAATATTTCACGAATATTCCAACTTTGAGCAAACAGTTTTCGAAGACGGTGCTAATTTCAATTTAGCTTTTTTTAAAGAATGGACCTATTTCCGCGATTCAAAATTTTTAGGTGAGACAAGCTTCGCAGGAGCCATATCCAAAGAGACTATCCTGCTGGAATCAACAAACTTATATAATCTTAAATTAGATAAGACGAACATAGAATCGTTTAAGTTCATTGACTGCAATTGGGGGAAAGAAAGATTTGCAAAAATTTACGATGAACGTACACAACAAAAAACTGACTGTAAAAACACTACCCTAGCAGAAATATACCGCCGTCTTAAAAAAATTGCTCGCGAAAATGCAGACGAAGAACAGACATCACACTGGCACTACCGCGAAAAAGAAATGGCTCTCAAATGTTTACAAAACACACAACTAGCTCCAATTGGAAATATACTCGCCACTGCTATTTTTATGATTCCCCTCTGCATATTTTTCCTTGAAATCAAACCGATGAACATTTTCAGCTTTGGTGTGGCTACATCTATACTTTGCACAGCAATAGGGATTGCTTACGATGACTATAAAAAAATAACCGACTTCAACAAGGCATTTAACAAAATCTATCTTAAATTATACAGATTCATAAGCGGATACGGCGAAGACCCAATCCGCGCAGGAGTAATCTTATTCTGCCTGATCCTATTACCTTTCTTTCTTCAATTAATTACAAGCCTCACCCCATGGGCAAATGGTGACAGCCTCAAAACAGCAATGTGGTACATGCCACTTATCAAAATTGAATTTGATAAGGCCGTTGGCCTTCATTACCTCCTAAAAGGCCTCTCAACAACCGCCATAACCCTACAAGCTGCTCTCTTCGGTTTCGCCCTGCGAAACAAACTGCGCCGCTAACAGACGAGATCAGAACGCAAAAAAAGCCCCGCACTCATCCGGGCGCGGGGCTTTTTGCAAGGCAGTATTTATTTTTTATCTAAAATGTTTTAGTTGTTTTTTCAATTACTTAAATCTCCAGCGCAACTAAAAAAAACATTAAATATACTTTCCAGCTTCATTATCGCTTGACTTTAAATCAGAAATAGAAGATTGTCTCTTCAACAAACACCAGCCGTACCCGTGAAGGCACGGTCAAACTGTGACTAGCGCTGGTTTAAATTGAACAAGTCTATCGAGGAGCCGAGTACGCATCTTGTACGCGGCCCTTTTTTTTTGGTGCACGGGCACTAATATACTTTTTACTTTTTTTGGAGAATTTTGAATGTCTAAGAATATTTATGTTGGTAATCTGCCCTGGTCCGCTACTGAAGAAGATATCCGTGCTTCCTTTGAAGCTTACGGTGAAGTTGTTTCCGTTAAACTCATCGAAGATCGCGACACAGGTCGTCCCCGTGGTTTCGGCTTCGTTGAAATGGACGACAACGGTGCTCTCGATGCTATCGAAGCTCTCGACGGTAAAGACTTCGGCGGTCGTAACCTCAAGGTTAACGAAGCCAAGCCCAGAGCAGAACGCCCCCGCTGGTAGTCTGTTTCTGTAAGTCTTAAAAGACTTTTTTTACGCCCGGTTCTCTTTTGAGAATCGGGCGTTTTTTTATAGGGAGAATCCGCTCTGCTCTATATCTGTAAGGCCTCTCAACAACCGCCATAGCCCTTCAAGCCGCCCTCTTCGGTTTCGCCCTGCGAAACAAGCTGCGCCGCTAACAGACGCTAACAGAACGCAAAAAGCCCCACACTCTTCAGAGCGCGGGGCTTTCAAATTTCATAGCAAACAAAAACTACTTAACTTCGCCAACCTCAAAACCGATCTTGGTGATGGTTTCCTTGATCTTGGCTTCATCAACAGGGCTGGTTTCTTCGTAGGTAGCGCATGCGTCTTCAAGGCTGACCTTGACGTCGCTAACGCCTTCAATAGCGCTGAGAGCTTTCTCAACGGAACCTACGCAATGCATGCAGCTCATGCCTTTTACTTCTACTTTTTTCATAGCTAGAACTCCCTCTATTAAGGATTCCAAAGGGGATTATCCCCTTTGGCCGCCGGAGGCTAAATCAGTTCATTAAAACGCGAAGCGCATCAACTAATTGTTTTCCAACCACTCAACGGCTTCAGCGAAATTGAGAGTTCCGGTGTAAATGGCCTGACCGGAGACAGCACCTTCAAGACCTTTGGATACCAGCGGATGAAGGTTGATTACATCCTCAAGGGTAGCCACGCCACCTGCTGCGATAACAGGAAGCTTGGTTTTAGCGCAAAGCTCGGAAAGGGCCATCACATTAACGCCGGTCTGCATACCGTCGCGGCTTATGTCGGTGTAAATGATGAATGCTGCACCTGCAGCTTCAATGCGGGGAATAATATCAAAAACAGAGATACCAGCATCCTCTACCCAGCCGCGAGACTTAAGCTGACCGTTAACAGCGTCAAGGGATACCCCGATCTGACCGGGAAACTTGGCGCAGAGTTCTGCAAAAGTTTCCTCGTCCTCAAGGGCCATAGTGCCGATAATCAAGCGTCTTACACCGGCTTCAAGGTATTTTGCTGCGGTTTCAATATCACGGATACCGCCGCCGAGCTGCACCGGAATGCTGAGCTGACTGCAAATATCCTTGATGAGGTCAAAGTTCTTGGGCATTCCGCTGAATGCGCCGTCAAGATCGACTACGTGCAGATACCTTGCGCCCTGATTTTCCCAGTACTTTGCCTGAGCAACAGGATCACTTGAAAATACGGTAACAGCATCAGCCTGACCCTGGGAAAGGCGTACGCAAACGCCGTCCTTGATATCTACAGCGGGAAAAACAATCATAAACCAAGCTCCATAAGTCCTGTCTCAAGGGCTTCGTCAGAGAGATCCATCGCGGTAACCCATTTGCCGCCGCGTTTGAAAAAAGTATCGGCTTCCAGCACATTCTCCATAAGAGTCTGCTGGGTTTCGTCAAAATGGAATCGTCTGATGATGCGCCTGTTGTTAACATCAATAAGAAACAAATCAATAATAACGGATGCAGGCTGGATATTGAAATCAGCCTTCTGCATACCGCGCAGGTCCTGCCAGAAAAGAATCTGCGGGACCAGAATATAGTCGGCACTCATGCACTGGCCGACCTTAACCCAATAAGCAAAAGCGGCTTCGCGGCGACCGCCCAAATTTTCAAAAACTTCGATTTCCTGGCACTGGCGTGTAATGGCCGGACGCGCAAAAGCGGTTACACCATGTTTGGAAAGGACACCGACCATCTTGTCATCCAACTGCTGCAGGATGTCTTTCTTAATCGGTTTACCTTCCTGAGGCAGATAACCTGCCAGCAGTTCCCAGTTGAATACCGGATTGGTAAATCCGGCAACAGCAAGCTTTCCGCTGGGCCGCGGGAGCTTCACAAGCTCACTCTTACTGGCACAACCACTGAGGGCGGCAAGGGCAAAAACACAAACAAAGAGAAGAGGGAAAAGCCGTTTCATCAGTCGAGACTCCCTTTTGTACTGGAAACACCTTGTCTTTCCACGGACAGGGCATTGCGAAAGGCAAGCCCCAGAGCCTTGAACGCACCTTCAAGCAGGTGGTGGCCGTTACGTCCGTATTCGAACTTGATGTGCAGGTTCATACCGGCCTTAAAAGCCAGTGACTTGAAAAATTCACGCCAGACATCCCTTTCATCTCCGGCAATTATCGGAGGCAGGATTTCATCATCATACACAAGATAGGCCCGTCCCGAAAGGTCAATTACAACCTCCACGAGAGCTTCATCCATGGGCACTTTGGCAAAGCCGATACGGTTGATGCCTTTTTTATCACCCATGGCCTCAGAGAGAGCCTGCCCCAGTACGAGCGCGATATCCTCAAGGGTATGGTGCGAATCAATTTCAAGGTCACCCTTGCATTTGAGATCAAGATCAAATCCGGCCCAGAAACTCATCAGGGTCAACATATGGTCGGCAAACCCCACCCCGGTATCAATATCAGTACGGCCTTCACCGTCGATATTAAGTTTCAGAGCAATATCAGTTTCCTTGGTGGTACGGGTAATTGCAGCTAATCTCTGTGACAAAAGCAACCTCTCTTATAGTGTAGCCTATTATACGGCTATTACATTTCAATCAAATCTTCGTCGTAACCTGCGCCTTCAGCCTTGGATTTCTTTTCGGCCTCGGGGTCCTTTTTCTTTTCAGGGGCAGATTCTTCTGCTTCGGTACTGCCTGTCTCTTTATCCTCAGGGGAGGAATCAGTTTCTGCAGCAGAAGCTCCGCCGTCAGGGCCGGAATTATCAGGGCCTTCGGGACCGGACTCAGCCTCTTTAAGCTTCCTGCCGCCCCGCTTACCAAAGAAATGAGCCACCCAAATGCCGATTTCATACAGAATAATCAGCGGTCCAGCCATAAGGGTCTGGGTCATGACATCCGGAGGTGTCAAAATCGCAGAGCAGATGAAACAGACCAGAATGGCATACTTACGCTTGCTGCGCAGCCCTTCTGCTGTAACAACTCCAAGTCTGGCGAGGAAGAAAATGAACAACGGCAGCTCAAAGATAAGCCCGAAAGCGAAGAGCAGCTTAAGTGAAAAACCTAAATATTCCCGCAAAGTAGGCATTGGTTTGATAAATTCATCGGCAAACCCCATAAAAAACTCACAACCAAAGGGGAATACCACGTAATAACCAAACAAAGCCCCGCCCACAAAAAAGAATGCGGAGAGAAAAGCCAGCGGAATCATCCATTTGCGTTCATGCTCGTACAGTCCGGGAGCGATAAATCCCCATATCTGTGAAAAGATATAAGGCGATACAACAAAAACTCCGGCCACGGCTGCGACTTTCAAATAAGTTACAAATCCTTCCGGCAGGGAAGTAAAAATCAAAGTGGAATCTGGAGGCAGCTCCGCAACCAGCGGAGCCATAAGCAGAGAAAACAGCGGTTTGGCAAAGGAATAGCAGGCCAGAAAACCTACACCGCAGGCAATCATGATCCTGAGAAAACGACGTCGAAGTTCTTCCAGATGTTCCAGGAAAGTCATGGGAGCTTCATCTTCATCAAGCTCATCATCGTCTTCTTCCACATCGGAACCGTCTTCAATAAGAGCCGGTTCGCCGGCGTCCTGCTCTGCAGGCAATCCGGCTTCTGTCCCGTTCTTTTCCGGGATTTCTTCATCGGAACTCAAGGATTCCGGAGCAGTTTCTTCAACCTGATCTTTTTCTTCAGGATTTTCCTGCCCTACATTACGCGAATCTTTCTCCGCAGAACTCATGCTTTCTCGCTCTCGTTCTTGGGTGCTTCAGCAACTTCCTCAGCTTCCTCAGCTTCTTCAGCATTCTGCTGTTTTTCGGCCTCAGCCTGACGTGCTTTTTCCATGGCTTCTGCTTCTGCCTTTTTACGTGCAGCTTCGCGTTCGGCCTCTTCTTTCTGCTGACGTTCCTGATCGGCAGCGGAAATTTCAGCATCAAGGGTGGATTTCACGTCATTGGACATCTTTTTTACTTCAGAAAGACCCTTACCAAGATTCTTGATAAGTTCCGGCAATTTCTGGGGTCCGATGAGGATCAGGGCTACAACCAAAATAACTATAAGTTCTGTTGAACCGATACCGAACATATTAATTCCTTTTTCGTTGCTACAATAAAAAACGCTGATGCGCAGAAAGTCGAAACTGACACAATCTTTAATCAGCACAGACTTTCTCAGAATTTGCTGACGTCTTGTAACCGATTTCTAAAACTTTATCTACGTCTTATCAACAATGAAATTCGGCATAAGTTACCGCTGCAGTACCTTCAAATTATATTCGCTTATCAAAAACAGGAACAAAAAAACGCAATACCCAATCAGGATATTGCGATCACTAAAGCAAAGGCAGCTTGGCAAAGCTGTCTGCGAAACCAATTGAAAGGCTATGGAGGTAATGCGGTTCGGGGAAGAGGTAATTCCCGTAAGAATTTCCCCTTCCCCGACCGCCGAAAGCGCTAAATTATTCCCATTCGATGGTTGCCGGCGGCTTGGAGGAAATATCCAGAACCACGCGGTTAACACCTTTTACCTCGTTGATGATCCGGTTGGACATGCGGGCGAGGATATCGTTGGGGATACGGGACCAGTCAGCGGTCATGGCATCAATGCTGTCTACGATACGCAGTGCGATGACGTGTTCGTAGGTACGGTCATCGCCCATTACGCCGACAGTCTTGAGCGGCAGCAGAACCGCGAAACCCTGCCAGACCTTGCGGTACCAGCCGGAAGCATGCATTTCATTCTGCACAATCTTATCTGCCTGACGCAGGATTTCAAGACGCTCTTCAGTAATTTCACCCAGAACGCGGATAGCAAGGCCCGGGCCGGGGAAAGGCTGGCGCCAGATGATGAACTCGGGCAGCCCCAGTTCGTAAGCAACCTTGCGGACTTCATCTTTAAAGAGTTCGCGCAAAGGTTCAACCAGATCGAGATCCATGTCTTCGGGCAGTCCGCCAACGTTGTGGTGGGACTTAATGACAGCGGAGGGACCTTTGAAGGATTCGGATTCGATTACGTCGGGATAGAGAGTTCCCTGTGCGAGAAACTTAACATCTTTGAGCGCGGTTGCTTCTTCATTGAAAACATCAATAAAGGTGTAACCGATGAGTTTGCGCTTCTTCTCAGGATCTTCAACGCCTTTAAGCTTGTCGAGGAAAAGCTGGGCGGAATCAACGCATTTAACGTTGAGTTCGAAATGCTCTTCAAGGAAACCGATAACTTCTTCACGCTCGTGCATGCGCAGCAGGCCGTTATCAACAAAGATGCAGTGCAACTGCTTGCCAATGGCTTTATGCAGGAGCACGGCAACTACAGTGGAGTCAATACCGCCGGAAAGGCCGAGCACAACCTGATTGTCACCGATCTTTTCGCGCATTTCCTCAATGCAGTTCTCAACGAAGGAAGACATGGTCCAATCGGCTTTAAGGCCTGCAATTTTAAATACAAAGTTGTTGATGATGGTGGTACCGCTCTCGGTGTGGGCCACTTCGGGGTGGAACTGGAGGGCGTACATTTTCTTATCATCGTTGGCCATGGCGGCAAAAGGAATGGACTCGGTGGTACCGCAGACCTTGAACCCGTCGGGGATGGCTTCAACACGGTCACCGTGGCTCATCCATACGGTGAGCTTTTCAATGTCCTCAATGCCTTCAAAAAGAACGCAGCCGGAATCGCCTTTGAATTCCGCACGGCCATATTCACGGTCCTCGGAAGAAACAACGCGTCCGCCGAGATCGTTGGTCATGAGCTGCATGCCGTAGCAGATGCCAAGCACAGGCACACCCATTTCCAACAGGGATGGATCAAGCTGGGGGGAATCGTCTTCCAGAACGGAGGAAGGTCCACCGGAAAGGATCAACGCACCGGGCTTGATATCCTTGATCTTCTGAGGATCAACATTACAGGGGTGGATTTCAGAATACACACCCGCTTCACGGATTCTGCGGGCAATCAGCTGAGTAAACTGAGACCCGAAATCCAGAATAATTACTTTATTTTCGTGCTGCATGACGTCTCCTGACTAGTAGGAATCAACCCGGTAGTTGGGTGCTTCCTTGGTAATAATTACATCATGTACGTGGCTTTCTTTAAAACCGGCGGCAGACATGCGGATGAATTGTGCTTTCTCTGACATTTCAGCAATATTGGCACAACCCACATAACCCATACCGGAACGAAGTCCGCCGATCATCTGGTAAATGCTATCGGAAACAGGTCCTTTGTAAGGAACACGGCCGACAATACCTTCGGGAACCAACTTATTGGTGTCCTTCTGGAAATAACGGTCGGAACTGCCCTTCTTCATTGCGTCAATGGAGCCCATACCGCGATAAAGTTTATAGCTGCGACCTTGATAAAGAACTTTTTCACCGGGGCTTTCATCGGTTCCGGCAAACATGGAGCCCATCATTACGGTATTTGCACCCGCAACCAAAGCCTTTACAACATCACCGGAGAATTTGATTCCACCGTCGCCGATCACGCAGACACCGCGTTCCTGACAAGCACGGGCAGCTTCCATGATGGCGGTGATCTGCGGAACACCTACACCGGCAACAACACGGGTTGTGCAGATGGAACCGGGGCCGATACCGACTTTCACAGCATTTACACCGGCATCAATAAGAGCCATGGCTCCATCATAGGTAGCGATGTTACCGCCGATGATCTGAGTATCGGGGTAGCAGGAACGAAGTTCCTTGATAGCTTCAAGGATACCTTTGGAATGACCGTGTGCGGAATCAAGGGTAAGGAAGTCAACTCCGGCGTTAATAAGCGCAGAGCTGCGCTCCATAAGATCGCGGCCAACTCCAACTGCAGCACCAACACGCAGGCGACCCGCAGAGTCTTTAGCAGCGTTGGGGTACTTCTTGACCTTGTCAATATCCTTGATGGTAATCAGGCCGGTAAGCTTGTTTTCTTCGTCAACAACCAGCAGTTTTTCAATGCGGTTGGTATGCAGGTGGCGCTTGGCTTCTTCAGAAGAAGTTCCCTTCTGCACGGTAACGAGGTTACGGCTGGTCATCACTTCGGAAACGGGCACATTGCGGTCGTTGATGAAACGTACATCACGGTTGGTAATGATACCTACAAGATGTTCACCCTTAACAACCGGGAAGCCGGAAATTTTAAATTCAGCCATGAGATCGAGAGCCTTGCCCACGGTATCATCGGGATGAACCACGATGGGATCGGTGACCATACCGGATTCTGATTTTTTGACCCTTTCGACTTCACGAACCTGATCGCGTACGCTCATATTTTTGTGAACAACGCCGACACCTCCGTGGCGGGCCATCTGGATAGCCATCTTGGACTCGGTAACAGTATCCATAGCGGCACTGACCAGTGGGATTCCAAGAGTGATCTCTTCGGTGAGTTTAGCGGATACGTCCACGCTATCGGGAAGAACTTCCGAATAGGCGGGCAAAAGCAGAACATCGTCAAAAGTCAGAGCCTGACCTACTACCTTTTCCATATTGCCCTCGCAAAATGATTTGAAATATTAGCTAAAAGAAAAGAGAAATCATGACATATGATTCCTCTCAAAGGGACCGAACCGGTCTTTCTGGCGGTCAACCGGGCGCGGTACCATCAGTTTTACAGGGGTTTTGGCAGGTTCTTCCCTGCCGGAATTTTCAATCTTTTAATGAACTGATTATATACTTTTTTGTTCCGGACTCAAGCCCATAACCAAAAAGTTATTAAAAGTGTTGGGGACCGCATATGTGCAGGGCCGATTTTTGTCAATAGTTATGTTTCCATCCGGAGCCCCTGCCGGAAGCCTCAAACACTTTAAAAAGGGGTTGCTCCACTGTTACTATACCTTAGAATCGAACCAAGTCCCCTCACCTGATGGCAAGGGCAAAAAATCAATTCCTTATTGTAAGAACCACATATAATTTTATAAAACTATTTTTAAAACTCAACCCGCAATAGCTCAAAAGCTATTGCGGGTTCGTTGTTTGCAAGTTCTTCAATACAAAACAGGGATGCCATGTTAAAAAGTATTTGGTCGCATGAGACATTCAAAATTAAAGTCCCAGATAAGCTTTCTTGATATCTTCGTTGGCGAGAAGTTTGTCACTGGTGTCTGAGAGTATAATCTCACCGTTTTCCATGACGTAACCGCGGTGGGCAGTCTTCAGTGCCAGGTTTGCATTCTGTTCAACCAAAAATACGGTAGTACCGCTTTCTTCATTAATTTTCTTAACAATATCAAAGATCTGACGAATAATTAACGGAGCAAGCCCGAGTGAAGGTTCGTCAAGAAGCAAAAGCTTGGGCCGGGCCATGAGCGCACGGGAAATTGCCAACATCTGCTGCTCACCACCGGAAAGGTTACCGCCGAGCTGCCTGCGCCGTTCCCAGAGAATGGGAAAGAGTTTAAAGACATGATCCATGTCTTCTTTGACCCCATCCTTGTCATCACGCAGGAATGCGCCCATGTCGAGATTCTCGGTAATAGTCAGATCAGGAAAAATAAGCCGCCCTTCAGGCACTTGTGAAATTCCCATCTTGACAATTTTATCCGGCTTGGTTTTGTGGATCGGTTTACCGTTGTAGAGGACTTCTCCTGTGCGTGGCGGCACCACACCGCTGATAGTCATCAGCGTGGTGGTTTTGCCTGCACCGTTGGCCCCGATGAGAGTAATAATCTCACCCTGCCCCACTTCAATATTGATATTGCGCAGGGCCTGAATATTTCCATAAAAGGTGTTTACATTCCTAAGTTTAAGCATCGACGAGTTCCTCCCCGAGGTAAGCCTTGATAACAGCGGGGTTCTCGCTGATTTGCTGAGGTGTGCCGTGGGCAATCTCGCGCCCGTACTCAAGCACGAACAAACGGTCCGACAAAGACATGACCATCTTCATGTCATGCTCAATAAGCAGGACTGATATTTTATGCTTGTCCTTGATGCTGACGATCAATTCCTCAAGTTCGGTTGTTTCCTGCGGGTTCATGCCTGCAGCCGGTTCGTCCAGAAGCAGAAGGAACGGATCAGTTGCCAGCGCGCGGGCTATTTCCAGACGGCGTTGCGCACCATAGGGCAGATTACGGGCCAGATCATCTGCATATTGATCCAGTCCGAGTTCCTGCAACAATTCATAACTCTTGAGGATAGTCTCCTGCTCTTCCCTGCGGGTCCGAGGATCACGAAAGACTGCACCGAGAAAAGTCGCCTTGGTGCGGCAGTGACAGCCGATCATGACATTCTCAATCACCGACATGGACGGAAAGAGTCTGATATTCTGAAAGGTGCGCGCCATTCCCAATTTGGTTACATGGTTGGGCTTCCTGCCGTTAATACGCTTGAAACCTTCACCTTTCGGATCGATATTAACGTCTCCCTCTGTGGGGGTGTATATCCCGGTGATGCAGTTGAAGAAAGTAGTCTTGCCCGCACCGTTGGGTCCGATAAGGGCAACAATCTCACCTTCTTTAACATCAAGATCTACATCATCAAGGGCACGTAGCCCACCGAAATCCTTGCTGACACCCTTAACCTGGAGAACAGTTCTTCTTTCATTACTCATGAGCGCCACCTAAAGCTTTTTTCACTGAACTGATGTCAATTTTCTTGCGCACATCACGGACCAGCCCTTGCGGCCTGAAAACCATAACAAGAACCATAGTCGCGCCGAAAACAAGCATGCGATACTCAGAGAAGTCACGCAGATATTCCGGTAGCAGGATGAGCATAAGCGCACCGAGGATAACCCCGAGGATAGAACCCATACCGCCGAGAACAACCACCGAAAGAATGATAGCCGACTCAAGGAATGTAAATGATGCCGGGTTGATGAAGGTTGTCTTGGCAGCAAAGACAACACCGACCATTCCGGCCCATGTAGCTCCCAAAGAAAACGCCAAAAGCTTGGTCTTCATCTTATCGATTCCCATGGCCTGACAAGCAATCTCATCCTCACGCAAGGCC
The DNA here is from genome assembly GCF_963678865.1 of Maridesulfovibrio sp. Taxonomy (NCBI): domain Bacteria; kingdom Pseudomonadati; phylum Thermodesulfobacteriota; class Desulfovibrionia; order Desulfovibrionales; family Desulfovibrionaceae; genus Maridesulfovibrio; species Maridesulfovibrio sp. The sequence goes on along the minus strand of NZ_OY787459.1, from coordinate 29,991 downwards.
TGCCATGCACGCCCGATACGAGAATTTTTAAGCCTGTTGACCACAAAAATCGTGAAGAGCACCAGTGCCAGCATCAGGTAATACATGAAGTTGACCTGAGCGACAAAACCCTTGGCAAGTCCGAAAAATTCAGGACGCGAAATGTTGGAGATCCCGGAAGGACCGTGGGTGAATTCGCCCCAGTTCTCAAGTATAAGACGAATAATTTCACCAAAGCCGAGTGTTACAATGGCAAGGTAATCACCACGCAGTCTCAGAACCGGAAAACCGAGCAGAATACCGCAGAAGGCACCAAGTAACGCCCCCAGCGGCAAGGCCATCCAGAAACTGATTCCCCAGTACATATTCATAAGCGCGTAAGAGTATGCACCGACAGCGTAAAAAGCCACGAAACCGAGATCCAGCAGGCCGGCAAGGCCGACCACAATATTCAAGCCCAGACCGAGCACCACGTAGATGAGCGCTGTGGTCATAACATTGACCTGATACATGGAGAACAGCTTAGGAAACGCTATGGCGAATACAGCCACTGCAACCATACCGGGCCAATAAAATTTTGGATTGGAAACAAGTTTGTTGAACAGGGTAACTTTTTCAACACTGGACGCTTCTTCCTCTTTCCTGCCCTTCTCCTTTCGATCAAGCATGTAACGCCAGAGAAAAGAAAGCACGAATGCAGCGGCTCCTACATAGAGGACCCGGTCCAGATGCCAGGTAACAGACTTATCAATCGTGTTCACAAAGACCCCCATTATAGGCAGGGTCAGAAACATGAACCACAATGAAGCCAGAATAGATTTTTTAAAGCCTTCCATATAAAAATATTCCGTTTATTTCATTTTCATATCAACGGGATTCTTATCTCCCGCATGCATCTGCACCTTTAAACCTTCTGGGTCGGAGCCTTGCCCAACAATCCGGAAGGCCTGAAAATAAGGATAAGCACCAGAAGAGCAAAGGCGAAAACGTCTTCATAGTCACTGGACACATATCCGGTGCAGAAGCTTTCAGTCCAGCCGAGGATAAGGCCGCCCAGCATCGCACCGGGAACGGACCCGATACCGCCGAGAACTGCAGCTGTGAAAGCTTTAATACCTGCGATAAATCCGATGAAAAAGTTAATCTGCCCGATATGGGAGGCAATAAGCACCCCGCCGATTGCTGCAAGTGCAGAACCGATAACAAAGGTAGCTGAAATAACCTGATCTACATTAATGCCGACAAGCATTGCCATTTTACGGTTCTGAGCCGTAGCGCGCATGGCTTTGCCCATCCGGGTGAATTTAATGAAAAGATTGAGTCCGACCATAACAAGAGCGGCAACCACAATAATCAGAAAATCGGTGGAGCCGACCATGGACTCATAATTTTTAAGAAAACCGAACTCGGGAATCAGACTTGGAAAAGAGAGAAAGTCGGAAGTCTGGGAAAGCATTACATAGTTTTGAAGGAAAATTGACATACCGATAGCCGAGATGAGCGGAGAAAGTCTCGGTGCATCCCGCAACGGTCGGTAGGCAATCTTTTCTAATGTGTATCCATAAGCCGAAGCATAGATAACTGCCGCAATGGTAGCCAAGATGACAATGGAAGCTGCGGGAAACCCAAAACTGGTTAAAATCCCGGCTACAACAAGCCCCACAAACGCCCCGATCATATAGATTTCACCGTGGGCGAAGTTAATCAACTCGATAATACCGTAAACCATTGTATAACCAAGGGCAATTAGCGCATAGATACTACCCCTGGTCAGACCAGAAAAAAATAATTCCAGAAAATATTCCATTTGGACCCTGCTGAATCAAGAGTCAGGGGACAGGCAACATGCCTGCCCCCTGAACCGGAATTGTTTCAAAGCGTAAAAGTTTATTTAACTTCTACGTACTCGCCATCTTTCACCTGATAAACAGAAAAGCCTACACCGATAGCATCACCCTTGGCGTCAAACTTAATTTTGCCGACAGGAGTTTCAACTTCGTGGGTGCGAAGAGCTTCGACGATTTTGTCGTAATCAGTGGATTTTGCGTTCTCAATGGCCTTGAGCAGGGCCAGAGCTGCGGAGTATGCTTCAAAGTAGAATGCACCGGGCTCTGCACCGTAATGGGAATCCTTGTACTGCTTGATAGCAACCTTGTACATGGGGTTACCGGTAATATCCTGAGGACCGGTAGCGTATACACCTTCAGCTGCGTCACCGGTGATATCGATGAAAGTCTGAGCTTTTACACCGTCATCGGAAAGGAAGGGGATGGTCATTTTTTTCTTACGCATCTGAGATACAATCTTGGAAGCTTCAGGATGGTAGCCGCCGAAAATAACACCGTCAGCGCCGGAAGCTTTCACTTTCTGTACAACAGCTGAATAGTCAACTGCGCCGGGGGTTACACCTTCAAAAAGGACTGCTTCAACACCTTTCTCAGCAAGATACTTTTTGGTCCACTCAGCAAATCCTTTACCGTAGTCACCCTTATCATGAATGATGGCAGGCTTCTTGAGGCCGAGTTTTTCGACGGCAAAAATGGCTGCCAGAGCACCCTGCGCGTCATCTGAAGCGATAGTTCTGAAAAAGTTGGGATAATCGCCGCTGAGGGTCAGCGCGGGGTTGGTTGCGGAAGGAGACATGCAGACCAGACTGGAATCCTTGTAAATAGGCAGTGCGGCTTTGGTAGCACCGGAACAAATGTGACCGAGAACTACGGTTACACCGTCGGAAAGAAGCTTCATGGCCGCATTAGTGGCGAATTCAGGTTTGCACTGGTCATCCTGAGTGGACATGACAACCTGCTCACCATTTATACCACCGGCATCGTTGATGGATTTAACAACAAGTTTTGCGGCTTCAACTGTAGGCAGGCCGTAAGCTGCAAGGTCGCCACTATGGGCGCCCGGAACACCGAGAACAATTTTGCCTGCTGAAGCAGAACCGAAACTACCGATGGTCATCATGGCTGCGACCAGCAGTACCAGTAATGAACGTTTCATCATAACACTCCTTGACTGCGTTGATTTGGGCCGTTCAAGCCCAGTTACTATATTCACCTGCGAAACAACTCGTGTCTTATCGCCACAAGAAGAAAACGTGAATCACCCTATCACGTTAGTACAGCTGTTGAAAACAACAGACTGCAGCTGTTCATCGATTTCCCGCAGCAGATGTCCAGATCCGGCAAGACGGACATATTTTAATTGCGAGAAAAGCAATAACCTTTACGTCTTAATTAGCCAACATTGAGCAAACTTGTCAATGTTTGGCTACAATTAACGAATAAAGTAAGCTAAATTGACCTGCTCGTAAAAAATTAGTCTGCAAGGTCATTTTTAAAGTAGCTAGAAACCAAACACACTAAAAAGTAACCACTCACTCTTAGTTATTGGAGACTTCCTCCGGCAACAGACATAAATTGGCAAAAAAAAGGGAACCCGTTCCATCGGATTCCCTTTTCAACATTTATAGAATTAAAACCTGCTACTCTGCGTGAGCATCCCGGTTAAGTTCCTCTTCAGCACGTTTTTTCATTTCAGGAGAGGATTTAGGATTGTCAAGTATCAGCTTAAGCTGAGCGTCGGCCTCATCGTGCTTGTGCAGGTAGTATTTCTTTACCACCGCAGCATTAAATAAAGCCATTGAGTCGTCGGGGCTTAGCGCTACGATTTTATCAAAAGCCTCAGCAGCCTTCTCAAACTGCTCCGCCTGATAGAAACACATTCCCAGCCCCATCAGAGCCTGCACATTCTCAGGCTCAGCACTGACAACCTTCTCAAAAAAGGTCTGAGCACGTCCATAAGCCCGAATCATCATGAATGAATTGGCGAGTTCGAGCTGGATTTCCATGTTATCCGGTTCCTTGCCCAAACGTTCCATCAGTTCACGCACATGTTTCATGGCGTCTTCACTCATGCCTTTGCCCATACCGCCGGGCATTCCTCCGCCCTTGCTCTGCTGCTGGAATTCGACTTTATTGCCGGGATGACTCATGCGATAAGTTAGCGAAGAGACAAACACCGCCACAAGAGCCAGACCCAACAGCCAAACCACGGCTTTCTGTCCGCCGCTGAGCGTAAAATCATTGAGAGTCTTACTTGTCATTATCGAGCATCTCCATCTGCCTGATACGGCGATCCATGGATGCGCCATTGGCTGCGATGAATGCCAGATAACCGGCAAGCACAGCCCATACAGCTATATTTGCAATTAACAGGTAAGTTTCACTGTTCATTATATATCTCCTTGCCTTCGGCTACCCTTCCGGGGTCTTAAACCCTTTTACAAAAGGTTTAAAAATCCCAAAACGTTTTAGTTAGGCTATGCCGTTCAGTAAGACAATTTAATCAATTAAGTTTATATCTTATTTTAATAAACAACTATGCGAAGCTTATTAAAAGTTTTTGATTAGTCCAGAGAAACTTTTTCCAAAAAGTTTCTTAGGCCGCCGGAGGCATTTTCCTAATCCTGATCCCAGACCATTTTAGCGTCCAGTTCACCGGAAAGCCTTACCTGACGGTAGCGCACCGCCAGCAGGACCAACCAGAACAGGCCGAATGCAACAACGTTCACCAGCAGAGTGGTCAACATTTCCGGCTCCATTCCGCCACCCTTTGCACCGATAACATTGGGATGCACACTTCTCCAGAGTCGCGCAGAATAAAAAACGAGAGGGACATCTACGAATGCAACAACTCCGAGAACCGCGCAGACAAGTGAACGGCGCTCTGCAGACATGGGCGAGGTGCGCAGCACCAGATACGCGGCATAGACAAACCACATGATTAATGTAGTGGTCAGCCGCGGATCCCATGTCCACCATACATTCCATGCCGCCCGGCCCCAGATGGAACCGGTAACAAGAGCCAGTCCGCTGAAGACCACTCCGATCTCAGCAGCAGCTCCGGCAATATAATCAAACTTTATATCGCGTTTCAGCAAATACGCCGCACTGGCAAGAAAAACCACGAAAAAACTGATCATGGCCCAAGCCGCCATTGGCATGTGGACATAAAAAATCTTCTGCACCAGCCCCATTGTCATTTCAATGGGAGCATACATCCAGATAAGATACTGCCCGGCACAAAGTGCTATTCCTGCCAGCAATGCTGCGATTGCAAGGTTCATTTATAACTCCGTAAACTATATTAAACAGCCAGCTTATTGCTCGCCGCTGTATACAAAAGGAAAAAGAATCAGCCCAGCACCGCTGAACAAAGCCGAGGCGGCAACAATGATGCCCATCCACGAACTTTCGTCCATAAGGTTAACCCCGGAGAACACCGAGGTCATCAATTGTATTGCCCCTAGTAAAATGGGCAGCAGCAAAGGAAAAAGAATAACTGATAACAGAGATTCCCGTGCAGCCTGACCTTGGGATATTGCACCAAGCAATGCCCCGAGGGCTACAAGTCCCCAGTCCGCGGCCAGCAGAGTCACAGCAAAAATCGCCAGCGACCCTTTCATATCCTGACCTAAAAATACAATTGTAGCCGGAAGGAAAACAAGCTGTGAACAAAGCAGCAGCCCGAAACCGGCAAGGCCTTTTCCGAACCAGACGGCGTGCAGAGGAACAGGAGATGACAGCAGTCCCAAGCGCGCTTCGTTTGATTCTTCCATTGAAAACAAAGTGTTGAAAACCAAAACCAGCCCGAAGGAAGACGCCAGCCAGAATATGGCCGAAGCCGCCTGTGGCTCAACCAGTTGCCCCGCCGGACGCGATAAGCTGAACACAAAGATCAGCAACAATCCCAGCAGAACAGCCTGCGTCAAGCCTTGCCCGCCACCTATGGAAAGGCGCAGGTCCTTGGCTGCTATAGTCAGTCCGCGTTTAAGCATTCTCCCCTCCCAATATGGTTGCTGGGTCGAATTCAGCAGCGGCACCGAGATAAGCCATCCTGCGTCCGGCAAGCCCAAGGACCCGGTCGGCGAGTGAAGTGTCGTGGTTGACATCATGACTGATCCAGACAATGGCTGTTCCACGGTCACGCAAAGCCACGACTTCCTCACGCAGGAGGCTCAGCGAAGCCTGATCAAGCCCGGTTCCCGGTTCATCAAGGAAAAGAAGATCCGGGTTCACTAGAAAAACACGGGCCAGATTCAAACGCTGGGCCATTCCCCTTGAGTAGGACCCGGCCTGCTCTTCAGCAGCCCTTTCAAGCCCAACCCGCTTCAGCAGAGCCATCAGCTCGTCGCGGGAAGGAGAAAGTCCGTACATGGAAGCCCAGAATGAAAGGTTAGCCACGCCGCTGAGACGCGGATAAATAAAGGTGGAATGCCCGAGGTATGCGGTTTTTTCAGGCTCAGTCAATATTTCCGCAGCCCCGGCTGAAGGCCTAGAAAGCCCGGACATAATCTTGAGCAGAGTTGTTTTACCCGCACCGTTGCGCCCTACCACCAGCAGGATTTCCCCGCGCAGTACATCGCAACTGACATCCTTGAAAATCAGCCTTGTCCCGAAGAACTTGGCTGCTTTACGCACCTTGAGAGCTATATTTTCATTCTCAGCCACAACAATCCGCCTAAGACAATTTCGGTTTTCTGAAAGCCATGAATCCGAACAGGCACATTAAAGTACCGCCGATCCACAACCAGTTGATAAGCGGATTAAGGCTCATCTTGAATGTTGCATTACCTTCGGCATCCACACTCAGCAAGGTCGCATATATTTCGCTGCCAAGGCTGGGTATGACCGAGACTTCTGCAAAAGGCTGTTCAAAATTACGGTAGATTCTACGCTCAGGCGCAAGCAGGCCGACCGGCTTACCGTTTTCAGTGACTTCCAGAATTGCACAAATCTTTGCCATTTCCGGAGTCTGGCCTTCAGTCATTTTTTTATAAGTCATGGTGTAAGTGCCTAGCTGAACACTTTCACCCTGTTTGATCACATACTGGTGTTCCAGCTTATTGGGGCCGGACCACGCGACACCGAGAAAGACCAGAGCCACACCGAAGTGCAGTCCGTAAACCCCGATCATGGAGCGGACTTTACGCAACTGGGGAATAAAAGCGAAAACACCGATAATCCCCACCAGAGACGCAATAGCTGCAGCACTGGTAATAAGACCGAGAGGATTATGCAGGCCGCACATATAACTGATAACGCCGCCGCCGATAAAAGCACCGCCGACCAGATACAGGCCGCGCTTGTCAAAAATACCCTCTTTCCAGTTAAACCACGGACAGACAGTAAAAATGAGGATAATCAAACTAAACAGAGGCAGACAGACCCGGTTGTAAAACCGTGCGTCAAGACCGACCGGATTGGCACTCCACATCTTGCTGATAACAGGCCACATGGTTCCCAGACCGACCACAAGGCCGAGCCCCAGAAAAGCCCATGCTGCGATTACCAGCATGCCCTGTCGGCTGTTCAGACCTGAAAGGGTCTTGAATTCAGGACGGGGACCGACCACTAGTACGGCCAGAATCACAGCAAGATTGGCAAGCAAAAAGAGCAGCAGAGGCAGCCCTACGCCATTTTCACCGTAAGCATGCAGAGATTGTACAACGCCCGAACGCACCAGATAGGTGGCAAAAACGCAGAGCAGCAGAGTCAGACTCATGAGGAAGACGTTGGTGCGCTGCAGGGCTTTGCGCTTTATCTGAATAATCGCGGTATGCATAAAAGCGGATGCGCTCAGCCACGGGATAAGGGAAGCGTTTTCCACCGGGTCCCATGCCCAGTAGCCACCCCAGCCCAATTCCATGTAAGACCACCAGCAACCGAGGACAATTCCGGCAGTAAGGAAAATCCAGGCCAGAATGTTCCAGTTACGGCAGAAGGACACCCACGATTTCAGTTCACCTGAAATGTAGGAGGCAAGCGCTAGAGCTGCCGGGCTGGTGAATCCTGCGTAACCGAGAAAAAGCAACGGCGGATGAAAGATCATGCCGGGGTTACGCAGCAACGGGTTCAAGCCATGCCCATCTGCGGGGGTGGGAACCAGTTCCATGAACGGATTGGACCAGCAGGTCAGCAGGAGCAGGAAAAACGCCTGCACCACCATGTAAAACAACCAATAATAAAGTCTTGTTTTCTCTGAAAACTCATTAAAAAGACTCAGCTTTGAAAAAACAACGCCCATAACAGCTATGGACAGCATCCAAAAAAGCAGGGAACCGTCGGCTCCGGCCCAGAAAGCTGTCAATGTATAAAAAATGGGCAAGGTATTATCTACATACTCGTAGATGTATTTAAATGAATAATCCCTGTTAATCAGGGCTATTGTAAGGATCACACTGGAACCGGCCACAAGACCGGCAATTGCCATATTCGCCTTATCAATCAAATCCAGCACACTGCGTTTGCCCGTAAGCAGGGCCAGGCACGCATAAGCACCCGCCCCCAGCGCCGCAAGCAGGGCGATGAGGAGCAGGAGATTGGCAAAAAGCTGCATACTATATTTACTCCATTACGGATAAAATCTTTATAAAACAGAACAAATCAGCAGGAAATCATCCCTTGCGATTTTCTTTCTCATACTTGGATGGACACTTGGTTATCAGTGAAGTTGCCCTGAACATTTCATGCCCATTGACAAAATTACCTTCCACAATAACCTCGACCCCTTCTTTGAAGGTATCTGGAACAGCACCACTGTAATCCACACGAAGAGTTTTCGCGGCTTCCTTCTGATCAGAGAGATCAAAAGCGACTCCGAGCCCACCGTTTTTGCGTTCAATACCAGCCGGGGCTACTTTGCCGAAAAGCCTTGCCTGTCCGAGTTCCGACTCTTCCATGGCAAGGGCTTCTGAAACATTAAGAAAATACACGCTGTCCTGTGAAATTCCTGAGTAAATCAGGTATCCAAGTCCACCGAGAAAAAGGATTAAGGCAGCAACATAGACGCCTTTTCCGCCTTTCTTGGCCATTCTCGTTCTCCGTTCTATTTCGAAACGTCAGCGGAAGCTTCTTCCTTGCTGACGACAAGTTCTTTTCTTCTCCTGCGGGCAAGTTCGCGCATGTCCACAACCTGATCGGTTTCGTCCACGATTTCACTGCCGAGGATTTCTTCCATTACATCTTCAAGGGTAACAACCCCTGACATTCCACCGTACTCGTCAAGCACCACAAACAAATGCATGCGGCTTTCAAGGAACTTAACCAGAAGTTTGTCCAAAGTGAGATTTTCCAACGCAAAACGTACAGGTTTCATCAACTCGGACAATTTGACTTCATCCTGATCATCAGCAAGCGCTTCAAAAACGGAACGCCTGTAGATGACCCCGACAATGTCTTCAGAATCATCCCCTTCATAAACGGGAATACGGCTGTGGGGCCATGCACTGAACTTGGCATGAGCCTCGGCTACGGTCATCTCAGCAGGAAGAGAGAAGACAACAGTCCGGGGAGTCATAATTTGCTCAACAATCTTGTCGTCCAACGACAGGATGTTGGCAATTGAGAGGGCTTCATACGGTTTGATCGCCCCGGATCTCCTGGTCAGGCTGACCATAGCTCTTATATCATCTTCCGTAGCTTGCGGACCTTCCCCTTTTCTGTTGACCAGACGGGAGAAAATGCCGCAAACCCAGATAACCGGAAGGAATATCCAAATTAAAATTTCCATTGGCCGGGCCAGAACCCGTCCCAGCGGTTCACAGTAAACAATTCCGATGGTCTTCGGCAGAATTTCGGAAAGAACAAGAATAATAATTGTGAAGCCGAGGGTAAACCAGGGCAGGGTATCCGCACCGTAAACGCCGGCCCACGCGGCACCGGCAAAAGCGGCTCCAGCGGTATGGGCAACTGTGTTAAGGGTCAGGATAGCAGTGATTGGCCTATCCACATTGGAACGCAGCTTGTGCAGAATCGCCCCGGACTTGTTACCTTCCTTGCGCAGGGTTTCAATCCTGCTCCACGGAAAGGAATAAAATACGGCTTCACTGACTGAGCAGTAGGCGGAAATAAGTGTGGCTACACTGACGGAAAGTATTAATTCCAGCATTAATTTTGGAGTTAAAGTTATTAAAGGACGCCATCCGGCATCTTTTTGATACTGGCATCAGTACCAGAAGGCAGATAGTGGCGCAACAGAAATAGGTCACTTAGGACCCGATTCCCTACGGTTTTGCTACAAAATAAAATTTTAAAGTAAAATTAGCAAGAGTTCAAACAGTTAGAGCACAAAAAAAAGACATTGACCTTTTGGGCTTCGCAAATAAAATATGCACGCGATGCCAAATACAAACCACAAAATAATTTTCAGGCTCAGCGCCCTCGGAGATGTAGTCCTGACAACCGGGGTAATTGAGTACTGGGCGAAAAAATTCAACTGCACTTTCACGGTTATTACCAAAATTTCCAGCAGCCCTGTATTAGAAAATAATCCCCATATCACAAATGTCATCAGTCTTGAAAAAAAAGACCTTGGAGATCTGGCATGGCTGAAGAAAGCCGGACAGATTGCCGCAGACTATGAAAACTGCGAACTCATCGACCTGCACTCCACCCTGCGCTCAAGGATCCTGGCCGCACGCTGGAAAGGCAAAGTATCCCGTTACAACAAATTTTCTATTGAACGTAGGCTGTTCAAGCTTACCCGTTCCCCCAGAATGAACGAAAAGCTTTCAGCGCTCCGTGTCACCCAGCGCTATGCTTCCGCCCTTGAGGAAGATATCCCGGAACCGTCAGCACTGCTGCCACACATATATCTTACTGATAACGAAAAAGAAATCGCCCGGACTTTAATTGAAGAGCACGACTTAGGTAATAATTTTATTACCCTGCACCCTTACGCCACCCATCCGGACAAAGCATGGCCTGAAAAGAATTGGCAGACACTCATCAACATGCTTGATGATGCAGACATAAAATGGGCAATTATCGGCCATGACAGCAACATATTTGAACCGCAGCATGCCGGTTGCAACTTCACCAGCCAGCTGCAACTCCGCGAGACCTGCGCCCTGCTGGAGAAATCAACGCTGCTCATCACCGGTGATTCCGGTCCCATGCACCTTGCCGCTGCTGTGGAGACCCCGGTAATAGCCATGTTCGGGCCGACCTCCAAAGCATGGGGCTTCTATCCCGCAGGACCGCATGATGTTGTTCTGGAATCTGAGATGGATTGTCGCCCCTGCTCGCTGCATGGTAAAAGCAACTGCAAAAAAGACCGGGAATGTTTGCGGAAAATTAAACCGGAAGATGTGTTTGAAAAGGTTTTAAAGCTGATGCGCTGACACGTTTTTTGATGCAAAAGTTTCTCTCCACTCTTCAAAACTCTCTGTTGGGTCTTCGCTGCTGCTCGTGCCAGAATTTTATCAGTTCACTCTCATGCTCAATCAAACACTCGGCAACAGCTTCCGGGACCAATGCAGAAAATTCTGCACCCTTTTTCCACTCTTCACGTACCTGAGTAGAGCTGATCACAAAATCAAAATCTCCGATTATGTAAAACGACTTACCACAGGGAACCGTCCAGACATTCTCCCCGGATTTTTTCAGACCGGAAAAGATACGTTTCAGCTCCTGCGCCATTTCTCCATGATCAGCCTCCGCCCTGCTTACAGCGACAATATTACCCATCTTAGGTATGTCCTGCCAGTCCTTCCAAGTGGTAAAATCCTCGAATGAATCCTGCCCCATAATAAAATAGAGCTCATCTTCGGGATAGCGGCGCGCAGCCTCGCGCAGGGTATCAATGGTGTAGGTCGGCCCTTCTGCAGAAATATCAATATCGCTGACGTCAAGCCCCTCGCAGCCATGCACAGCCTTTTCAACCAGCTCGTAACGCAAGCCGGCAGGCAGCATTTCACCCTGCTCTTTGTGATAAGGATTACCTGCAGGGACGAACAGGACTTTATCAAGACCGAGACGCTTTCTAACCCCTAGAGCAACATCAAGATGTGTTGAGTGGATTGGATTAAAACTTCCGCCGAAAAGACCGATTTTCATTAAAAATGCCTCCGGCGGCTCTCCGAGCTCCACAGAAACTTTTTGAAAAAAATTTCTGTAGACTCGTCAAAAACTTTTAATAATTTCAAATGGGTCATAGTTTGAGAATCAGCAATATACCGGTAACCCGAGGCGAAGCCATACTGAAAAGTTTTGGGATTTTTTAAACCCTTTCCCATAAGGATTTAAAGCCCCCGGCAGGATCCCCGAAGGGCTGCCGGAGGAATCCTTTAATTACGTACGTCCCAATTGCCCAACAACACAAACTTGGTGCTGGTCAATTCAGTGGCTCCCATGGGACCATAGGAATGCAGCTTGGAAGTTGAGATACCGATTTCAGCGCCAAGCCCGAGCTGCCCGCCGTCATTGAAACGGGTGGAAGCGTTGACCCCGACCATGGAAGCATCCACTTCACGAATAAAACGCATGGCCCGTGCGTGATCCCTGGTCAGGATCACTTCACTGTGATTGGACCCGTAACGAGCGATATGGTCCTGAGCTTCATCCTGATCGCTGACCACTTTTACGCAAAGAATCAAATCAAGATATTCCATACCCCAATCATCAAACTCTGCAGCTACTGCTTTGGCCCCCAAAAGCGGCATGGCCCGAGGACAAGCCTTCATGGTCACACCGGAAGCTGCGAGCAGAGTGCCGAGGGAAGGCAGAATATCCTTGGCAATATCCTCGTGGACAAGCAGGCATTCGACAGAATTGCAGGCTGCAGGCTTCTGCACCTTGGAATTCTTAATAATGTCCATGGCTTCAGGAATTTCACAATCCTTGTCCACATATATGTGGCAAACTCCCTTATAGTGCTTGAGCACGGGCATCGTCGCCTGTGAAACAACAGCACGGATCAGCCCTTCACCGCCACGGGGAATAACCACGTCGATGTATTCATCCAGTTTAAGCAGTTCGCTTACTGCCTCGCGGTCAGTAATCTCTACCACCTGCACCGCTTCAGCAGGCAGCCCGGCCTTACCGAGTGCTTTCTGCAACAGGGAAGCAAGTGCAAGGTTGGAGTGAATAGCCTCCGAACCGCCGCGCAGGATGACAGAGTTACCGGCTTTAAGACAGAGCACGGCAGCATCGACAGTAACATTGGGACGGGATTCGAAAATCATCATTATCACGCCCAGCGGAATACGCATTTTACCGACCATCATACCGTTGGGGCGGCGTTCCATATTTTCTATGCCGCCCACTGGATCGACCTGCCCGGCTACCTCGTTGCAGCCTTGGATCATGTAATCCAGAACAGACGGTGTAATCTCAAGCCGCTGCATACGGGCCTGATCAAGGCCGCGCTCTTTTGCCGCATCGAGATCTTTTTTATTCTCTGCAAAAATAAATTCTTTTTCCTGCTCAAGCAGAGCAGCCAGTTCAAGGATAGCTGAATTCCTTGCAGTACCGTCGGCACAGGAAACTTTACGGGAAGCTTCCTTGGCCTTTCCGGCCACAGATTTCATTGCTTCAGAATAACTCATTTTTATACCTCAAAAACATTTATATTAACTTAAATTTCATTTTTTCCGCCGATTGATTCTTTTTGGCTACTAAGGATATTGCAAAAAAGTCAACTACCATTTACCTATGTTTGCGGTCTGGAGTGGTTTTTATTGAAAAATATGTGAAATTATTTTTCCTTTTTTTGTAAGCTTTTTCACACCCTTTATTAATTATTCAGGTTTTACAGGGTGTTAATCAAAACTTTCACTTTTGACCTTTTTGTCAGACTGCTTTATAAAGCGCACTTCAACTTTGTATAAAATTTCATGGAGGCTTTCCTTTAAAATGGAAGAACAAAACAACACACAGGACATTCTGAATCAGGTTCACGAATCCACACCCGACTCCCTGCACCCTCTTCTCGACTACATTATTAAAAACGGAAAATTAATTGCTGCCGGGGTTGCGGCGATTATTATCATCGCAGGCAGTGTGGCCGGATACAAACACATGAACCAGCAGGCACTGGTCAAGGCACAGACTGAACTGGGCATCATCCTGATCAAGTACAACGGTGCTGAACAGGCCGAGTCCCTGGCCGCTTTTGAAAAGGACGCTCCTGCATCCATGAAACCTGCGGTCCAGCTTGCTACTGCCAAGGCATGGATGGATGCTTCCCGTTATGCCGATGCAAAATCCGCATGGGCTGCAGTAGGCAAGTCCAGCCCTGAAATGGCTCCCGTAGCAGGTCTCGGTGAAGCAAAATGCCTGATGCTTGCGGACAAAGCAAATGAAGCCGTGACAATTCTGCAGGGGCTCAAAAACAGTGCAGGTGCTACTTATGCAGCGCCCATCGACAGACTTCTGGCCGAAGCCGCAGAACAGGCAGGCAACTTCCAGCTTGCGGTGCAGGCTTATCAGGGACTGCTGACAAGCATCCCCAGAGAAGCTCCCTTCTTTGAGATTAAAATAAAAGAACTCAAGGCTAAACTCTAAATTTAACACAGGCTGATCATAAGTGTACGACGCTATGACCAGATGAGTACAGTACGGGGCTCCGGCATTTACCATTGGGGCCGGATCCCCGCGGAAAATCAACCGTCGTGCGTTTGTGAACATTCTGTTAACCACATGACTCAAGGAGCACATTCATGGCTCACCCACTTCTCAAGGACAGTCCGGGCATGAAAAAGCTGCTTCTCGGCAATGAAGCCATTGTCAGAGGCGCGATTGAAGCCGGGATTCAGGTTGTTACCTGCTACCCCGGAACCCCTTCCTCCGAAGTACCGGACACATTCTTCCGCCTTTCACCTGAAGGCGATTTCACATTTGAATACTCGGTCAACGAAAAAGTTGCCCTGGAAGTTGGCGGCGGCGCCTCCCTCGCAGGTGCAATGACTATGACCACCATGAAGCATGTCGGCGTTAACGTTGCTGCCGACCCGCTTATGACTCTGGCCTACACCGGCACCCCGGGCGGCATGGTCCTGCTTTCCGCTGACGACCCCGGATGCCACTCCAGCCAAAATGAGCAGGATAACCGTTACTATGCCCGCCTCGCCGGCATGCCCTGCTTTGAGCCTTCCACTGCTCAGGAAGCCAAAGATATGACCCGCGACGGGCTGAATATGTCCCGCGAAATGTCCGCTCCTGTCCTGCTGCGCACCACAACCCGAGTCAACCACCTTCGCGGCCCGGTCGAGTATGGTGAAATTACCAAACTTGCTCCGGCGGAAGGATTCAAAAAAAATCCCGCGCAGTTCGTACCCATCCCGGCTTTTGCCCGCAGAATGCACGTGGACCTGCTTGAAAAGCTCGAAAAGCTGCGTGAAATGGCGGAAACCTCCAAGTATAACAAAATTTCCGGTAACGGAAAAATCGGTATCGTTGCTTCCGGTATCTGTAGAGCTTACCTCGCAGATGCACTGGTGGATACCGGCCTTACCGATAAATTTAAAATCCTTGAACTGGGCTTCACTTACCCGCTGCCCGCCAAGATGATTACCGACTTTATCTCTTCTGTTGAAAAAGTAGTTGTTCTGGAAGAGCTTGAGCCTTTCCTTGAGAATGAACTCCGTGTTCTGGCCCAGAAAAATTCCATCACAGTGGAGATTCTCGGCAAAGAAAACAAACTTCTGCCTCTCAATGATGAATATTCCACTCTGAATATCACCGCTATCATCCGCGAAGTTCTGGGACTGGAAGCAGAAAAGACAGAAAGATGTGTTGCAGAAGAAGGATTGCCTACACGTCCGCCGAACCTCTGTGCCGGCTGCACCCACCGTGCAGCATACTACGCAGTGAAAAAAGTCTTCGGCCCTGATGCCATATGTTCTTCTGACATCGGCTGCTACACTCTGGGCATCCTGCCCCCGCTGAATGCCGCCGACTTCCTGCTCTGCATGGGGTCCTCCATATCTGCAGGTTCCGGCGCAGCAAAAGCAGCAGGCCAGACTGTGATCGGCTTTATCGGAGACTCCACTTTTTTCCATTCCGGCATCACCGGACTGGTTAACGCCGTCTTCAACCAGCACAACATCCTGCTGGTGATTCTTGATAACTCCACCACTGCCATGACCGGGCACCAGCCCAATCCCGGTGTAGAGACGACTATGCTCGGCTCCAACCCCGCTCAGATTGACATGGAAGCCATTGTCCGTGGCTGCGGTGTAAATGAAGTTCGTACTGTGAGCCCGCTCAATCAAAAGGCTATCACCAATGCCCTAGAAGAACTCAAGGGAATTAGCGGTGTTCGCGTACTGATTGCCAAGGATCCCTGCCCGCTCTTTGCCCGCAGAACTCTTAAAAAAGCTCCCGGACGCACCGCATACGTGGAAAACCAGAGTGAAGAAGTTCTCAAAGTGATGGAAGAACTGGCCTGCCCCGCATTTGAAAAAACTGCGAATGGCGTTGAAATCAACGAAATACTTTGTTCCGGCTGTATGCTCTGCCTGCAGCTGACAAAAGATATTAAAGCCCGGAAAAGGAGCAGCTAATGGACACCAGGTTGCGTATATTCATGACCGGGGTCGGCGGACAGGGAACCCTGACAGCCACCAACCTCCTCGCACAGGCGGTTCTTGACTGCGGAGTTAATGTCACTGCCGGAGAAATTCATGGAATGGCCCAGCGCGGCGGTGTTGTAGAATCTGCACTGCTCATAGGACTGGCCTCCCCTAAAATCGGATATGGCGAAGCAGACATCATCCTCGGCTTTGAGCCTCTGGAAACACTGCGGGCACTGCCCTATCTCAAACCCGGCGGAACAGTGCTTTCCAGCACCGAATACATTCCGCCACTTTCCGTATGCACCGGTAAAGCAGACAACACTCCACTTGAAGAAATCAAGGAAAAGGTTGATACCTGCGCCGGAAAAGCTTACTACCTGCCCTGCCAGAGCTTAGGCCTTGAAGCCGGAGCCGTGCAGAGCGGAAACATCGCTATGCTTGGAGCTCTCTGCGCTACCGGGTGTATCCCGCTTAAACCGGAACAACTTGCTGAAACAATCAAATCAGCCATGAAACCGAAAATCGCGGATATAAACCTGAAAGCTCTGGAACTCGGAGTTAAGGCCGTATCTTAAGTAAATAACTGACAGCCGCATGATCTAATGCGGCTGTCAACTTTACATAACAATATACCATATCGGGAGGTTACTCCCGAAGCGCCAATAAAATTTTAGGCCGGAACCACGGGGCATAGACGCTCCGAGAAAGCTGAAATCTAAAACAGCCTGGACGGCACGAGTAAAAAAATGACTAGAAACGGACTGACGGAACGAGTGGACAACATATATCTTTCAACTTTGAGTGAAATTCTTGATTCTGTAGCTCCCCATCACGATTTGGAACCCAGCCTCAACGCGATCCTTGAAGTGCTGTCCAAAGATCTCCACTTCCCGCGTGCATTCCTGGCCATTATGGACACGGAATCCGAAAAATTAAAACTTTCCATAACCCACAGCCCGGCAAAAGATTACACAGCCACTTACGCTCCGGGTAAAGGTGTTGTTGGTAAAGTTTATGAAACAGGTGAATCTGTAATCATTCCTAAAATGTCGGAAGACAACCAGCTGCTGAATAAAGCATTCAACAGATCTGAGGAAGAACAGAAGAAGCTCTCTTTCATCTGCGTTCCTGTAATAAGGACGGACTCCGACGGCAATCAGGAAGTTATCGGCGCACTGAGTGTGGACTCCCCGATACTGCCCATGGACAATCTTCTGGAGCATAAACAGTTTCTGGAGGTTGTTGCCGCACTTATTTCCAATCAGGTATCGCGGCTTCAGGAAGAAATGGCTATGCATGCTCAAATGCTTTCACAGGGCATGGTTCCCGGAGCAGCAGATGTTCCTCCCCCTGCTGATTTTGTAGCCACTTCCAAAAGCATGAAGCAGGTGCTGCGGCAGGCCCGGCAGGTAGGCCCCAGCCGTGCAACCGCACTGCTGCGCGGAGAATCAGGAACAGGTAAGGAACTCCTCGCCGAAGCCATCCACGCCTGCAGCCCAAGAAGGGAAAAACCGCTGGTTAAGCTCAACTGTGCTGCCCTGCCCGCCGAACTGGTAGAAAGTGAACTTTTCGGTCACCAGAAAGGAGCATTTACCGGAGCCTACCAGAACAAACGCGGCCTTTTTGAAATAGCCAACAACGGAACCCTGTTCCTTGATGAAATAGGGGAACTGTCACTTGATGCACAGGCCAAGGTCTTGCGTGCGATTCAGGAAAAAGAAATTCAGCGTGTCGGCTCCGAGCAGCCCATTGCTGTTGATGTCCGCCTGATCTGCGCTACCCACCAGCCCCTTGAAACCCTGCTGCGTGAAGGAAAATTCAGAGAAGACCTCTTCTACCGCATTAACGTCTTCCCAATTTTCATCCCGCACCTGCGTGAACGCAGAGAAGATATCCTGCCGCTGGCTGAAAAATTTCTTGATATGTTCTCCAAAGAGTACGGAAAAGAAATTAAACGTATCTCCAGCCCGGCAATCGACCTTTTCACTCAGTATCACTGGCCGGGAAACGTGCGTGAGCTTAAAAACTGCATTGAGCGTGCAGTTCTCATCTGCGAAGAAGAGGTAATCAGGACTTATCACCTGCCCCCGACCTTGCAGACAGCTGAATCCACCGCAACTGACACTTCACTTTCATTCGGTGAAGCAGTTGCAAAATTCGAGCAGGAACTGCTGGTGGATTCCCTGAAAAAAGCCCGAGGCAATATGCTTCAAGCCGCACGGGACTTACGGGTAAGCTACCGTATCGTCAACTATAAGGTAAAAAAATACAATATTGACGTAAAAAAATACGCAGGCTCTAAAAAGAAAAAATAAACCATGTACATATTCAAGCATGCCGGAAAGGCCCCTTTAAAGCCTCTCTTTTATGCAGCTCTGGGTGTGCTGACATTGATTATAGCGGGTTGTTCCGGTGCTAAACAAGCACCGGGGCAACCCTTTGTCATTCCATTTGATTCAAAGCACATCACCACCGACAAAACCCTCTACGTATCCACAAAACTTTATCCTGACGGAAGCGATGAGCGCAATTTCAAAACAATTACCCATCAGGATTTTTACTTTGATAACAAAAACTGCACTGCCAGCGTCCGCTTGATTCTTAACCGTAGCGCAAAGGTGGATATGCCGGAAATAGGTGATTGGTCCACCGCCTCCATCGGCAATTGTTTAAGCAGCGAACAAGGCGTAAGCTGCTTTACCGCGCACATAGACTGCCATCTGGTCCGCACAACCTATATCCCCACAGGTAAACGCAGCCTCAGCGTAATCAGAGTTCGCAACCGTGCCCGCGAACCACAGGAACTGTGTGAACAATGGGACGTACACAATCTCAGCCCCGAGCAACAGGAAGAACTGGAAACATTCAACAGAACTTCAGATTCTCTGTTCAGATTTGAATAAGAAAAGTATCCCACGCATTACAATAAAAAAACTCCGGCCTTTCAGCCGGAGTTTTTTTATTGATCATATGTGCACAAGTTAAATTGAATCGTAATCAGAATCATCATCAGAGACGATAACTGAATTGAATTTCCAAAGATCTTCAGGATCACCAAAGCTCTTCTTAGCCTCGCGATAACCCATGTTAAAGGCCTTGACGTTGATATCTCTAATCTTTGCGGGAAGAACATCCTCAAGATTTTTACGCATAGTCCTCTGCTGTGCAAAAGGCAGCAGAAAAGTTGCTGCACCAAGAACAATAGTGTTCATAGCCTGAATCAAGCCCAGCTTATCTTTGGCAAGCTTAGTAAAAGGCAAGCCGATAAACTGGTTTACCGGAGGCTGTTTGACCAGATCGGTTTCGATCATCAACAGACCGCCGGGCTTCAGGTTACGATAATACATGTTGCAAGCTTCCTGACTGAGCGCAATGAGCAGGTCAAGGGATTCAGCCTTTGGATAGCTGATTACATCGGAACTGACTACGAGATCTGAACGGCTTGCCCCACCTCGGGCTTCCGGGCCGTAACTCTGGGTCTGGGTCACAAAATAGCCGTGCCCGAGAGCCAGACCTGATCCCATGACCTTACCAAGCGTCAGGATACCCTGCCCTCCAAGTCCGGAAAGACGTATTTCAAATCTGTCCAGAGATTGATTTTTCATTACAAACCTCCCTGACAGTGCGCAGCCATTTCATAGAATTTTTCTTCCAGACCGGGATTATCTTTCTGGACAAAGACCCCGGAAGGAATCTTCTTGGCTTTTTCAGCTTCACTGAGATTATTATAGCGGTCTATGTCGACAACATCCCTTTTGAGCATCTTGTACATATCCACCGGAGTCTTGAACTTGTTTTTGCGCCCATACTGGGTATGACATGGAGTAAGAATTTCTACCACACCGAAACCGGGAGTGCTTATACCGTCCATGATCATCTTATCCAGTTTATTGACATGAAAAACCGATCCGCGAGCCACATAGTTTGCCTTTGCGGCTGTGCAGAGTTCCACGCAGTCGAAGCTCTGCTCCATCTGCCCCAGCGGGGTGGTCATGGAGAAAGAGCCCGCCGGTGTGGTAGGTGAACACTGACCGCCGGTCATACCGTAAATGTTGTTGTTGAGGATCAATGCGGTCACCCCGATGTTCCTGCGCGCAGCATGGATCAGGTGGTTGCCCCCGATAGCCATGGAGTCACCGTCACCCATGACCACAATAACATGCATGTTCGGCTTAGCCATTTTGATTCCGGTAGCAAAAGTCAGCGCACGCCCGTGAGTGGTATGGACTGTGTTGAAATCAACATACGCCGCCAACCTGCCGGAGCAGCCTATACCGGCCACAACGCAGACCTCGTCCTTGGAAAGACCGAGACCGTGGATAGACCGGATCAGGGAGCCGAGCACAATTCCGTGCCCGCAACCTGCGCAGAAAACATGCGGAAACTTCTTGTTATGCCTTAAGTACTCATGAATGAGTTGTGTACCTTTCATATCAGCCATGACTACACCCGTGTTAAGACTTTGAGGATTTCGGCGGGGGTGATTATCTGCCCGTCCACCTTATTAATGGTCCGCACGCTTACCTGACCGTTATTGACCCTTTTCACTTCCCTTGACATCTGTCCCATATTCATTTCCGGCACTACAAGAGTATGGGCTTTTGCCATAATTCTCTCGGTGGCCGTCCTGGGATACGGAAACAGGGTTGAAAGCTTAAGCAGTCCGGCCTTGACGCCCAGATCACGAGCCTGCTTAACAGCAAGCTCTGCCGAGCGGGCAACTGTACCATACGCGATGACCACAACTTCCGCATCAGCTGTATCCACTTCGTCCACAAGCTGAACATCGTGAAGAAACTGGTCGATCTTACGGAAAAGACGATCGTTTAGTTCCCGGACTTCATCAGGTCGCGAGGTCGGGAAACCGTTGGTATCATGGGTCAGTCCGGTAACATGAAACCGGTACCCGGAACCGATGGAAGGCATGGGCGGAACACCGCGCACGGTTTCTTCGTAAGGTTTGTACCATTCCGGAGGCATGGTCGGGACAATACGGTTGAAAACTTCATACTCATCCTCGTTGGGGATGATGATCTTCTCACGGGTATGGGCGGTAATCTCGTCAATGAGCAGAATTACCGGAGTGCGGTATTTTTCCGCAAGGTTGAAAGCCTCAATAGTATTATCAAGGCATTCCTGAACGTTGGATGCTGAAAGCACTATGATGGAATGGTCACCGTGGGTTCCCCAACGAGCCTGCTGAACATCTCCCTGTGCCGGGGATGTTGGGAGCCCGGTACTGGGTCCGCCGCGCATGACGTTCACGATTACCAGCGGAGTCTCGGTGATGCACCCGTAGCCAAGATGCTCCTGCATAAGCGAAAAACCGGGACCGGATGTTGCGGTCATAGCTTTTCTTCCCGCCAATGAAGCACCGATAACTGAACCAAGCCCGCCAATTTCATCTTCCATCTGAATAAATGCACCGTTGGGAATCAACGGCAATCTCTGAGCCATAATCTCCATAATCTCCGATGAAGGAGTAATTGGATACCCGCCGTAAAAAGTGCAGCCTGCCAGAAGTGCACCTTCAACAACAGCCTCATTGCCCAGAGCGAAAATCTCTTTATTTCTCTTTTTTCTAGGTCTGGCCATGGAAGTTCACCTTATACCTTTTGTTTACCGGAAACGGCTTTATCAGCAGCATCGCCGGAATCGGCGGCTCCATCTGTTTTACGGGCGGCCTTCTCAAGGACAGCCCTGCATACAGCTGGAATCTCGTCATCAATCTTGGGGCGAACCATAATCGCGAAATCCGGACAGTGCAGTTCACAGAATCCACAATTGATACATTCTTCTTCCCTGACGACGACCGCTTTACCCTGATCGTTCAATTCCATGACCTTTGCCGGACAGAACGCTGCGCAAATTCCGCATCCCTTACACCAATCCGGAAAAATCGTAACCGTACTATTTCCCTTGCGTTTGACACTCATAACCTGATCCAGGTTGAGGATGACTTTAAAACCCGTTCCTTCACTCCCTTTGAAACGGGTAGGCCTAACCGATTGCCTTGCTAAATATTAATTTAACAGGACCTAAATTCGGCCCTAGCATGGTAATACCGCACATGCAACAGGAATCAGAACTTTTATGGCAATATTATAAAATAAGCCCTACATAATTGACATGAATATACTTTACACATAATCTACTATAAGATTGGAGATTATGCAGCCAACGACTTTTAATTGATTACACAATCACCTACAGAATATAAAAAAAAGAGTCGGCAAACAGCCGACCCTTGTTAATTTTAAAACAAATGCATGATTCTGAAAGCACTCTTCTGCACACTGCTGAAAAAAACGTATGCAAAGGTCTTTTCCTGCATTCTAAAAAGATAAAAGAACAATCTAATTGAAACTACCCCCGTTCTTTAAAAAAACTTCCACTTTCTCCCTACTGATGGGTTTTGAAAACAGATACCCCTGTCCGAACTCACAGCCTAGATCACGCAATGCTTCCTGCTGCTGAAGATCTTCCACCCCCTCAGCCACAACATTCAGGCCAAGATTATGGGCCAGGTTGACAATGGCCTTGACGATTTCGAGGTTTTCTGAAGACTCATGCATCTTGCGCACAAAACTGAGATCAATTTTAAGCTGATCCAGTGGAAATTCCTGCAGGTTGCTCATGGAGGAATAGCCGGTACCGAAATCATCAATGGAAACCAGCACTCCGGCGGACTTAAGACGGTTAAGCATATCAACCGACTGCTTGGCCCTTTCCATAATTGCAGTTTCAGTAATCTCTACCTTAAGATTTGAAGCAGGAAGATCGAATTCGTTGAGCTTGGAAAGAATATTATCGACCAACGCTGGCTGCGAAAACTGACGCGGCGAAATATTGATGGACATCATCATCTCTGAAGCATTCTCATAGCTGGACTGCCAGCCCTTCATCTGGCGGCAGGCCTCGGTAATGACCCAGCTTCCCAGCTCAAAGATAAGTCCGGACTCCTCTGCCAAAGGAATAAATTCTCCCGGCATTACCAGCCCCCGACTTGGATGATCCCAACGGATGAGGGCTTCAAAACCGACAACACGATTGTCACTCAAAGAATAAATTGGCTGATAATCAAGATACAACTCATCCCCGGCAAGCATTGCCGCGCGCAGGTCGCTTTCCAACTGCATGGCCTGCACAGCTTCCTCAAGCATTCTCTTATTGAATACCTTGATCCTGTCTCTGCCGGATTCCTTGGCCTGATGCATGGCAACATTGGCATTCTGAATAATCGCTTCAGGCTTATCATACTCGGTAGGACTGAGCAGAACACCGTAACTGGCGGCAATATTGATCTTGTGTCCATCAATGAGCGCAGGCCCGTTCAGGCAGTCTCTTATGCGCCGCACGATGCGGATTCCCTCACGCGGTGAAGCCAGCTCTTCGAGTACAACAATAAATTCATCACCGCCGAAACGGGAAACAGTATCAAGCTCGCGGATCGTTTTAAGCAAACGCTTGGAAACCTCTACCAGAAGCTTATCGCCGATATTATGACCGAGACTGTCATTGATAATCTTGAAACGGTCCAAATCCATAAAAATGACTGCAAAAAAATAATTTTCCCTGCGGCGGGAACGCTCCACTGCCTGCAGAATGCGGTCACAACAAAGGGTGCGGTTGGCAAGGCCGGTTAAAGGATCGTGCAGAGCCTCATATTGCAACTGCTTTTCCATAAACTTACGCTTGGTAATATCGCGCAGGGAAAGTCTCAAGCCAAGTGAAGTGCCGTCATCGGCAAAAACCTGATGACCGGTAAGTGAGACCCAGCGCAGAAGGCCGTCCCGGCGAAAAAGCCGCATATCCGTTCCATCCGGAGACGGAAAACTTCCCTTAAGGGCCTTCAACCAGAATTCCCGGTCATTCTTATGCAGGATGTGCTCCACCCTGACCGGCCCCTCCATGAAATAAGCCTTGGGATACCCTGAAATACGTTCACACGAAGGACTGACGTATTTAACCGCACCTGTGGGACCTATCCACATTTCCCAGTCAAAGGTATATTCGGCAATAGTCCGGTACTCTTCCTCTGAAGCACGCAAAGCCTTCTCCATCATTTTATAACTGGAAATATCAGTTACAAAGGCAAAGGTAAGCTTCACGTTATCGTTTTCAAAAAGATTAGTGGCGTTGATAAAAATATCCACTTCACGACCATTACTGTTCTCGAAGCTGAGCTCGAATCTATGGCCGTGGGTGTTATCATGACAAAACCGGTCAGCAGCAATGCTGCCGAGAACAACTCCGATTTCGACTCCGAGTACATCCTCACGGTTTAAACCGATCATGGTACAGAAAGCAGGGTTTACATCCAGCAGGATCAGGGATTCATCAATCATGAAAAATCCTTCCGCTGTGGTCTCAACCAGTGCCCGGTAACGCTTTTCACTTTTCACCAGTGAACGGGCCGCTTTTTCGCGCATGTGGATTTCACTCTGCAGCACCTTGTTCACTTCTTCCAGCCTGCTCTCACGGCTGGCAATTTCCTCAGTCATGCGGTTGAAACGTGAACCGATCTCCAGAAGCTCTATGTATTGAAATTCGTCAAAGCGGTCTGAGAAATCACCCATGGCAACTTTATCCATGCCCTTACGCAAACGGGCTATTGGATTGCGAATAAAATAATCAATTAAAAAGCCTGTAATGATATAAATAACTGCAACAGAAATAAGAAAAGTCAGGCTGGAAACAAAAAGAATCCAATCCAGATTGCGGCGATAGACGCGACTGGTCAGCTCCATACGGATAGACCCGATTTTTTCTTTGGAAATATAGAGGTCGCGTTCCCGGACGACAGAGTCATCACCAACCTCACCGGGACGCACAAAATTGAAGAGAACTTCGCCGTTTACATCAATGATTTTGAGCTTGGAAAACTGTTCATTCTGGGTATAGGCACTACAGACATGCTTAAGCGAACCCATATCAAAATTCCAGATAGGAAAAGTAACTGATTTGGCTAACTGCTCTATATAGGTATCTGCCTTATCTTCAAATTCCTGACGCAACATTTTTGAACGACTGAAATATTCGTAAGCAGTAACCAACCCTATAATTATGGCAAGAGCGAAAACAAGACAAGCTGAGAGGTCACGTGATATGGACCTTTCGCCTTTTTTGAATATGAAAAAG
Organism: Maridesulfovibrio sp.; assembly: GCF_963678865.1. NCBI lineage: Bacteria > Pseudomonadati > Thermodesulfobacteriota > Desulfovibrionia > Desulfovibrionales > Desulfovibrionaceae > Maridesulfovibrio > Maridesulfovibrio sp. The sequence continues at coordinate 4,508 of NZ_OY787459.1, read as the reverse complement.
GATCTTTTTGAAACAGACTTATCGTCAGACATACCTTATTGCACCGAGAATATCATTATCACTTTAAAAATACAAAGGATTCCTTCAAACAGTGTTTTCACAAATAGCCTTCAAAGTCTATAATTAATAATCTTTCATTCTGAAAAGAACAAAACAAAATATCTTCCTGAGGGCTTATATCTCCCCGGAAAGTTTACGTTCTGCAAGAACCACCTTCGCAAGTGCATTTATAACACATGCGGCAAGAGCAGAGCCTCCCTTGCGCCCTTCAATGGTAATATACGGAAGCCCCCCGCTGTTCATGAGCAGTTTTTTGGATTCTGCAGCATTTACGAATCCCACAGGCATGCCCACAACCAGAGCCGGAGGTTTCATTATCCCCTCTTCCACAAGCTCTACCAGCCGGATCAAAGCTGTAGGCGCATTTCCGATAACATGGATTTCAGGCCGCATGCTGTGCGCAGCAAGGTCCATGGCAGCATGGGCTCTGGTGGTGGAATTTCTCTTCGCGGAAGAAATGACCTCAGGATCATTCATAAGGCAACGTACTTCGCAGCCGAGGGGGGTCATTCTACGCATTGGAATCCCGCACCGGGCCATTTCAGTATCTGTGGCCACGGTACAGCCTGAACGCAGGGCATCAAGACCGGAAGCAACGGCTTCGGGATGAAAACGCACAAGATCAATCAGCTCAAAATCCGCAGTGGTATGAACCATACGTCTTACGATCTGCCATTCAATACCAGCGAATTTGCGTGGTTCCGGGACCTCAGAATCTATAATTTCAAAAGATTTTTTTTCTATATCACCGGGCCTTGCCACAGCCATGAGTTCTATTTTCCCGGACAAAAACTATCTCCTCATTATTGCAAGGGAAGATGAAGTGCCAAGCCTGCTGGCCCCGGCCTCCAAAAGTTCCTTAGCTTGATCATATGTTTTAATACCCCCGCTGGCCTTAACACCTGCGTCATCGCCGACGACAGAACGCATAAGCTTGATATCCTCTACACAGGCACAGCCGGGAGCAAACCCGGTGCAGGTCTTAACAAAAGAAGCCCCTGCTGTCACCGCCAGATCGCAAGCCAGCTTCTTCTGGTCATCATCCAGCAGTCCTGTTTCTATAATGGCCTTGACCGGAATTCCACCGGCTCCTTCAACCGTCATAAAAATATCATTAAGGAAAGCTTTACGGTCACCAGCCTTCAGGGCGCCTATGTTAACAACCATATCCAGCTCACGCGCACCTTTTTCCACTGCACGCATGGCTTCAAGCATTTTAACTTCCGGCAGGGTAGAACCTGAAGGAAAACCGATTACCGAACAGACCAGAGGTCTTTCGCCTGCCAACAGCTGCACGGCTCTGGCTATATGGGAAGGATGAACACAAACAGCCGCAAAATCATACTCAACCGCCTCACGGCAAAGCCGTTCAATATCCGCAGGAACCGCCGATACATTTAATAAAGTATGGTCAATGTATGGAGCAAGGTTGTCGATTCTGTCCATGTCCGTCTCCCGGGTTAAAATTGAACAAAGCCAGTTTTCAACCCGACATAATCCAATGCAGGGTAAAACTAGAGCATACTTCCCATTAGAACGACATTAGTCCAATATGAAATTTCGGTCAAAATAAAGTTACAAAAGAGCATAAGAAAGCCCCTGCTCCATTTGAAGCAGGGGCTAACCATTTCATATTCATTAAAATTACTTATCGGTCTCTAGCCTGATACTTGGCCATATGTGCTTCCATGCGGCGGCTGGTCCAAGTCAGTACATAGCAGACAATAAAATAAAGAATCGCAATAGTAATAAAAATTTCAGTGGGAGCCGACAGGGTCCTGTTGTTAACCTGTGTGGCTGTACGGGTCAGCTCGTTCACCCCGATAATGTAGGCGAGCGAGGTATCCTTAGTCAGAGAAACGAACTGGTTTACAAAAGAGGGAATCATATTACGCAGAGCCTGCGGCAGAATAACATACCGCATAGCCTGCACATGGGAAAGACCGGTTCCCCTTGCGGCTTCCATCTGCCCTCTCGGCAGGGCGATAACACCTGCTTTTACGATTTCACCGATATAAGCCCCGGTAAAAACGATAAAAGCTATCAAGGCACAGTGGAATTCCGGCAGGGGATTCCCAAGTACAACCGGCGCCAGAAAATAAAACCAGAAAATCAGCATCAGCAGCGGCACACCGCGTATGACCTCAATATAGATAACAGATATGGACTTGACCACCCTGTTGCGGGAAAGACGCATCAAACCGGCAGCAAGCCCTATCCAGAAAGCACCGAAAATACCGAGCAAGGCCAGAATAATACTGGCAGCCAGACCGCCGATAGGTCCGTCAGGGAAGGCGCCCCAGAGAAAATAATCAAAGTTGTTCCAAACTACATCCCATTGCACGAGACGCCACTCCTAGTATTTAATTTGCAGCAGGAAATGCTTGTTATACATATTGATCATGAGTGACACGATCAGCGAGATACACAGATAGATAACTGTCGCCACTGTAAAAGCCTCGAATCCGTGAAAGGTATAGGATTCAATCTGGCGGGCCATGTAGGTAAGGTCCATAACCCCGATAGTCATTACCAGTGACGAGTTTTTAATCAGGTTCAGCGACTGCGAAATAAGAGGTGGTATGATAATCCTGAAAGCCTGCGGCAAAATAACGTAGCGATAGGCCTGCAGAAAGGAAAGCCCGGTCGCACGGGACGCTTCCAGCTGGTTCTTGGGGATGGAGTTGATCCCGGCCCTGATTTCCTCAGCCACAAACGCGGCAGTGTATACAGTCAGGGATATCACCCCGGCCGCAAATTCGAAATCGTGATCATAAAGCCATTCATTCACCCCCTCGGGAAGGATGGAATATGAGCCGAAATACCAGAAAAATATCTGAATCAGCAAAGGCGTATTACGGAAGAATTCTACAAACGCGAAGCTGAACCATTCAAAGGGCTTGAACTTGGACATGCGCATAACTGCGACGATAGTACCAAGAAGCAGTGTAAATACAATAGACACTGCAGATATCTGCAGGGTGACCTTGACCCCATCGATAATCCACTGCCCGTATTGTCCGCTGAGAACCAGATTCCAATCAAACTGATAATTCAAAACATCTATCCGTTGTTTTCGGGAAGACCGTGCGCACACGGCCTTCCCGTTATCTTACAGAACTAAAACCTCAAGCAGTCGGCTTAGGGCCATACTTCCATGTTCCAGGTGAGGGGCAGGTAGTACTTGGTATCAGGACCGAACCATTTGGTGTACGCTTTTTTGTAGTCGCCGCTCTTCCACATTTTGATCAGAGCAGTGTTGACTGCATCACGGAAATTGGATTCGTTCTCGGGCAGACCGATACCGTAAGGTTCGGGAGAGATGAACTCGCCGACGATTTCCCACTTTTCGGGGTTGGGGTCGGAGTTTTTAAGGCCGAGAAGGATGGTGGAGTCAGTGGTAACCGCTTTTACTTTACCCTGCTTGAGAGCGAGCATTGCCTGAGGGTAACCTTCGAAGGAAAGTACTTTACAATCGGGCTGTGCATTCTGGATATTCTGCTCGGAGGTGGAGCCTTTGGCAGTACCGACTTTCTTACCTTTCAGGTCCGCAACGGATTTGATACCGGAACCTTTTTTGACGAGCAGCTTCTGACCGTCCATGAAGTAAGTGATGGAAAAGTCGATGGTGTCGTCACGGGCAATCTTGTGGGTCATGGTAGCTGCTGCGAGGTCAATGGAACCCTGAACAACCATGGGGATACGGGTAGCGGAAGTTACAGGCTTGAATTCAGCCTTCACACCCAGTTCCTTGGCGATGTAGTTGCAGATGTCGATATCCAGACCGACGAGCTTCTTGGTATCTTCATCAATGTAGCCAAAAGGTACAACAGCATCTTTAACACCGCACATCAAAACACCGCGGGCTTTAACTTCCTGCAGCTTGTCGGCCATTGCGACAGATGCGCAAAGGGCCATCGCCAAAACCATAGCAACAACAATTGAGAGTCTTCTCATCAGGTTCCTCCTGAAAAAATTTAAGGTTACCAACCGAAATCGCCCACAGGAGCGACACTTATAAAATCTCCTTCAAAAACATTTTTGCTCTTTCATGTTTGGGGTTTTTGAAGAACTCCTCCGGGGGAGCCTGTTCAATAACTTCACCGCCATCCATGAAGATTACGCGATCAGCCACTTCCCGGGCAAAGCCCATTTCGTGGGTCACGCAAAGCATGGTCATGCCTTCGCGGGCGAGATCCTTCATAACATTGAGAACTTCGTTAATCATTTCCGGGTCCAGTGCGGAAGTAGGTTCGTCAAACAGCATGGCTTTGGGCTTCATTGCCAAAGCTCTGGCAATAGCAACGCGCTGCTGCTGTCCACCGGAAAGTTCTGCGGGGTATTTATGGGCCTGATCGTTAATGCCCACCCTTTCAAGAAGATAAAGAGCTGTTTCCTCGGCCTCAGCCTTGGGTACATTACGTACTTTCAAAGGGGCGAGGGTAACA